>CAIQQQ010000083.1 GCA_903873995.1 uncultured Rhodospirillales bacterium
CCCGGATAGTAACGCGCCTCCACGGCGGTCGCGAGACGTTCGCTGAACAGGCTCGCAATGCCGGTCGCGATCGGCACGAACAGCACGAGCGCCAGAAATGCCGCGCCCAGCGCACCGAACGTCGCTGCCACCCAGCCCAGCCAGCCCTGGTCCGACAGCGCGCTATGCAGCCCCCAGAACAGACCCATGGCGAGGACCCCGAACCCCGCCGCCGACCACAGCACACTGCGCAGCACCACGCCCAGAAACACCGGGTCACCGATCTGGCGGATCGCACGCAATGCGGGGGTCAGCATGTTCATGTCGTCACCCTGTGCGTGTCCTTGTTGGCGCGGTCGCCTGATGATACGCGGCGCTGACATTCCGGAGAACCGACATGACCGCCACACCTGCGCGCTTTGACATCCTGGGCATCGGCAACGCAATCGTCGATGTGGTCGCACCGGTGCCGGACGGGTTCATCACCAAGCACGACATGCGCAAGGGCGCGATGGCACTGATCGATGCGCATGCGGCGGACACGCTGTATGCCGCCATGCCTGCCGGCACCGAAAGCAGCGGCGGCTCGGCCGGCAACACCTGCGCCGTCGCCGCCCAGATGGGCGCCCGCGTCGCCTATATCGGCCAGGTGGCGGACGACCAACTCGGCCAGGTGTTCCGCCATGACATCGCAGCTGTCGGCGTGCATTTCCCAACCCCGCCATTGGTCGGCGGCGCGCCAACCGCACGCTGCCTGATCCTAGTCACACCAGACGGCCAACGCACGATGAACACCTTCCTCGGCGCCTGTGTCACGCTGGACGAGGACAGTGTGGACCCCGCACTGGTGGCCGCCGCCGCCGTAACCTATCTCGAAGGCTATCTGTTCGATCCGCCGGCCGCCCAGGCCGCGTTCCGCAAGGCCGCCGCCGCCGCCCATGAAGCCGGCCGGTTGGTGGCACTGTCGCTGTCAGACGCTTTCTGCGTCGATCGCCACCGGGCGGCGTTTCGCGATCTGGTCACCAACCATGTCGATATTCTGTTCGCCAACGAGACCGAGATCGCGAGCCTCTATGAAGAGGCGGACTGGCGGGTTGCCGCCGAGCGCGCCCGCGCAGATGTGGCGCTTGCGGTGCTGACCCGCGGTGCGGACGGCAGCACCATCCTGCGCGGGGCGGAGACGGTTGCGGTAGCGCCCGTGACGACCACCGTGGTGGACACCACCGGCGCCGGGGACGCCTATGCGGCGGGCTTCCTCGCCGCCTATACCGCCGGCAAGCCACTGGAAGGCTGCGGCCGCGCGGCCAGCATCGCCGCCGCTGCGGTCATCGCGCAGTATGGCGCACGGCCACAGGCTGACCTCTCCGGCGTGGTCGCCGCCGCCTGACCGAACGGCTGCGGTTTTTTTGCACTCGCGTAAGACGCTACGATTGACTAGATGTGCCGCACACACGATGCGCCGCCCCGGGATTTCCCCCGGCGCGGCGTTTCCAGCAGAAGCCAGGCGCCCCCATGGACATCCGTAACATCGCCATCATCGCCCACGTCGACCATGGCAAGACCACGCTCGTCGATCAGTTGCTCAAGCAGTCCGGCACGTTCAAGGACCACCAGCAGGTTGCCGAGCGCGCGATGGACCGCAACGATCTCGAACGCGAGCGCGGCATCACCATTCTCGCGAAGTGCACCTCGGTCGTCTGGAAGGGCACGCGCCTCAACATCGTCGACACCCCGGGCCACGCCGATTTCGGCGGCGAGGTGGAGCGCATCCTGGGTATGGTGGACGGCGCCATCGTTCTGGTGGACGCGGCAGAAGGCGTGCTGCCGCAGACCAAGTTCGTGGTCGGCAAGGCCCTGCAGCGCGGCCTGAAGCCGATTGTCGTGGTCAACAAGATCGACCGCCAGGATGCACGGGCCGACGAGGTCCATAACGAGATCTTCGACCTGTTCGCCTCGCTCGATGCGACCGACGAGCAGCTTGATTTCCCCACGCTGTTCGCCTCCGGCCGTCAGGGCTGGGCCGTCACCTCGCTTGATGACGAGCGCAAGGACCTCAGCCCGATGTTCGACCTGGTGATGAGCCATGTGCCGATGCCCGTGCTCGACGCCGACGCGCCATTTGCCATGAACGCCTCGATCCTGGACTACGACAACTTCCTCGGCCGCGTGCTGACCGGGCGCATCCACCAGGGCCGTGCGCGTCTCAACATGCCGCTGAAGGTATTCCGGCTCGATGGCACCATCGTCGAGACCGGCCGCCTGACCAAGCTGATGTCGTTCCGCGGCCTCGAGCGCGTGCCGGTCGAAGAGGCGCAGGCCGGCGACATCATCGCGATCGCGGGCCTGACGGACAGCACCATCCCGGACACGATCTGTTCGCCGGAAGTGATGGCGCCGCTGCCCTCCATCCCCGTCGATCCGCCGACGCTGGCCATGACCTTCCGTGTGAATGACGGCCCGCTCGGCGGCCGTGAGGGCAAGAAGGTCACATCTCGCCAGATCCGCGACCGCCTGATGCGTGAGACCGAAGGCAACGTCGCCATCAAGATCACCGAAAGCCAGGAATCGGACGCATTTGAGGTTGCCGGCCGCGGCGAACTCCAGCTTGGTGTGCTGATCGAGACGATGCGCCGTGAGGGCTTCGAGCTGACGATCGGCCGCCCCCGCGTGCTGACTCAGCTCAACCCCGAGACCGGCGAGCGCGAGGAGCCGATGGAAGACGTGCTCGTCGACGTGGACGAGCCGTATTCGGGCGTGGTCGTGGAGAAGATCTCGCGCCGCAAGGGCGAGATGCAGGACATGCGCCCGTCCGGCGGCGGCAAGGTTCGCCTGACGTTCCGCATGCCGTCGCGTGGCCTGATCGGCTATCACGGTGAGTTCCTGACCGATACGCGCGGCACCGGCATTATGAACCGCCTGTTCGCCGGCTACGGCCCGTGGAAGGGCAAGATGGAAGGCCGCCGCAACGGCTCGCTGATCTCCAACAACGACGGCGAGACCACGCAGTATTCGCTGTGGTATCTCCAGGAGCGCGGCACACTGTTCATGAATCCGAGCGAGCGCGTCTATACCGGCCTGATCGTCGGCGAGCATTCGCGCGAGAATGACCTCGACGTGAACGTGATCCAGGAAAAGAAGCTCACCAACATCCGCGCGGCCGGCAAGGACGACGCGATGCTGCTGGTGCCGCCACGCCGCATGAGCCTGGAGCAGGCGATCGCCTATATCGAGGACGACGAGCTGGTGGAGGTGACCCCGTCGGCCATCCGCATCCGCAAGCGCTACCTCGACCCGCATGAGCGCAAGAAGAACGATCGCAAGTCCGAGATGGCCTGACGCTTTTCGGGCCTCGTCGAACGTGAGAATTGGGCCTCCCGGCAACGGGAGGTCCTTTTTCGTTCGAAGGCCTGCATCCACATCGCCTGACCCTCCGTAACGGCCGTGTTCGTCGCGCGAATGCGGCGCGATACCGAAGGGGTGGATGATGAAACAATATATGCTGTCCTGCGCCATCACGCTCGGCGCCGTCCTGGGCCTCGCTGTCCCGGCTCTCGCCCAGGGCTCCAGCTCGACCATGTTCGAAAGTGGCCGCCTGCTCGCCACCGGCGGCGTGACCAACATCGAAGGCACCGGCGGCGGCGGCATCTCCACCTGGGCGCCGATCACCGGCTACGGAACCAAGGACGCGATCGGCGGCAACGTCCACGGCACCTATGCCCGCCTCGCCAATTTCAGCGTGGTCACCACCGGCGCCGGCATCGGCCTGTTTGACCGGGTGGAGCTCACCTACAACCGCCTGATGTTTGACACCGGCCCGACCGGCGGCAAGCTCGGCCTCGGCCGCGGCTTCACGTTCAACCAGGATGTCGTCGGCGCCAAGATCCGCCTGTTCGGCAATCTCGTCTACGACCAGGGCTATCTGCCCGAGGTCTCGGCCGGCCTGCAGTACAAGACGACCGACCACGCCAACATCCTCAAGGCGGTTGGCGCCAAGAATCACGAAGGCGTCGATTACTACGTCGCAGCCTCCAAGCTGTTCCTGGACAGCTCCATCCTTGTCAACGCCACCTTGCGCCTGACCAAGGCCAACCAGATCGGCATCCTCGGCTTCGGTGGCGACAAGCACAACGACTACCAGCCGCAGTTCGAAGGCTCGTTGGCCTATCTGTTCAGCAAGGACTTCGTCGTTGGCGGCGAATACCGCACCAAGGCCAGCAACCTCGGCTTCACCAAGGAAGACGATTGGAAGACGCTGTATGGGGCGTATTTCATCAACAAGAACGTGTCGTTGACCCTGGCCTATGTGAGCCTCGGCACGATCGCGACCATCAAGAACCAGCAGGGCGTCTATCTCTCGGCCCAGGTCGGCTTTTGATCCATTCCCCAAATCCAGGAGACACCACAATGTTCACCCATGTGATGCGGGTTATCCGCACCGCCTTCCTCGTCGCCGCCACCTTCGCCGCCGCTATCCATCTTCACGCGGCAGAACCCGACCGCAGCGCGTTTGACGCGTTCGGCGGTACGGATGGCCTCGCCCGCGTGGCCGATCGCGGGATCGATCGCGTGCTTGCCGACCCCAGGATCAAGGACAGCTTCGCGCAGGCCAACATCCCGCACCTTAAAATGGAGCTGGCGTCGCAGTTCTGCGCGCTGCTGAACGGCCCCTGCGCCTACACCGGCAAGTCCATGAAGGAAGCCCACGCCGGCATGAATGTCCGCGAAGCGCAGTTCAACGCCCTCGCCGAAGACTTCCAACTGGCCATGGACGACCTGAAGATCCCGTTCACCACACAGAACGCGCTGATCTCCAAGCTGGCGCCGATGGCCCACGCGATCAACGAGAACGGCGCCGGCGAGTGAGCTTGGAGCGAGGAAGGCCAGGGCAGAGACCTGGCCTTCCTCGTTCGCCGCTTACGCGTAATGCCCGACGTCAACCTGGACGAAGGCTTTTGAGAGCTGGGCGATCGGAATATCTTTGGGCTGGTCCATGCCCCAGGGGTTGAGCAGATGTGCCATGGCGGAGGTTCCGCTGCCGATGATGCTGTCGAACATGTAGCAATGGCCGCCGACCAGATTGTAGGTGGACGACGCCTGGCTCGTGTCCATCGTGATGAGGTCCTTGTTGGTCACGTCTGCCTGAAGCTGCGACAACGTCATGCTGGCCGGGCTGACCGTCGTGGCGGCCTTGCCGGTCAGTTCTTCCATCGCGAGCGTGGGGTAGCCGCCGTTCTGGATCGCGCCGTATCCGCCGTTGAGGGTGGCAAAGGCCTTTTCCAGCACCTGCACCCAGATCTCCTTCTGGTTGCCAACCACATCCTGCGTGGCGCCGTTGTTGACGGAGTTCGCTGGAAACACGTTCGTCACGACCTCGGAGATGGCCCTGAACGCGGTGGTGCCGAACCCGGGCAGGCGGCCGTTTGAGGCGGTGTAGAGCGTTACCGTCTCTGTGCCGTTGCTATTGGCGTGGATCATGTTCTGGATGAAGGCAGGGCTGTTCAGCGTGATCTCGCCGATCGAGCTCAGCAGATAGCAATCACCGATCTGGCCCTGGTGGATGTCATCCACACTGATCGCCTGCTTGTCGCCGGTCTCGGTCAGATACAGCACCATGGTCTGGGCCGCGGTCTTGACGGCGACGGGTAGCACAAGGGCGGCCTGGGTCAGCCATGGCTGGGCCAGCATGTCCGCCGATATGCCGACAAGCACACTCGGATCGGTACCCTGGGTGGAGTCAAAGCCAAACTGGAATATGGTCGATGGCTCATTGCGCATTGTCTTGTCTCCTTCTTGAGACAAGACAACAGATCGGACCTGTCCAGGTCAACAACAATCGCAGTCGATTCATCGAATGTCATAAAACAGGGCCGAAACCGCTGCATCTGGTCTTCAATTAACCGATTATTACTTAATAACGTCTTAACGAAGCGGCTTGATCCGCAAGACAACCGGCCCCGGGGTGACACCCCAGGGCCGGATCGCAACTTCGGTCTCAGTCTGCGGCGAGACGCGCATTCTGCGGGAACAGGACGGCGCGGGCCGCGTCATCCATCTCCGCCTTGAACGTGTACTTCTCACGCAGCGCCGCCGCCGTGATCGCCGCCGGGCGGGCGTTGATTGCGTCAAACAGGCGCTTCAGGTTCGGCATGGAGGCCCAGGCCGCCTCGCCGAGCACGAACGGCACCACGCGGCCCCAGCCCCAGAACGCGATGTCCACGATGGTGTAGTGATCACCCACCAGGAACTCGCGCGAACCGAGATGCTTCTCCAGAATGCCAAAATGCCGCTCGGCCTCGAAGGTGTAGCGGTTGACGGCGTAGGTCTTGGGCTCGGGCGCGAAATGCTTGAAATGCACCGCCTGGCCTGAATACGGCCCGATGCCGGAGGCGATGAACATCAGCCAGGACAGCACCTGGCCGCGATCGTCGGCAGCACCCATGAACTTGCCGCTCTTCTCGGCGAGGTAGAGCAGGATCGCATTGCTGTCGAACACCGCATGGCCGTCATCGGTGATCGCCGGCGTCTTGCCATTGGGGTTGATGGCGAGGAACTCAGGCAAGAACTGCTCGCCCTTGCGCGTGTCGACCGGGACGATCTCGTACGGCATGGCCGCTTCTTCGAGCAGCAGCGCGACCTTCATCGGATTGGGCGAGGGGTGGAAATACAGCTTGATCATGACGTGCCTCCCTGTTGGCACGCAATATCAGACCCGTCGCATACGTAGGGGCAAGTGACAGCTCATCGCTCGGTTCAACGCCTGCGGAATGACCCACATGGCTGTAACGCCATGTCGGACCTCAAATCAGGCGAACAGATCCGAGGGTGAGTCGGCGCGCAGCGCGCAGCCAAGCTCGGTGCCGAGGCGCTTCGCGTCAAGCGGCAGGCCCTCGATGGTGCGCTTGGCCAGGAACGAGCCATCGGCGCGGGCGACAAGCCCGGTCAGCACCAGGCGCCCATCGATCAGGCGCGCATGCCCGCCGATCGGCGTGGTGCAGGAGCCGTCCAGCTCGGCGAGGAGCGCGCGCTCGGCGGTGGACACCGCGCGGGCCTCGGGGTCCTCGATCGCGGACAGCATGGAGAGCAGCTCGGTGTCACAGCTGCGGACCGTGACACCCACGATGCCCTGGGCCGCGGACGGCACCATGATGTCGGGCGGGATGATGACCGAGGCCTCATGCTCCAGGCCGAGCCGGCGCAGACCGGCCAGTGCCAGCAGCGAGCCGTCGAACTGTCCGGCGGCCACCTTGCCGAGGCGGGACTGCACGTTGCCGCGGATCAGCGCGGTGCGCAGATCGGGCCGCGCGTGCATCAGCTGCGCCTGACGCCGGACCGAGGAGGTGCCGATCAGCGCGCCCTGGGCGAGCGCCGCATAAGGGTCCGCAAGCTCGGCGTCACCGTGATAGTCACGCAGCACCAGCACGTCGCGCGCATCCTCGCGCTTCAAGGTGCAGGCCAGCGCGATCCCCGGCGGCAGCGAGGTCTCGAGGTCCTTGAGGCTGTGTACCGCAAAGTCGATTCGACCATCGAGCAGCGCCTCGTGGATCTCCTTGGCGAACAGGCCCTTCCCGCCGATCTCGGCCAGCCTGCGGTCCTGCACCGCGTCGCCGGTGGTCTGCATCACGTGCTCCTGGAACACGTCCATACCGCGCAGCACCGGGCAGATGCGGGTGAGCAGCGAAAGAAAGTTGCGGGTCTGCACGAGGGCCAGCGGCGAGGCGCGGGTACCGACACGCAAGGGCAGGCTGCGGCGATGCGGAGACACGCGCGATGTTGTCCTAGGGGTTGCGGCCAAGGGGGGAGCGGTTGTTTCGGCCGGTGCGATCAGGGTATCGACGGTGAGTGAGGTCACTTCATCCTCCAGGACAATAGGGGCGCGGGCGTCACGATGAAACAGCGCGGCCGAACGGCCCGTTGAGACGCACCACAGCGCGGTTGAGAGAGGCGGCGAACACCACCCAGACGGCATAGGGAACCAGGCACCACGCGGCGGTGCCGGAGGAAGGCGCAAGACAGGCGATCAGCACGATCACCGACAGCCACAGGAACGGCACCTCCGCCAAAGCCCAGTCGGGCCTGCGAAGCTTGAAGAACAGCAAGGACCAGCCGGCGTTGAGGGCCCCGTTGGCGATGAACCCGCACATCACGGCCCAGCGGAACGGCCCGGGCGCCATGGCCTGCCAGCCCTGGATCGCGGCATAGCAGGCCAGTGACAGAATCACCGTCCAGCCTGGTCCGAACACCCAGTCCGGCGGTTTCCAACTCGGCACCCGCAACGCCTTGTACCACGGGCTTACATCCGTCAGCGCGCCGCCCAGACCACCCACCACAAAGGTGACGGCGATAGCGATCCAGGACTGGGTGCTGAGGTCCGGCCATGTCAAGTGCGCGCGAAGCCGAGAAGATGGGCCGTATCCTTCAGGAAGATCCTGAACTGCGCGACCGGCTTCTTTCGCGTGATCTTCTTGTGCATGTAGGATTCCCAGGTCATTTCCTGGACATCCTTGTCCTTGCAGATCGAGACGAAGCGCTCGCGGCGCTTGTCATTGGCGTACCAGAAGTATTGCATGATGCCGAGCACCAGGAAGACGGTGCCATGATCCTTCATGAACGCCTTGCGCGCGGAGGCAAGGTGCTTGGGGTTGCCGGTGGCGAGGAAGCCGTCGGCCGCAACCGCTGCCAGCCGCCCGCCTTCCATCGCATAGTAGATGCCCTCGCCTGACGCGGGCGCAACCACCCCCGCGGCATCACCGGCCAGCACGACGTCGCGGCCGTTGTCCCAGCGCTTCAGCGGCTTGAGCGGAATGGGCGCACCTTCGCGGCGGATGGTCTCGGCCTTGTCGAGGCCCGTTGCCGTGCGCAGCGTGCCGATGGCGCCGCGCAGCGACCAGCCTTTGTTCATCGTGCCGGTGCCGATGCTCACGGTGTCGCCGTGCGGGAAGATCCAGCTGTAGAAATCCGGCGACATATGGCCCTGGTAGAACACGTCGCAGCGTCCCGGATCGAAGGTCTCGCTGGCCGCCGGCGCGCGGACGATCTCATGATAGGCGAACACGTAGCGCATCTTGCTGGCGTTCTTCACCGTCTGGCGCGCCACGCCCGAGCGGGCGCCATCTGCACCGATGATGCTGCGGGCGCGCACGACCATTGGGACTGATTTGTCGCGCTCGCGGCCGGCGAAGTAATGCACGATCGCCGTGCCGTCCGTGTCGCGCTCGATGCGGTCGAACGTGCCGGTGCGGCGATCGGCACCTGCGTCGGCCGCGCGGTTGCGCAGATATTCGTCGAACACGTCCCGATCAACCATGCCTACGAAGCCGTTGCCGACCGGCATGTCCACGACGACGTTGGACGGTGCGATCATGCGGGCGGAATTGGCGCGCGCCACCAGCAACTCGTCGGGGATCCCGAAATCCTTGATGAGCCGGGGCGGGATGGCTCCGCCGCAGGGCTTGATGCGGCCGGCACGATCCAGCAACAGGACCTTGCGGCCCTTCTCCGCCAGCACATGCGCCGCGGTGGCGCCCGAAGGCCCGCCGCCGACGACGACCACATCGAATTCCTCAACGCCGGCCTGGATTGGGGCCTTGCTCATCGCATTCATGGACTACCCTCCGCTCGCGCTGACGATGGCGCTGGTGTTGACAACAGGGATCGCAGCCGACGTCCGACGTGCCTGCGACTGGTAGACGAACGCTGCCTGGCGGGCAGCGAGCACGAACAAAAACGCCTCGGCGCCGAACACGCAGGCGTAGGCCTGGGCCGGACTGTCGAGCACCGCGCGGGCAATGTCGCTGAGGGTGGTGGCCACGATCCCGCCTCCAGCGAACGCCACCGCCTGTGCAGCGCCCCACAGCCCCATACGCACGCCCTCGCGCGCGGATGCACCCTGGCCCACCAGCTGCATCATCGAGCCGATGGCCGCGACGGCGAACACGCCGTTGGAGAGGCCCAGCACGAACACCACAGGCTGCAGCGGCGCGCCGGGGCCAGCCAGCCCCACAGCAGCCAGCGCCACCAGTGCCATCGCCGAGGCCGCACAGCCGCCCATGGTCCAAACCCGCAACGAGGCTGCGCGCGTGCCGGCGGCGGCGTTGGTCACCAGTGCCACGAGGATCATCCCGGCCAGCGCGCCGCCATGCTGCAGGCCGGACAGTTTTGTGGATGCGCCGGGCGTGAAGCCGAACACCTGCCCGGCAAATGGATCGAGGATGAGCTCGAGCGCGGAATAGGCAAGCATCGAGAGGAACACGAAGATCGCAAAGCGCCGTGACGCGGGCTCGGACCATACCTCGCGCAGTGCCAAGACAAATCCGCGCGCCTCAGGCGCCACCGGCGCGACGTGGCGTGCCGCGCCCTCGACGCCCCATACCGCGAGCATCGTCAGCATCAGCGCCACGACAGCGACGCAGGCCGTCACCTCCACCAGCCGCGCAGGTGTGAACGGATCGAGGAACCGGCCAGATGTCGCAGCCGTCACCACGAAGCCCGCAAACATCAGCACCCAGGCGATCGTCGCCGCCGCCGGACGCCTCGCCGGACCGGCACGCTGCGCCATCAGCACCAACAGCGCGGTGCCAGAGCCGCCAGCGCCGAGCCCCACCAGGGTGAATGCCACGATGGCGAGAGCCACGCCGGCCACGAGGTTCGTGCCCATCAGTGCCGTCGCCACTGCCGCCAGAAAGCCGCCGAACGCCATGGTCGTCATGCCGCCGATGATCCAGGGCGTGCGCCGCCCACCAGCATCCGAGCCATGGCCCAGGCGCGGCCGCAGCACCTGCACAAGGTAATGCCACGCCACCAGGGCGCCCGGCAGCATCGCCGGCAGCGCCAGCTCCACCACCATCACGCGGTTCATGATCGAGGTGGTGAGCACCACCACCGCCCCAAGACTGGCCTGCACAAGCCCCAGACGAACGATGCCAAGCCAGGACAGGGTCATGGAGCGATCCGTCATGGCGTGCTCCCCTGCAGGGCGAACGCCGTCACCAGCATGCCAAATACAAAGAGCGTGACGCCGGTGCCGCTGTACCAGATCGCCTTCTCACGCGGCGCGCGCAGCAGCCGCACCATCAGCAGGAACTGCACCAGCAGCAAGCCCGCCACGCCCAACGCATAGAAAGGATGCCCCCAAACCGAAAGCAGGGTGATCATCACCAGCTGCGGCCCGGCCATCACCACGCAGGCCAGGATGGACGCAGCCCGCGTGCCCATCTGTGCCGGCAGCGAGGC
>CAIQQQ010000084.1 GCA_903873995.1 uncultured Rhodospirillales bacterium
ACTAACTTATTGATATCGCTTGGCGTCCCGTAGGGGATTCGAACCCCTGTTAGCGCCGTGAGAGGGCGCCGTCCTAGGCCTCTAGACGAACGGGACATCGGGCCAAGGCCGCAGCTTCTAGAGCACCCGCCCGGCAACATCAAGCGTCCGCCTTCGATTTCCTGGCCCGGTCACGCGATCCGGTGCGGCATGCGTCTGAGCAAAACCGCACCTCGTCCCACGTTTTCTCCCATTTCTTCCGCCACCCGAACGGGCGGCCACAGGCGGCACAAAGCTTGGTCGGCAGATCCGCCTTCTTGCGCATCGCAGGCATCAATGCGCGAGCCCCATCCGGGCCACGACCGTCCCAGAGCGCGCATCCAGAACCACCATCCGGTCCGGCCCCCCGCCCTGCAGCAGCGCCACCACCCGGTCGCCCGCCGCCGAAACCTGCACGATCCGGCTGCCCTCCGGCTCATCCAGCACCACCGGGCCGCCACCCTTCGGCGCCGCCATCCGCCCGCTCACCACCACGCCCAGCACCACAACACCGACCACAATCAGCACGCCCATCACACCGGTGAGAATCTTCAACGCCTGCATCAGGCCGCTCCTTCTCACGCCGCCTTTGCCCCATACGGACGCGACGCGCTATTCAAACCCCATGTCATCCCTCCCACCGTCCGACGCAATCCCCGACCTCTCCCCCACCAGCATCACCGCAACCGAAGCGAATGCCGGCAGCCGTGCCGATCGCTTCCTGGCAGACGCTCTGCCCGGCCTGTCGCGCTCGCGCGTCAAGCAGTTCATCGAGGAAGGGCGTGTCCAGCGAGACGGCGCCTGGCTCACGCAGCCGGCCGAGCCCGTTCGCGCCGGCGTCACCTACACCCTCACGCCCCCCACCCCCGTCTCCGCCACGCCCGAAGCGCAGGCCATCCCGTTCGACATCCTGTTCGAAGATCGCCACCTCATCGTGCTGGACAAGCCGCCCGGCCTCGTCGTCCACCCCGCCCCCGGCAACTATGACGGCACCCTCGTCAACGCCCTGCTCGCCCATTGCGGTGACACCCTGCCCGGCATCGGCGGCGAAAAACGCCCCGGCATCGTCCACCGGCTGGACAAGGACACCTCCGGCGTCATGGTCGTGGCCAAAACAGAGGCCGCCATGGCCTCGCTCTCGGCCCTGTTCCTCGCCCGCGATCTGGACCGCGAATACGTCGCCGTGTGCTGGGGCATCCCAAACCCCACCGCCGGCGACATCGAAGGCGCCATCGGCCGCGATCCCAAGGAGCGCAAGCGCATGGCAGTGGTCGCCCAGGGCGGCAAGCACGCGCTGACCCAATACCGCACGCTTGCCACCGCCCACGCCGCCACAAGCCTGATCGCCTGCAAGCTTGCCACCGGCCGCACCCACCAGATCCGCGTGCACCTCTCCACCAGCGGCCACCCGATCGTCGGCGATCCCGTCTATCTGCGTCGCATCCCTGCCCCCGCCCGCCTGCTCACGCCCGAGCTGCGGACAACATTGCTGGATTTCCCCCGCCAGGCCCTCCACGCCGCACGCCTTGGCTTCCGCCATCCCGCCACCGGCAAGACGATCTCCTTCGAAACCCGCCCGCCACCAGACATGCAGACCTTGATCAAACAACTCGGCCTCACATCCGGTCTTGCGGGAAGTTAATCAGGACTCCATGAGTCTTGATTATTGACTGGCAGGGCGCATGCCGTTACAAGGTGTATCAGACGACGGGCCCGATGCGACCGTCGCATCGCTGCCGTGCCAGGTTGCCTCGCCAGGGACCCGGTTCGGAGAGCAGCGGTCACTGCATCACTTCCCGGCCCAAGCCGGACCATGCCTGACTGATCCCGTGCCAACCGGGCGGAGTCACCAGGCAGGCGAAAGGATCATCTCGTGGTCTCTGCCGTCATCAATGTTGCCCCTGAAGGCAATCTCACGCGGTATCTCCAGGAGATCCGCAAATTCCCCATGCTCAGCTTCGAAGAGGAAATGAGCCTTTCCAAACGCTGGCGCGACCACGAAGACACCGCGGCGGCCCACAAGCTCGTCACGTCCCATCTTCGCCTCGTGGCCAAGATCGCCATGGGCTATCGCGGCTACGGCCTGCCCGTGGGTGAGCTCATCAGCGAAGGCAATGTCGGCATGATGCAGGCCGTCCGCCGGTTCGACCCGGAGCGCGGCTTCCGCCTCGCCACCTACGCCATGTGGTGGATCCGTGCGGCCATCCAGGAATATATCCTGCACAGCTGGTCCCTCGTCAAAATGGGCACCACCGCTGCCCAAAAGAAACTCTTCTTCAACCTGCGCCGCCTCAAGGGCCAGATGCAGGCAATCGATGACGGGGATCTCCAGCCCGAGCAGGTGGCCAAGATTGCCCACGCGCTCGACGTGCCGGAGCAGGACGTGGTGAACATGAACCGCCGCCTCTCCGCCCCCGATCACTCCCTCAACGCCCCCGTCCGCATGGACAGCGAAGGCGAATGGCAGGACTGGCTGGTGGACGAAAGCGAAAGCCAGGAAACCACCATCTCCGACCGCCAGGAACTCACCGGCCGCCAGGCCCTCCTGAACGGTGCCCTCTCCTCCCTCAACGAGCGCGAGCGCCACATCCTCATCGAACGCCGCCTGAAAGATAACCCCACCACGCTGGAAGATCTCTCCCAGCAATACGGCATCTCCCGCGAACGCGTCCGCCAGATCGAAGTCCGCGCCTTTGAAAAACTCCAAAAGGCGATGCACACCAAAGTCGCCGAACAACGCCGCACCGCCAAGCAGGCGGCACCGGCGCTCGGAGCGTAAGTAAAGCCAGGGGGCCGCGCCCCCTGGACCCGCACGAGTGTAGGGGGCTTCGTATTCGGAACTCTTAAACGCATGAGGTTCCAAGGGGCTCGGCCCCTTGGCGGGTCCAGGGCAGAGCCCTGGCCTTAATAACTCTCAGGCGCGATGACGTTCTGCGGGGCGTTGCTGAGCGCGGCGGCCATGGTTTCCGCGGATTTTCGGCGGATGTCGTCCCACGCTTCCGGGGTGAAGAAGGCGGAGTGGGGGGTGATGATGAGGCGGCCTTCGCACCAGGCTTCGCGGTCCCGGTAGGCTTTGAGCAGGGTCGGGATGGGTTCGACGGGAGGTTCGACGGGGATGACGTCGAGTCCGGCGCCGGCGAGGTGTCCGGAGCGGAGGGCGGCTTCGAGGGCATCGATATCGACGATCGGGCCGCGGGCGGTGTTCACCAGGATGGCGCCTTGCGGCATGAGGGCGAGCTCGTGGGCGCCGATCAGGCCGGTGGTTTCGGGGGTGAGCGGTGTGTGGATGCTCAGCACATCGGACTGGGCCATGAGCTCGTCGAGCGAGCGGACGCGGCGGACGCCGAGGGCGAGATCGACGCCGTTGGGGCGCAGCGGGTCGAAGAACACGACGTCAAAGCCGAAGGCCTTGGCGCGCAGGGCGACGGCGGTGGCGATGCGGCCGAGGCCGAGTAGGCCCAAGCGCTGCACGGAGAGGCGGCGCAGCAGCGGATCGCGTGTGTAGGTCCAGGCGGCGGGCGGGTTGCCGCGCTGGCTTTCGTGATGCAGCACGATGCCGCGGCGCAGCGCCAGCACCAGGGCCATGGCGTGATCGGCGACTTCCATGGTGCCGTAATCCGGCACGTTGCAGACCATGATGCCGCGGGCGGCGGCGGCGATACGATCGACGCGGTCGTAGCCCACGCCCATGCGCACGATCACGCGCAGCTTCGGGAACCGGGCGATGACCGGCGCCGTCACCATGCGGCGGAACACGCACAGCCCCTCGACGTCGTCACAATCGGCCTGGTCGAGATCCATGAGGTCTTCAACATTGCGGATGACGAGCCTGGCGTCCGGCCCGTAGATCTCTCGCTCAACCGATTGGTCGGGATACGAATCTTCCGGATACAGGATGGTCATCGACAGCGTTCCTCATCTTGGCTGGACGTCTTGCGCCCATCTTCGGGGGCGTTCACCTTCTCGTAAAGCCAAGAGGGAATCCTGTCCATGAACGGTGCTGAAAGCCTGGTTGAGACGCTGCTGGCCTGCGGGGTCGATACCTGCTTTGCCAATCCCGGCACGAGCGAGATGCATTTCGTGGCCGCGCTGGACCGGATCGCCGGCATGCGCTGCGTGCTTGGCCTGTTCGAAGGCGTGGTGACCGGCGCTGCGGACGGGTATGCGCGGATGGCGGGGAAGCCGGCGGCGACGCTGCTGCATTGCGGGCCAGGGCTCGCGAACGGCCTGGCCAATCTGCACAACGCACGGCGCGCCAACTCGATGATGGTGAACTGCGTGGGTGACCAGGCGACGTATCACCGCCCGTTGGACGCGCCGCTGACGGCGGACACCGAGGGGTTCGCGCGCGGCGTGTCCGGCTGGGTGCGCACGGCGATGCGGGCGCAGGATGTCGGGCAGGTTGCGGCGATGGCGGTGCAGGCGGCGCGCACCTTGCCAGGGCAGATCGCCACGCTGATCCTGCCGTCCGACACCTGCTGGGATGCCGGCGGCGTTTCGGCCGCGGCCTTGCCGGTGCCGGTGGCGCAGGCCGCACCGCCATATTTCGTCTCGCAGGTGGCACGGGTGCTGCGCTCCGGCGAAAAGGTCGTGATCGTGCTGGGCAACGGCGCGCTGATGGCTGCCCCCTTGGCCACCGCCCACGCCATCTCGGTCGCGACCGGGGCTGAGATCGTGGCGCAGACCTCCAACGGGCGGATCGAGCGCGGCGCCGGGCGGCACCGGATCGACAAGATCCCGTATCCCGTGGACCAGGCCGTGGTGTCTTTTGCGGATGTGAAGCACGTGATCCTGGTTGGCGCGCAGAAGCCGGTGGGCTTCTTCGCCTACCCCGGCAAGCCCGGATACATGTATCCGCCCGATGCGCAGGTGCATGTGCTGGCGCGCCTGGAGCACGATCTGCCGGCGACCTTGGCGATGCTGGCCGATGAGCTGGGGGCTGCCCCGGTCGCGGCCCCTTCCGGCCCGCGGGGCGCGGCGGCGCGCGGCGCGGTGACGAGCGAGGCGTTGGGCCAGTCGCTGCAGGCGCTGATGCCGGAGGGCGCGATCGTGGCCGATGAAAGCGTGAGCTTCGGCCGCGGTCTCTATCCCGGCACGCATGACGCAGCCCCGCATGACTGGCTGCAGATCACCGGCGGCGCCATCGGCTGCGGCCTGCCGCTCGCAACCGGGGCTGCGGTCGCCTGCCCCGATCGCCGCGTGGTGAACCTCCAGGCGGACGGCTCGGCGATGTACACCGTTCAGGCGCTGTGGACGCAGGCGCGCGAGCGGCTCGATGTCACCACGGTGATTCTGTCGAACCGCAAATACGCCATCCTGCTCGGTGAGCTTGCCGGCGTCGGCGCCAATCCCGGCCGGACCGCGCTGGATATGATGGATCTGTCCAACCCTGACCTCGATTGGGTGCGCATCGCCGGCGGCATGGGCGTGGAGGCCGCGAGGGCCACAGACATGGAGGGGTTCAACGACCTGTTTGCGGCCGCCAACCGGCGCCGCGGCCCGTTCGTGATCGAGCTCGCGATCTGAAGGGCATTATTTCCGGTTCCAAGCGAAGCTGCTCGGCCAATGCCCGGCAGCGTCGCGGCACGCGGTCGCGATCTCCTCACGGAACATGCCGTTGATCATCGTACGACGCTCGATGTCCCGGCAGCCACGGCGGTTCTCAAACGAGTTCCAGGTGATGCCGCGATTGCCGCTCTCCGCGTTCTCCCACAGCAGCTGCGAGCCACCGACACCGCGCAGCACGCGCAGCAGCGCGTCATCGGCCATAGAAATATCCGCGCGGTAAAGCTCCTCACGCGTGTAGTTCAGCGCCGCCGCCTCAGCCGACATCGGCGGGCGTTGAAACGTCTCAACGGTGGGATGCCGATTCCACACGTTCATGCCCAGCACCGTCAGGCCCAGAGTGATCATCGCCACGCAGATCCCCACCAGAACGATGCTGGGCCCGTTGCGGTCCCGCTCGATCCCGATATCGGCCACCCCACCTGCCACCAAATTGCCCGCCACCAAACCGCCAGCCACCAGCCTGTCCGCCGTCCTGTTGCCCGACATCACGATCTCCAGCACTTGGCGCCAACGCCTGAAACGTCGAAACCATGCTGCCGGGCAACGATAAACAAAACGTTAACCGATCATTCCTGCCGGTGATAAACCGTCAACATTACCGCGTGCGCACCAGGCGATGCTGCTTGCGGCCGGCCGAGAGCTTCACCGCGCCGTCGATCAGATCCAGTGCCGTCACCACCAGCGCCTCGTCCGCCACCGCCACATCGTTCATCCGCGCGCCGCCGCCGCGCACCAGGCGCCGCGCCTCGCCGTTGCTCGCCGACAGCCCAGCCTCCACCAGCAGGCGGATCAGACCGATGCCCGCGTCCAACTCACTGGCCGCAACCGTGATCGACGGCAGGTTGTCCGCAGCCAGCCCGCCTTCGAACGCCAGTCGCGCGGTCTCGGCCGCTTCCAGCGCGTCCGCCTCGCCATGCGCCAGGCCAGTCGCCGCGGTCGCCAGAATCTTCTTCGCCTCGTTGATCTCAGCCCCGCCAAGCTGCTCGAGCCGAGCCACCTCGGCGAGCGGAATGTCGGTGAACATGCGCAGGAACCGGCCGACATCGCCGTCCTCCGTGTTGCGCCAGAACTGCCAGTAATCGTAGGGGCTCAGCCGGTCCGCCGTCAGCCACACCGCGCCTTTCGCGGTCTTGCCCATCTTCGCGCCAGATGCCGTCGCGATCAGCGGCGTCGTCAGCCCGAACACCTGCTTAGCGTCCGTGCGCCGCACCAGATCCACACCGGAGACGATGTTGCCCCACTGGTCCGATCCGCCCATCTGGAGCACCACGCCATAGCGGCGATTGAGCTCGCGGAAATCATAACTCTGCAGGATCGAGTAGTTGAACTCCAGAAACGTCAGCCCCTGCTCACGATCGAGCCGCGTCTTGACGCTGTCAAAGCCCAGCATGCGATTGACACTGAAATGAACGCCAACCTCGCGCAGCAGCTCGATATAGCCAAGGCGGTCAAGCCATTCGGCATTGTTCGGCATGATTGCATCCGACGGACCATCGCCAAACCGAATGAACGGCGCGAAACAGCGCTGGATGCCCGCCATGTTCGCCGCGATCTGCGCGTCGCTCAAAAGCTGCCGCGCCTCCTCACGCAGGCTCGGATCGCCAATGCGCGTTGTCCCGCCGCCCATCAGCGTGATCGGCCGATGACCGTGCCGCTGCATCAGCCGCAGCAGCATGATCTGCACCAAAGACCCCACATGCAGGCTGTCCGCCGTGCAATCAAAGCCGATATAGCCCGCAACGCTGCCCGCCGCGAAGGCTGTGTCCATCGACTCGCTGTCGGTGCACTGAAACACAAAGCCACGTTCGGTGGCCTCATGCAGGAAGTCGCTCTTGGGCATCGCTGTGGTCCTGAATACGGGATCGCGACGAAAGCACAGCCCGACCCCGGTGAGAATGCCGCAGAAACAGAGCAGATCAGCAAATTCCACGCCGGGGGTTGACCGCACCGGCGCGAACACAGATTGACTGTACGGAAAGGTACGACACCCGATGCTGTCCTGGCTGCACTCCCTGACCAATCTCGCGGTGTTCGGCGCGCTGGGCGCCTTGCCCACGATGATCGTCGTGCTCGCAACGCAACTGGCTCAAGGCCTGGGCATCGGTCGCAACGCTGAACGAGAGATGGGGGCCACCGAGGCATTCAAGGCGATCGCCGCCACCGCCGGCTTCGTCGCCGCCTTCTCCCTTGCGCTGGTGCAATACAATTTTCACACCGCCGAAGAAACCGCGAGCCGCGAGGCTGCCACCGCCATCGCACTCGACCGTGTGCTGTTGCGTTACGACGAACCCGCCACCACCGCGATCCGCCCCCTGCTGTGGGCCTATTGCGACCAGATCATCCGCGAAGAGTGGAAGCTGCTCTCCCTGCAAGGCCGCGGCCCCCGCACCGATGCCGCCCTCGCCCAGCTCTCCCGCGCCGCCCGAGGCGTCGATGCCACCTCCCCGCGCCAGGTCAGCATGCTGATCGAAATGCAACGCCTGCTCGACCTCCTGGGCGACCAACGCGAAACCCGGATCACAACCTCCACAACCGCCCTGCCCAACCTGTTCTGGGCAACCCTGCTCTCCCTGATGGCCCTCATGATCGGCCTCGCCGGTCTCAGCCCACCCAACCTTCACCGAGCCATCACCCAAGGCGGCATCATGGCCTCCGTCGCAACCCTCGCCTCCCTCCTCGTCACCATCGATGAACCCTTCATTGGCGAAACCGTCATCCTCCCCAACGCCATGCGCAAGGCTCTCGCCCTGATGGCGACCTTGAATTAGCGGTCGGTTCAGAAGGGAAGGCCAGGCCCCATACCTGGACGAAGTCCCGCGCCAGCAAGCCTTCAGCGTGATAGGCCGAGCCGCCAGGCCTCGCCCCCGTTCTTCCTTTCCAACCCACCGCCGCAGCCGCGATTTGGGTTGCCTGGGTGCGCCGCGCCGCCCGCGCGTTCATGTGCATGGGGTTGATGTCCTCCGAGACGGAGGCGAACCAGACGTGATTCTCGGGCGTGAAAACATGCGTGACGGCGATCGAAGAACACGCGTCATCACGTCATGAAACGAAATGGCGCTGGCAGCCTGTCGGATTTGCGCTGTATGAACGGCATGCGCGGTTGGTGTGCGGCGGATCATGCCGCCTGCAGCCGGTGTATCCGGCGGCGGCTATGAGCCAGTGCGATCGGCGTCCACTCGGTTGTGACCTTGGTGATGCTGGGCCCCGAAATCAGATGAAGCCCATTGCGTTTTTGGAGATCCCAAACACTGGTTCGACATTATGCTTGCGTCGTTTGTCGTGGGCGTTGGCATCCTCGGTCGCAAGCTTGGCCTTCATCTCGATGCACCAGGGTTCCTTTATCTGGCGCGGCGTCTTGGGCGCGGGCGGTAGACGGACGTCGTAGGGGCGCTGCGGCTGGGTGCGACCGATCGCCGCCAACGGTTCGATGTCGCGGGCTTGCAGTTCCCGGCTCAGCCAGAAAAAGACGCGCCCGTTCAGCAGCCGGCACCAATCCTCCGGCCCAAGCCCATCCTGAAGGCACCGACGAAGACTCCGATCGTCCATCGGCTTCTGATCCCGAACCACCGCCCGGCCCAACCTGGGATGCTCAAGCACGACTGTCTCAGGCCGACGCATGGCCTCGATACGATCCCGCTCAGATCCCGTCACCTCGAACAGATCCAGCAGGGCGGACGTGCTCAGCAAGCCATGCCGCCTGATGAACTCTCAGCCGCCCCGTTCTGTCATGTGGTACAGCACCGGACAGTCGCGCAGCCGCTCATCGAGTTTGTTGTCCGTCACCAGGTCCGCCGATCTGCCAATATGCGCCAGCCGGCAGGCATCGAAGGCGGACGCCATGCTGCCTTGCACTGCGCCGAGATGGGGTGCAATCCCCCGAAGCTGCGCTTTTGCAGATGCTGACCGGCCGCCACCCCGGTCATGCCGGGAGACGCCTTGACACCCCACGATGCCATCATCATCGGCGCCGGACTCAGCGGTCTGCGAACCGGTCATCTGCTCGCAGCCGCCGGCCATAAATGCCTGATCCTGGAGGCCGACAGCCGCCTGGGCGGACGCATGCTGTCTGTCGGCGCGAGCGCACCGGACGCCCGCAGCCGGTTCGACATGGGGCCGGCCTGGCTTTGGCCTGCATTTCAGCCCAGAATCCTGCGTCTGCTCGCCGAGCTCGGCCTGCCCATCTATGAGCAGCAGGCAACCGGCGACACCCTTTTGGAGCGCTCGGCACACCGACCGTCCCAGCGCGTGGCAACCATCACGCAGCAGCCGGCCTCCTATCGGATCGCCGGCGGCATGGCGGCGATGATCGAAAAACTCACCGCCCATCTGCCACAAGGCGACATCCAGCCGGGCCTTCGCGTCACGCGCGTCGAAATGGGCCCGAACGTGATGACGGTGCACGCCAGAACCACAAACGGGCGGGAAACAACGTTTCAAGGCCGCCACCTGATTGCAGCCCTGCCACCCAGACTGGCAGCCGAAACCATCGTCTTCGCGCCCGCCTTGCCACCCCAGCTCGACCACGCGATGCGCCAGGTGCCAACCTGGATGGCCGGCCAGGCCAAATACCTGGCCGTCTATCCGCGCCCGTTCTGGCGGGATGCCGGCCTGTCCGGCGCGGCACGCAGCGCGGCAGGCCCGTTGGTCGAAATCCACGACGCGTCCATCCCAGACGGCGAGGCGGCGCTGTTCGGCTTCGTGGGATTGTCCGCCGACCAACGCCAGGTAGCCGGCCCTGCCTGGGAACGGGCGGCACTGGCCCAGCTGGTCCGTCTGTTCGGCGCGGCGGCCGGCGATCCCGCGGCGGTGCACGTCAAGGACTGGGCCCAATCGCCCCTGACTGCGACCCGGCTGGACTGGCCGCCGCTGACCTCGCATCCGCATTACGCCGCTCTGCCGGATGCAGGGCCCGTCTGGCGCGATCGCCTGATCTGGGCCGGCACCGAGACCGCGCCCGAGCATGGCGGCTACCTGGAAGGCGCGCTCGAAGCCGCCGAGCGCGCGGCCGCCGCGATCGGATAGAGACGACTATCGCAGCACAGCCTGCATCGTCTCCGCGGCGCCGATCGCGGCGAGCCCGGCGCGCGCTATGGCCACGTCCTCCGCATCCGGCGCCGATCCCACGCCGATGCCGCCGACGCAGACCCCGTCGATCACGATGGGCAGTCCGCCCGCCATGTTGGTCAGCCGGCCGCCAGACGCCGCAGCAAGGCTCGGCGCCATCTCCGCCCCGATCGCCGTCGTGGGCCTGCGATGCGATGCCGCGGTCACTGCCTTGGTCGTCGCGGTGATCATCGACAACAGCTTGGCTCCGTCCATGCGCACCGAGGCGATCACGTTGCCGCCCACGTCCACCACCACGATGTCCACCGGATGGCCGATCTCCAACGCCTTGGCGATCGCGGCGTTGATCGCCGTCAGCGCCCCGTGATGGGTCAGGCACCGGGTCGATTCCGTGAACGCGCCGGTCATCCCGCCATCACCACGCTGGCGCGGCTGTCCGCCACCGCCGTGCTCTCCGCCCGCCCGGCGTCGCCGCCGCCATTCCATTGCGCCAGCAGCTCGGCCCGCCGCGCCAGATAATGCGACACGTGGCGCGCGCGGATAGGCCCAAAGCCGCGGATCTGCTCCGGCAACGCGGCGACCTCCACCGCAACCGCATGGTTGGCCTCGGTGAGCTCCGTCTCGAACCGCCGCAGCTGTCGGATATACGCGCCCAGCACCCAGCGATCCGTCCGCCGCTCATGCGTCCAGCCGAACACGTTGAGCGGCGTGCCGCGCAGCGCCTTGAGCCGCGCCAGCACCCGGAACACCGGCAGCACCCAGGGGCCGAACGCCATCTTCCGGATCTCGCCGGTCACCTTGTCCTTCTTGCTCAGCAACGGCGGCGCCAGGTTGAACTCCAGCCGCACATCGCCCTCGAACTGCCCTTCCAGCCGCTCCAGAAACCCGGTCCGGGTGTAAAGCCGTGCCACCTCGTACTCGTCCTTCACCGCCATCAGTTTGTAGAGATAGCGCGCCACCGCCTCCGCCAGCGCCGTCTGCCCCATGCCCAGCCTGCGCTCGGCGTCGCGCACGCCATCGACCAGCCGCAGATAGCGCCGCGCCAGCCCGGGGCCCTGATAAGAGGTCAGGTCTGCCACCCGCCGCTCGATCATCTCATCGAGCGTCGCCGACAGCGCAGCGACCGCCACCTCAGGTGCGGCCGCCTTGCGCACCGCATCCAGGTCGACGGCGGCCAGCCGCCCCCAGCGGAATGCCGCGATGTTCATCGCCACCGCCGCGCCGTTGAGCTCCACGGCGACGACGATCGACTCAGCCCGCACCGGCAGCAGCCCCTTCTGGCAGGCATAGCCAACCATGAAGAGATTGGTCGCGATCGAATCCCCGAGCAGCGCCGTGGCCAGCCGCGTCGCATCCACCGCATCAAGCCCGTCGCCCACCGCCTCGTGCAGCTGTGCCACCATCTGCTGCAGCGGAAACGCCGGATCCTGCACATGCGCCACATCGCCGCTGCGTGACTGAGCGGCGAAGGTCCGCACGAAATCGCTCGTCACAGAAAAATCCGTGTTGAGCACCGCGCGCGTGAACCCCAGCCGCATCTTGGCCAGCGTGTCATCGGCCACCGTCACCACCGCATCGCAGCCCAGCACCAGATCGGCCTCGCCAGCCGCGATGCGCGCCGCATGCAAGGCGTCCTGGCTTTCGGCGATCCGGATATGCGACCACACCGGCCCGCCTTTCTGCGCGAGGCCCGCCATGTCGAGCACAGTCACTCCCTTGCCCTCCATCGTCGCCGCCGTGCCCAAAAGCGCGCCGATGGTGACGATCCCGGTGCCGCCCACGCCCGTGACCAGAATGCCGTAAGGATGATCAAGCGGCGCCAGACTCGGCTCCGGCAACACGAAATCCGCACCCTCCCGCGCCTTGCCCTTTTTCAGGCTGCCGCCCAGCACCGTCACAAAGCTCGGGCAGAACCCCTCGGCGCAGGAGAAATCCTTGTTGCACGAAGACTGATCGATCGCCCGCTTGCGCCCGAACTCGGTCTCCACCGGCACGACAGACATGCAGTTGGACTTCGCCGAGCAATCGCCGCAGCCCTCACAGACGCGCTCGTTGATCACCACGCGCTTCGCCGGATCGGGATAGGTGCCCCGCTTGCGGCGCCGGCGCTTCTCGGCGGCGCATGTCTGGTCATAGACCAGCACCGTGGTCCCCGCGATCTCGCGCAGCTCCCGCTGCACCGCATCGAGCTCACGCCGGTGATGCACCGTCACCTCGGCAGGCAGCATCCCTGATTCGTATTTCTCCGGCTCGTCCGTCACCACCACCACGCGGCCGATCCCCTCGGCGCGCACCTGCTCCACCACCTGACCCACAGTCAACGAGCCCTCGACGGCCTGCCCGCCGGTCATGGCCACGGCGTCGTTGAACAGAATCTTGTAGGTGATGTTCACGCGGGCACTCACCGCCTGGCGGATCGCCAGCAGGCCGGAATGCGCGAACGTGCCATCCCCCAGATTGGCGAACACATGCCGCGTCTCGGTGAACGGCGCCTGCCCCACCCAGGCCACGCCCTCGCCGCCCATCTGGCTGAAGGTCTGGGTGTGCTCCGGGTCGAGCCACACCGCCATGTAATGACAGCCGATGCCCGCCAGCGCCCGGCTGCCCTCCGGCACCTTGGTGGACGTGTTGTGCGGACAGCCCGAGCAGAAATGCGGCACGCGCAGGATGCCCGTCGGCTTCTGCGCCAGCGCCTGCTCCTTGGCCGCGATGAACTCCAGCCGCTCGCGTATCCGGTCGCTGGTGTGGAACCGCGCGATCCGCCCCGCGATCATCCGCGCGATGCCCGCCGGCGTCAGCTCACCCGCCGCCGGCAGTAGCCACTCGCCGCCCGGATGCCCGCCCGGCCCCTCCCACTCGCCGGTCTCGGCGTATTTGCCGATGACTCGCGGCCGCACATCCTCGCGCCAGTTGTAGAGCTGCTCCTTGAGCTGGTACTCGATGATCTGGCGCTTCTCCTCAACGACCAGAACCTCCTCCAGCCCTTCAGCGAACTGTCGCACCCCCACCGCATCGAGCGGCCATGGCATGCCGATCTTGTAAAGCCGGATCCCGATCGCAGCCGCCCCCGCCTCGTCGATGCCAAGCCCGTCCAGCGCCTGCAGCACATCGAGATAGGATTTGCCCGTGGTGATGATCCCCAGCCGCGCCGTCGGGCTGTCCATCACGATGCGGTTGAGGCCGTTGTGATGGGCATAGGCCATGGCCGCGTAGACCTTGTAGCGCTGCAGCCGCAGCTCCTGCTCCAAAGGCTGATCCGGCCAACGGATGTTGAGCCCGCCAGGCGGCATCGCAAACGCCTCGGGGGTGCGCGTCTCGATCCGCATCGGATCGACCATCACGCCCGATGACGTCTCGACCGTGTCCGCGATCGCCTTCATCCCCACCCAGCAGCCGGAATAGCGCGACATTGCCCAGCCATGCAGGCCGAAATCCAGAAACTCCTGCACGCCGGAGGGGTTGAGTACCGGGATCATCGCAGCCGCGAAGATATGATCGCTCTGATGGGGGAGTGTGGAGGACTTGGCGCCGTGATCGTCGCCCGCCACCACGAGAACACCGCCATGGCGCGAGGAGCCGGCGGCATTGGCGTGCTTGAACACATCCATGCTGCGGTCCGCCCCCGGGCCCTTGCCATACCACAGCGCAAATACGCCATCATACATGGCGCCCTTGAACATGTTGACCTGTTGACTGCCCCACACGGCGGTGGCCGCGAGATCCTCATTCACCCCCGGCTCGAACGTGACATGGCTCGCGACAAGCCGCTTCTTCGCCCGCCACAGCTGCTGATCCAACGAGCCGAGCGGGGAGCCGCGATAGCCGGAGATAAAGCCTGCTGTGTTCAGCCCGGCCGCCGCATCGCGCGCCCGTTGCAGCATGGGCAGCTCAACCAGAGCCTGGATGCCGGAGAGGTAGCGGAGCGTTCCCGTCATGGTCGTCATGTTTCACTGGCCTCGTTTAATGGGACAGCAAGCCTGACGTATCTAGCTGATAGGCCAGGCTAAGGCAATGTCTCCCTTCGCGGGTGATCGGCAAGGGGCGGTCATCTGCGTGACGCAGCCGATGAACAGCAAAGCGGCAATTTGGTAAATGCATTGCGCGATAGAGAAGCAGCTTCGGCAGCGCCATCATCCCGATCATGCGACCTGGTCCGGCGGATGTGCGCGCCTGCAACGTTGCAGAGCCGCTCGCACCCACTTCGCCATGGATTGGCACATCCTTTGCGTAATTTGTAAGTTGCGGCGTAACCAGTCTGGTGCTCAGGCGGAGGGCGTCCGAATTTCGGGATCTGGAACACCAACATGAACCGCTCCGTGTTTGTCGCTGCCACCCTGCTTTGCGGCGTCACCGCCGCAGCCGACCTCGCCCACGCCGAGGATGCGCCGGCCAAGTGGAGCGACACCATCAAATTCGGCGTCCAGATCGAGGCCGGCATTGCCGGCAATCCCTCCGGACCCAAGGACAATCTGAATTTCGGCCAATCCTTCACAGACCGCGCCAATGAGCCGTTGCTGAACCAGATTCTGCCCAGCGTCGGCCGCGCGCTCGATCCCAAGGCCACCACCTATGATTTGGGCTTCAAGCTGCAGGGCCTGTACGGCTCAGACGCGCGCTACACGCATTTCGCCCGGCTGTGGGACAAGACCACCAAGGGCCGTAACCAGTTCGACATCATAGAGGCAAGCGTCAGCCTGCACACGCCCTGGCTGACCGAGGGCGGTGTCGATCTCCAGGCCGGCCTGTGGCCCACGCCGTTGGGCGCCGAGACGATCGACCCCAGCACCAACGCATTCTTCTCACACACCTACATCTTCAACTTCGGCCTGCCGTTCAAGCATTCCGGCGTCAACGCCATCATCCACGCCAATGACATGATCGACGTCTATGCCGGCATCACCGCGGGCACCAACACCATCGCGGGTGCCGACAACAACAGCAGCGCCGCCGTGCTTGCCGGCATCAAGCTTACCTTGCTGGAGGGCAACCTCACGGTCCTGGCGCTGACCCATGATGGCCCGGAGAACCCAACGCGCCTGGTGCCAAATGCCAGCCGCTACAACCGCAGCTACAACGATATCGTGGTCACCTGGAAGACCACCGACAAGCTCACCCTCACCACGGAGCTGAACTACGTCCGCGAGGATCTGGGCGCCGCCGAGGCGTTCGGCATCGCACAATACGCCGGCTACACGCTTACCGACACCCTGACCCTGAACGCCCGCGCCGAAGCCTTCCGTGACACGCGTGGCTTCTTCGTTGCCGCCTTCCCCACGGCCCAGGGGCCGGTACTGGCGCTGGAGGGCTACCCGCCGCCGTCGATCGCCTATGGGCGGACGACGTATGGCGCCCTCACGGTCGGCGCCACGTGGAAGCCGGCACTGCCGGAGGGTCTCGGGGCGGACACTGCCCTGCTGATCCGACCCGAACTCAGGGTGGACTCGGTGCTGGACGGCGGCAAGCGCTTCAACGCCGGCCGGGACAAGAGCGCCGTCACGCTCAGCACGGATGCCGTCCTGTCGTTCTGACCCAAAACTGCGTCCGGGTGCGCGATCACCCGGACGCACGCCGCCCCGGCTCAAAAGATGGTATCGGATGACATGGCGACGTTGCTGCAGGGTGCAGCCCTGTCGCTTGTCCCACTGCCTCTCGCCAGATCAGCCTTCGCCGAAAATACCACTCCCAAGATCGACCACGGCGACACCGCCTGGGTGCTCGCAAGCTCCGCGCTCGTGCTGATGATGACAACCCCGGGCCTCGCCCTGTTCTACGCCGGCATGGTGCGCCAGAGGAACGTCCTCGCCACCACGATGCAGTGCTTCCTGATCTGCTGTCTGGTCACATTGGTGTGGACGACCGTGGGCTACTCGCTCGCCTTCACAGACGGCTTGCCTTGATTCGGTGATCTCAGCCGTTTCTTCCTCAACGGCATCGCGGAGAACTGGGACACGCCGTACACCCTCGGCAGCGGTGACACAGCCCAGCAGAAGACGATCTCCGAGAGCGTTCATCTGATGTTTCAGATGACGTTCGCAATCATAACGCCGGCCCTGATCGCCGGCGCATTCGCCGATCGCATGAAGTTCTCGGCCAAGTGCCTTTTGATGGTGCTGTGGTCGCTGCTGGTCTACTCGCCCATCGCGCATTGGGTTTGGCAACCCAACGGCGTCCTAGAGCAGCGTCCGATCGAACTGAGCCGCTTGCGGCTCATTCGAGCGGACATAAGCTGCTCTAGAGTCTATGTTTTCTAGAGCACGACTTTCGACCGATTGGCTTCAATCG
>CAIQQQ010000085.1 GCA_903873995.1 uncultured Rhodospirillales bacterium
ATCGCGGTATTTTTTCTTAACGCCGACCCAGGTTTTGCAGTCGGCCAAATTCTGTTTGGCGTTTTTTGAATTGATTCCCTCTTGGATCAGCGTCACGGCCGCATCGACAACGGCGGGTTCGACCGCCTCCTCTTTGCCCATGGCACCCTGGGCCTTCTTCATCGCCTCGGCCAATATCGCGCCGCCGTCGCCGGGGAGGTCGATGGCAGGCTTTGCAGCGGCCTTCTTCTCCACAGGAGCCGCCGCTGTGGCGCGAGACGGAATCAAGGATTTGTATCGCGCCTTCAGTTCCTCGGCGCTGTCCTCGATGCTGCCGAGACTGGCGAGGCCTGCGCCGACCTGTTGCAGCAGATAGATGTCCTGCGCGATGCCTGGCTCGATCTTGCCGAGCAGAGCGTTGATCTGCTTGGCCAACTCCGCCTTCGTGGCGGCCGTGGCACCGGGATCCGGCAGGCCGGAGATCAGCCGTTGCCAGGCGGCGACATGGCCCTGCACGGTCGCCTCCGCCTTTGCCTTGAGGCCATCGAGCTCGTCTGTGACCTGCTTCTTGAACGTCAGCGCGTCCGAAGGCAGGGGCGTGCCATGATCGCTGGCAACCTGTGCTGCGATCTCCAGTTCGCTTGCGACATCCTGCAGCGGACGGATGGCGATCTCCGGGCTTTGCGGGCGGAGATAATCGAATGTCGTGCGCAGGGTGGCGAGCCGCGCCTCCGTGATGGCCCCCGGCGCGGTGGCTGCCAGCCCCGGGGAGGGCGCGTTTCCGGCAGGCGGCTGGCCGCCGCCACCAGGCGCGCCTGGGTCAGTTGGCGAGGATGCCAGACGCGGCTCGCCTTGATCGGCGCCATCCTGGTCTCCGTCCGTGTCAACCTCCTGGGCTCCACCTGGCAGCCGACGGGCCCAGACCTTGAAGGTCGTCATCTCGATCTCTTCCGGCCCGGCGGCATCCGGCCTCGACTTCGTGAACGACATGGTTTTCCTGCTCCTCAGATGCCAACGCTGCGTTCGATCGCCGACATGGCGCTCTGCATCGTCGCGCGCAGGTTCACCTGCACGCCGAAGGGATTTTCATCGATCGCCGCGGCCGCGTCGGTTGCCAGGAACGCGCGAAGTGCGGCTGTGGCCTTGGCGACGGCGGGTGCTGCCGCGGTCGTGGAGCGTTCCGCTTCCGTGACAGCGACCATCATGCCGACGGCCTCACGGCTGGTGATGCCGGCAAGGCCGGCATCCGCGATTCGTCCGAGCGCCTTGAGCGGATGCGCGCGCATGCGGTCCTGCAAAGCCGAGATGCCGGTATCGACGGTTTCCTTGGCGTCCCGCCAGATCGCGAGCGCGCTGGCGGGCTTGCCGTTGGCGTCGGTATAGGCTTCACCCGCCTCCGCATCCTGCTGTCTTGGGTCGATTTCGGGGGAGATCTTGTCGAGCTGGTCGGTCAGCTTCCTGATCGCGGCCTTGGCGCCGGCGATGTCCTGGTCCTTGATCTTGCTGTCCGCGTCGCTGGCGAGGGCCTCCAGGGACCGGATGATCACGGCGTTGGCGCCGCAGCCCTTGATCCGGGCCTGCTGCCGTTCCAGCTGCTTGCGCAGGTCATTGGCCTGCTTGGCCTTGATCGCCGCGGCGAGCTGACGGGACAGTTCGTCCATCAGTTTTTTTGCCGCAGCAATGTCTCCCGAGGCGATGAGCTGGCTTATCCGTTCCGCTGTCTCGCTCATCCCAGCCTCGGCGGGACCTGCGATCTTGACGATGGCCAACTTCATGTTGCCCAACGTTTCCAGCATCTTGACCATGTCCGCTGGAGGCTGTGCGGAGCCCCCTGCCTCTGGCAGGCTCACGTTGAGGACCCGGGCGATCCATTCGCGTTTTTGTGTAACGGTTGCCATTGTTCCTACCCCGTCTGAGCCTCGCATCAGCGTAACAACTCCCTGCAGGAGATCGCAACTTCGTGCCTCTGCATCTTCCCGGCTTGCCGGCGTGTGCGATCACCCCCCGCCGTTATTGCGCGTTGTTGCAACTTGGCTTGGCCAGATAGGACCGGGCGTCTCGGTGTGTGCCGGGTCGGCGCCCACCGCAATGCGGCAACTTGGGCCAGTGCGGAGTTTGCCCTGGTCGCTTGCATCCTCATAACAGCATGGGATGGCCAGAAAACCGGCACATGTTTCCCGCCACTGCCTCACGGTAAATGATGGTATCGAGGCCCCAGGCCGGGCGCATGCATCAGGCCGGGCGCGTGCATCAGCGGCATCTATGGACCTGGCGGATGCCGGCGAGGCAGGAAGGGGTGAGCGTGCCCTATCGTCTCGGGGGATCGGGCCATTCCTGGTGCGCCAGTGTTGCCAGATCGGACGGTGGCTTTCGCCAAAGCCAAACGACGCTGCGGTAAGTTATTGATTTCGCAATGGTGCCGCTTGTAGGAATTGAACCTACGACCTACTGATTACGAATCAGTTGCTCTACCCCTGAGCTAAAGCGGCGACACGGCTTGCGGGTGGGCAGCGTCATACAGGCGCTTTCGCGCCGCTGCAACATCTGGCGCTCAGGCTACGGGAGCGCGCAGCACCAGGCCGGGCGCGGGCAGGCGGATCGCGGACAGCAGCGCGCGGACCTCGGCGCGGGCCGCGACGTGGCTCATGGACAGCGCGATCGACACGCCGGCCTCGCGCACATCCATCAACGTGAGGCCCTGAAGATAAAGCTCGCGGAAGATCACGCGCTCGCCGAAACCCTTCACGGTGCGAAAGCCGATGCGTTTGGCCAGCGCCTCCAGCGTTGTGCCGACGTCGCGGCGGTTGCGGGCCTCGGCAGCACCGAGGCGGTTGCGCATGACGATCCAGTCGATGCGGCCGCGATCGCGCGCAAAGCGCTGCTTGCGGGCCTCCCACACCATTTCGCTGTAGATGCTCGGGGTGACGATGTCGAGGTTGTCGGCGTCCACCTTTGCCAGCATCGCGAAATCGACGAAGCTGTCGTTGATCGGCGTGATCAGCGTGTCGGCCCGGGCATGGCCGAGGCGGGAGAGGTTGGTGTCCGCCCCCGGGCAGTCGATCACCACCACGTCACACAGCGCGCTCAGATCGTCGACGGCCTGGGAGAAGCGGTCCCGCTCGCAGGCATCGGCCTCCGCCCGGCTGTCCAGATCGGCACGCAGCACCTTCAGCGACAGCGGCTGCGGCAGGGAGATGTTGTGGCTCTTGGCATAGGATGCGCGCGCGGCCAGATAATTCGATAGCGTGGCCTGGCGCGCATCGAGGTCGATCGCGCCCACGCTGTAGCCGTCACGCAGAAGGCCCACAATGACATGCATCGCGGCCGTCGATTTGCCCGAGCCGCCTTTCTCGTTGCCCAGCACGATCACATGCGCGCGGTGCTGGACCGTTACGGTTGACACGATCTATGGCTCCCCTTCCGCTCTTGGTTATGCCAATGGGCCTGGGCAGCGTCCATGGACGGATGCCGGCTTCGGATGTGGGAGGGCGCGCGGTGCGGCGGCTGCGTGAGTGCAAGCTTTGCGGCCAGTTCCAGGCTTTGCCAGAGCTCGCCCCCGGCGCGAGCGCCGCGTGCCGGCGCTGCGGCGTGACGCTGTCTTCGCATCGCACCGATCCGGAGGGCCGCGCGCTGGCGCTGGCGACCACCGGCGTGCTGCTGTTCATCCTCGCGGCGACCTTGCCGTTCATGCAGCTGGACCTTGCCGGCGAAGGACGACGGACGACGCTTGCGGCCGGGCCGGTGGCGCTGGGCGAGGGCGGGCTGTGGGAGGTGGGGGTTGTGGTGCTCGCCACCACCATCCTGGCGCCGATCGCCAAGCTCTCGGCCCTGATCTGGGTTCTTGTGGGGCTGCGCCTTCAGCTGCCGCGCGCCTGGCTGGTGCCGGTGTTTCGCTGGGTTGAGGAGCTCACGCCGTGGTCGATGATCGAGGTCTTCCTGTTGGGCGTGTTCGTGGCCTACACCAAGCTGACCGATCTTGCACCGGTGCATGTGGGGCTTGCGGTCTATGCGCTGGGCGCGCTGATGCTGGTGATCGCGGCCATGGACACGGTGCTGGACCATGACGTGGTGTGGGCGCGGCTGGAGCCTTCGGGTCTGCAGGCACGCTGCGAGCCTGGGCCTGGCAGGCGGATCGGATGTGACGATTGCGGGCAGGTGTCACGGCTATCGAACTTTGCTCGCATTTTGATCTGCCCGCGCTGCGGCGGGCAGCTGCATCATCGCAAGACCGCAAGCCTGCAGCGCAGCTGGGCGCTGCTGATCGCGGCCGCGGTGTTCTATGTTCCGGCCAACACCTTGCCGGTGCTGACCGCGATCCAGCTGGGCCGGGGGCATCCATCGACCATTCTGGGCGGTGTGTCCGAGCTTGCGGCCGGCGGGCAGTGGCCGCTGGCGGCCCTGGTGTTCGTGGCATCCATTGCCGTGCCGGTGCTGAAGCTGGCAAGCCTTGCCTGGCTGCTGATCTCGGTGCATCTGCGCAGGCGCCGGGGGCTCGTGGAGCGCACCCGGCTTTACCGGATCGTGGAGGCGGTGGGGCGATGGTCGATGATCGACGTGTTCATGATCTCGATTCTGACCGCGCTGGTGCAGGCGGGCAATCTTGCGACGATCATTCCGGGACCTGGGGTGCTGAGCTTCTGTGCCGTGGTGATCCTCACGATGCTGGCCGCTGGCAGCTTCGATCCGAGGCTGATGTGGGATGCAGCCTCTTCTGACAGCGACGTGCCCCTGCCATGACCGAGCCCTCCTCAGATGACGCGCCGCCGGCCCTGGTGCGCAGGCGTGTGCGGTTCCAGGCGATCTGGCTGGTGCCGCTGGTGGCGGTGCTGATCGCGGGCTATCTGGCCTATGACGCGATCTCCTCGCGCGGGCCTACGATCACGATCAGCTTCGCCTCCGCCGATGGGCTGCAGGCCGGGACGACCAAGGTGCGCCACAAGGCGGTGGAGCTGGGCGTGGTGGACACGATCCGGCTCAGCGAGGACCAGTCCCATGTCGAGGTGGTGGTGAAGATGCGGCGCGAGGCCACCTCGCAGCTGCTGGAGACCACGCGGTTCTGGGTGGTGCGGCCGCAATTCGCGCCGGGCAACGTGACCGGCCTCGAGACCCTGCTGTCTGGCGCGTATATCGAGGTCGACAGCGGGGTGGCCCCCGGCACCGCACCGGGCCCGCAGGACGGTGGCTCGCCGCGCAGCTTTGTGGGCCTCGATCGCCCGCCGGCCATCCGGTCCGACGAGCCGGGACAGACCTATACGCTGCGCACGCCCCGCAGCGGCGGCATCTCGGTGGGCTCGCCGGTGCTCTATCGCGATCTGATGGTGGGCGAGGTGATCTCGTCGGACCTCAACGAGGACGGACGCGGCTTCACGGTGCAGATCTTTGTGCGCAAGCCGTATTTCGAGCTGATCCACGAGGCGAGCTATTTCTGGAATAGCTCGGGCGTGGCCGTCGATCTGGGCGCCAACGGGGTGAAGCTGCGGCTGGAGAGCCTGCGTGCGCTGCTGGCCGGGGCCGTGGCGTTCGAGACCAACCAGGAGGCGCGCACGACGCGGCAGAGCCCGCCCGGTGCTACCTTCCGGCTGTATCCCGACGAGGCGACCGCGGCCGGCGCCGGCTATAAGCGGCGCTTTCCGTTCCTGACACGGTTCGAGGGCTCGGTGCGGGGCCTGGCGGTGGGGGCGCCGGTTGAAATCTATGGATTGCAGGTCGGCAATGTGACCGCGATCAAACTGGAGTTCGATCCGGAGGGGCGGGAATCGCATGTGGACGTGGAGTACGAGATCCAGCCGGAGCGGATCCTGCCGCCCAACGAGATCGACCGGCGGACACCGCTCGAGGTGACGCAGACCATGGTGAAGCGGGGGCTGCGGATGCAGCTGCATTCGGCGAACTACCTCACCGGCCAGCTCGTGCTCGGCATGGATTTCGTGCCGGACGCACCGCCGGCCGAGGTACAGGTGCTGGCCGATGGCAGGATCCTGGTGCCGAGCCAGTCCGGCGGGCTCGACAACCTGTTGGCCAACGTCACGGAGATCACGCGCTCGCTGGCGCGGGTGCCGTTCGATCAGATCGGGCGCGATCTGGGGCAGACGGTGGCGGGGACCAGCCGGATCGCGCAAGGCGAGGACCTGCGCCGCAGCCTTGCGGCGCTTGCGGGCACCTTGACCAGCGTGCAGGGCCTGGTGCGCAAGGTGGATGACGAGGCGACGCCGGCGCTGCGCCGGCTGCCGGAGATCGCGGCACAGCTCGCTGCCGTTCTCGCCCGCAGCTCTGCGCTCGTGGCCTCGGCCGATGCGAGCTATGGCAGCCAGTCTCAGGTGCGGCGCGATGTGGAACGAGTTTTGGGGCAGCTCAGCGACGGGCTGCGCTCGGTTCGGCTGCTGGCCGATTATCTGGCACAGCACCCTGAGTCTCTCATCCGCGGTCGGACAGGCTCGGGCACAGAAAAATGAGCACACGCGACATGATGAAGCACAGGATCGGGATCGCGGCCATGCTGGTGCTGGCCGGCTGTCAGGCCTCTCCGACGCCGTCGCTGTTCACACTGGCGGCGCGGCCGGGGGCTGTGGTCGCCTCGCGGCCGATGAGCGTGGAGCTGCGGCGGGTCGGGCTGGCCGGCTATCTGGACCGGCCCGAGATCGTGCGCGGCACGGTGCAGTATCGCCTGACCGTCAACGATCAGGACCGGTGGGGCGAGCCGCTCGGGCGGATGATGGACCGGGTGCTGACCGAGGATCTGGTGGAGCGTCTGCCCAATGCCTCCGTGTTCGCGGAATCGGGCGCGATCTCGACGCGGCCGGACACGGTGGTGGAGGTGGATATCCAGCGCTGCGACGCCGATCCGGACGGCACGCTGGTGCTGCTGGCGCAGGTCGCGATCCGGCCGGATGGTGCTGTGGCGCGGGCGCAGACGATGCGGCTGGTGGTGCCGATCGCAGGCGCCGCGGCTGCGGTCCCGGTCACGGCGCATGTGGCGGCGATCAGCGAGGCGATGGCGCAGCTGGCGGATCGGATGGCGGTGATTCTGGCGGGGGGCTGAGCTTCGGCCCTGGCAACGGGCAGAGTGCTGCATATCTCTAAGGCAGACCAAACGAGGACCTCGCCATGCCGATCGCGCGCCGACTCGCCCTTGCCGCAACGATGCTCACAGCCCTTGCATGCGCCCTGCCCGCCTTGGCCCAGGGGCCAGCGCCGGTGCGGCTGCGCGGCGCCATTTCGGGCTTTGACGGCAAGGTTCTGTCGGTGGTGACGCGCGAGGGGCCGACCGTTTCGGTGACCTTGCCGGACGGCCTGCAGCCTGGCGCGCTGAAGCGGCTCACGCTCGATGCGGTGGGGCCCAACAGCTTCATCGCGACGGTCGCCGCACCGGACCAGGACGGCGTGTTGAC
>CAIQQQ010000086.1 GCA_903873995.1 uncultured Rhodospirillales bacterium
CATGCCGCTGCCGCCAGGTTTCTGAGGCTGGAAATTTGCGCGATTGACTGCATGACTATCTCCTGTTGTTCGGCGGGATCCGCACTATTTCAGTCCGCTTTGCAGACCTGCGCGACGATCGCGCGCCGCAGTCTCGCGCTGCTGGCGGCAAGCAGGGAGCTGCGCGCGACCAGCCCGGTCGTCGCGCCGGTCAGGTCGCTGACCGAGCCACCGGCCTCCTCGACGCAGGGCGTCAGGGCGCCGATATCCCAGGGCTTCATCGCCGGGTAGACGCAGGCGTCGAGCTGGCCACGGCACAGCAGCGCGTACTGCACGCAGTCGCCGACGAGGCGCACGCGCCCGGCAGCCCACGCGAGATTCGTCAGGCGCCATGGACCCGGGCGCGGCGCCAGGTCGCTTTCCTTGAAACTGGTCAGGCCTACCTGGGCCTTTGACAATGCCGGTGATGGCGCGACGTGGACCCGCCGGGCCCGCGCTCCGTCGCGCTTCAGCCAGCAGCCCTGACCCCTTGCGGCATACGTGGTCTCGCGCAGTGCTCCCAGGTGAATCATGCCAAAGACCGGCTCACCATCGATCAGCAGCGAAATCAGCGTGCCGAACATCGGCATGCCGAGTGCATAGGATGCGGTGCCGTCGATCGGATCGATCAGCCAGCAGCGGCCGCTGTTCACAAGCTCACCGCCATACTCCTCACCGAGTACGGCATCGCGCGGCCAGGCCGCCGTGATGTGCCGGCGCAGCAGCTGTTCCGCGTCACGGTCCGCGGCGGTCACTTCGCTGCCGTCGGCCTTGTGCTGGATCCTGACCCGGTTCATGAGCCCGAGCGTGATGCGGTCTGATGCGCTCACGGCCGCGAACAGGCGCGGCAGCAGCGTGCGTGTCTCGCGCGGCGAGAGTGCGGGGCTGGCTTTCTTCATGGCGCCATTTTAGCGTTTTTGCAGGCACGCGGCTGTGGCATCATCCCCCACGGGATGCATCGTCCGCACTCAATCATCAGGGTCGTCATGCTGGCGGGGCTGACCGGCCTGCTCGGCGCCTGTCACCATGGGGGCTCAGGCGGCGGCGTCGCCACTGGCGCTGCTGCCGATGCACCGGGTGCCCCGGTGGTCAACCTCTATACCTGGGCCGATTACCTGGCCCCGGGCACCGTAGCCGGCTTCGAGAAACAGACCGGCATCAAGGTCCGCGTCACCACTTTCGATACCAATGAGGTGCTGGAGTCGCGGATCCTGACCGGCAACAGCGGCTATGACGTTGTCGTGCCGACCGCTCCGTTCTTCGAGCGGCAGATCCGCAGCGGCGCCTATCAGCCGCTCGACCGCAGCCAGTTGCCGAACCTTGGCAACATGGACCCACAGATCATGGGGAGCGTGGCCCAGAACGATCCGGAGAACGCCCACGGTGTCGTTTATCTGTGGGGCACCTATGGCGTGGGTTACAACGAAGCCCGCGTCGCGGCTGCCTTGCCGGGCGTGCAGCCCGACAGCTGGCGCCTGATCCTTGACCCCACCTATGCCGCGAAGCTGGCCGGGTGCGGAATCGCGATGCTGGATGCGCCTGCCGGCGTCGTGCGACTGGTCCTCGCGTGGCTGGGCCGAGACCCGAATGCGCCGAGCGCCGCGGATCTTGCGGACGCCGAGGCGGCCTTGCTGCGGATCCGGCCCTACGTCCGCAGTATCGATACCACGACGATCACGGACCTGCTGGCCAACGGCGATGTCTGTGTGGCGCTCGCCTACAGCGGCGATGTGCACCAGGCCGCCCGCCGCGCCCATGAGGCCGGCAATGGCATGCGTATCCGCTATGTCATTCCGCGCGAAGGCTCGCTGCTGTGGTTTGACATGCTGGCGATACCGAAGGACGCGCCGCACCCGGCCAATGCGCACCGGCTCATCAATTACCTGATGGAGCCACGCGTCATTGCCGAAGTGTCCGACTTTCTTTTCTATCCGAACGGCAACGCGGCCGCGACTGTGCTGGTCGATCCGGCCGTCCGGTCCGATCCGGTGGTTTACCCGTCGCCCGAGACGCGCCAGCGGCTGTTCGTGCAGCGCCAGGATCCGCCGGAGCGGGCGCGGGCGATCACGCGCCTGTGGCAGAGATTCAAGACGGGGCAGTAAATCATGTCCAGCACGATCGAATACCGGCTCGGCGGCCGGCGCGCCATGGTCACGGGTGCCGCTTCCGGGATCGGCCTTGCGACGGCGCAGCGGCTCTGCGCGGGAGGCGCCCGCGTGGCGCTGAACGACCTGCCGGGCGAGCGACTGGAGAGGGCCGTCGCGGCGCTACGCGCGCAGGGTCATGATGCAATTGCCGCACCCGGTGATCTTGGTGAGGCCGCCAGTGCCCGCGATGCGGCCCGCAGTGCGCTCGCCGCGCTCGGTGGCATCGACTACCTGGTCAACAATGCGGGCGCTCCGCTGACCCGAACGCCGATTCCCGCACAGGATCTTGATGCGCTCGACGAGGTGTTCTGGGATCGCATCCTGCGCATCAACCTGCTGTCGACGTTCTGGGTGAGCCGCGAAATGAGCGCCGCGCTGCGTGCCGCGCGTGGCGCGATCGTCAACACGGTGTCGATCTCGGCTTTCGGGGGTGGCGCGAGCAGCACTGCCTATGCCACCGCCAAGGCCGGCCTCGTCGGCCTCACCCGTGAACTCGCCAGGGGGCTGGCGCCGCAGGTGCGGGTCAACGGCATTGCTCCCGGGCTCGTTGATTCCAACTGGGAATGCTCCTTCGGCGATATTCACGCGGCCGCTCGTGCTACGGTGCCGCTCGGCCGTGCAGGTACTCCGGAGGATTATGCCGACGTCATCGTCTACCTGTGCGCGGGTGGCGCCTACATGACCGGTGAAGTCGTGCCCGTGACCGGGGGTCTGCGGCTATAATCCCGCCCCTCCTTAGGAATCCCCTGAAATGACTCACGCTCCCGGTACCCACAAACAAGACCACTGGGCGATGCTGAGTGCTGTCGGAGTCGTGTTCGGCGACCTGGGCACCAGCCCGCTGTACACCCTGCAGACCGTCGTGCAGGCCGCGGGCGGCAAGTTCTCTGCCGAGAGCGCGCTCGGCATCCTGTCGCTGCTGATCTGGACGCTGGTGATCACCGTATCGATCAAGTATTGCCTGCTGGTCATGCGGGCCGACAACCGTGGTGAGGGCGGGATCCTCGCGCTGATGTCGCTGGTCGGCGCAAACAGCCTTAAAAAGGGTTCGCGGCTGCTGACGATGCTGGGGCTGCTCGGCGCGGCGCTGATCTATGGGGATGGCGTGATCACGCCGGCGATATCCGTGCTGTCGGCGCTGGAAGGCGTCAATGTCGTCAGCGAGGCATTCAAGCCGTACGTGATGCCCGTTGCGATCCTGATCCTGATCGCGCTGTTCGCGGCGCAGCGCTTCGGCACCGAGAAGATCGGGGCCGCATTCGGTCCGATCATGCTGGTGTGGTTCGCGGTGATCTCGCTGCTCGGCGCATCGCAGATCGTCGCGCATCCGGCTGTGCTATGGGCGATCGACCCACGCCATGCGCTGCACTTCCTGACCCATTCCGGAGGCTCGGGTCTCCTGGTGCTGGGCGGTGTATTCCTCTGCATAACCGGCGGTGAGGCGCTGTACGCCGACATGGGTCATTTCGGCCGCGCGCCGATCCGGCGCGCCTGGTATTTCATCGTGCTGCCGGCGCTTCTTCTCAGCTATGGCGGGCAGACCGCTTACCTGATCGGGGAAGGCACGGTCAGCGGCAACCCGTTCTTCCAGATCGCCCCGGCATGGTCAGTCTATCCGATGGTGATTCTCTCTACGATCGCAACCATCATCGCCAGCCAGGCGATCATCACCGGCTCGTTCTCGATGACCCGCCAGGCGATGCAGCTCGGCTGGATGCCCGGGGTGCGGATCAACCAGACCTCCGACCAGCTGTATGGCCAGATCTACGTCCCGATCGTCAACTGGCTGATGATGATCGCAACGGTCGTCGTGACCTTCGCGTTCGGCAGTTCGGACCGGCTCGCGGGCGCCTACGGTACGGCCGTCGCGACGACGATGCTGCTGACCACCGTGCTCCTCTATCAGGCGATGATCAAGGTCTGGAAGTGGCCCGTGGCGGCAGCGGTCGCGGTGGGCGGGTTGCTGTTCTGTGTCGATCTCGGCTTCTTCGCCGCGAACCTGCTGAAGATCGCCG
>CAIQQQ010000087.1 GCA_903873995.1 uncultured Rhodospirillales bacterium
AGCGCTTATTACATCGATAAAATACTGAAGGGCATGAAGCCGAACGAATTGCCCGTCGAACTTCCGACGGTTTTCGATCTGGCAATAAACCTCAAAGCGGCCAAGTTGCTGGATGCCCGTATTCCCGACGGCCTGGTGGCGACAGCCGATCTGGTGGTCGAATAGGGGGGTGATTGTTGCGGCGCATGAGTCCGTTTGTGTGAAGGTTTGCGGATGCCGGCCCCATGATGGTGTTGCAGCACACGCCGGGGGCCGGCGTACGCAAACCTCCAAGGGAGGAAACCGCGGGAGGTATGGCGATGCCGCGCGTCAGACGCTATGGGGATTTCGGCGTCGGCGGTCTGTCACTGAGGGCTGTTGAACGCTTGTGTAGGAAGCGATCAAGGGGATGACGAACCCGGTTGGCCGGTTGCGATCGGCAGAACCGGCGTCGCCAGCGCGAGATTGAGCCACACGACGGCCATCGCGGGCGGTACGAGGTCGAGCCTGATCATTGCCGGTCGAGATTCGGCGAAGCAGAGATGCTGCCCTGTAATTTTGCCGAGCGCCGACCTTGATCATGATGTGTCGATCCTGATCTCGGCGGTGGATGCCGCGGGATGATAGCGCGGCGCTCCGCCGCGCTGGAACGTCTCGACGACGATCATGCGACCGCCGCAGCACGGGCACGGGTGCGAGAGCGGTTTTGGTTCGTCGGCCTCAGCGCCGCTGTCATCCCCGGCCTCGGGCTGTATCACAGGCACGTCGAGCAAACGGCGTGCTCTGGCGATGTTGCCGGCGCGGGTGCCGCTGGCGAGCAGGCCATAGTGGCGGATGCGGTGGAAGCCGTGCGGCAGGACGTGGATCAGGAAGCGGCGGATGAACTCGGCGGTGGCGAGTGTCATGACCTTCTGACGGTCGCGACCATCGGTGCGATAGTCCTTCCATCGAAAGGTGACGCCGGTGCGGTCGCAAGCGATCAGCCGGCTGTTGGCAATGGCGACGCGGTGGGTATAGCGCGACAGATAGGCCAGCACGGCCTGGGGCCCGCCGAACGGACGCTTGGCATAGACGACCCATTCGGCTCGGCGTAGCGGGGCCAGATATGTCGCGAACGCCTGCGGGTTCGCGAGAGCGTCGTGAATGCCGAAGAACTTCAGGTGGCCGGCCTTGTGAGCAGCGATCAGCTTCTCCATGAACAACCGGCGGAACAGGCGCGAGAGCACACGCACCGGCAGGAAGAAGCCGGCCCGGCACGCCACCCAACGCTTGCCATCGAGCGAGATGCCGCCGCCCGGCACGATCATGTGGACGTGCGGATGATGGGTCATGGCCGAACCCCAGGTATGGAGAACCGAGGTGATGCCGACGCGGACGCCGAGGTGTTTTGGGTCTGCCGCGATGGTGGTCAGGGTCTCGGCTGAGGCCTTGAACAGGATATCGTAGACCACGGCCTTATTCTGGTAGACGATGTCGGCGATGGCCGCTGGCAGCGTAAACACGACATGGAAGTACGGCACCGGCAGCAGGTCGGCCTCGCGCGCGGCGAGCCATTCCTTCGCTGCGGCACCTTGGCACTTCGGGCAGTGCCGGTTGCGGCAACTATTGTACGAGATCTGGCTGTGGGCGCAGTCCTCGCAGCGCGCTACATGGCCGCCGAGCGCCGCGGTGCGGCAGCTCTCGATCGCCGCCATCACCTTCAACTGGCCGAGGCGGACATGGCCGGCATTGGCCCGGCGCCACGCCGGGCCGTGGCCGCGGAAGATGTCCG
>CAIQQQ010000088.1 GCA_903873995.1 uncultured Rhodospirillales bacterium
AGCACGACCTCGTCCAATCTGTCAGTCGCCTTCTCCAAGCTCGGCAAGAAGGTCATCCAGATTGGCTGCGACCCGAAGCATGACAGCACCTTCACCCTTACCAAGTCCCTGATCCCCACGGTGATCGACGTGCTGGCGACGGTGGATTTCCACGCCGAGGAGCTGCGGCCCGAGGATTTCGTGTTTCAGGGCTATAATGGTGTGATGTGCGTGGAGGCCGGTGGCCCGCCGGCCGGCACCGGCTGCGGCGGCTATGTCGTGGGCCAGACGGTGAAGCTGTTGAAGGAGCATCATCTGCTCGACGAGACCGACGTTGTGATCTTCGACGTTCTGGGCGACGTGGTGTGCGGCGGCTTTGCGGCGCCCCTGCAGCACGCCGACCGTGCGCTGATCGTGGCGGCCAATGATTTTGACAGCATATTCGCGATGAACCGCATTGTGGCCGCGATCCAGGCGAAGGCGAAGAACTACGACGTGCGTCTCGGCGGCGTGATCTGCAACCGCAGCGCCGAGACCGACCAGATCGACAAATACAACACCGCCATCGGCATGGAGACGCTCGCGCATTTCCGCGATCTCGACGTGATCCGCCGCTCGCGCCTCAAGAAGGCAACCCTGTTCGAGATGGACAGCTCGCCGGAGCTGGAGGCGGTCAAGAACGAATATCTGAAGCTCGCGGCCACCTTGTGGGCCGGCACGGCGGATCGCTCGCCAGCACCGCTCAAGGACCGCGATATCTTCGACTTGTTGGGGTACGATTGATGTCGTTGGCTGTCACCTACGAGAAGCGCCGTGGCGAACTCGAACAGTATTTCGATCGCACGGCGGCCGCCGCCTGGGCGCGCCTCACGTCTGATGCCCCGGTCAGTGGCATTCGCGCCACCGTGCGCCGCGGGCGGGATGAGATGCGCAACACGCTGCTGAGCTACATGCCCGCCGATCTGCGCGGCAAGCGCGTGCTGGATGCCGGCTGCGGCACCGGGGCGCTGGCGGTGGAGGCCGCGCGTCGCGGCGCCCATGTGGTGGCGATCGATCTCGCCGCCTCGCTCGTCAATGTCGCGGCCGAGCGGCTGCCTTCTAATCTTGGCGAGGGCTCCGTCGAATTCCGCGTCGGCGACATGTTCAGCCAGGACCTTGGCCGCTTTGACCATATCGTGGCGATGGACTCGGTGATCCATTACATCGCCATGGACATGGTGGGCGTGATCAAGGGCTTCGCCGAGCGGACCGATGCCTCGGTGCTGTTCACCTTCGCGCCACAGACGCCGTTTCTGGCTGTCGCACTGCCGCTGGGCAAGCTGTTCCCGCGCTCGGACCGCTCGCCCGCGATCGAGCCGGTCAGCCCGCTCGGTTTGCAGGTGCGGCTCGAACGCGCTCTGCCCCGCTGGAAGCTCGGCCGTACGCACCGGGTGAAAAGCGGATTCTATACCTCCCAGGCGCTGGAGCTGGTGCAGAAATGATCGCCGGCCTGAACACCCGTCTGGCGCTGCGCTGGGGCCGGATCTCGACCGGGTTTCTGCCGTTTGCGGAGATCGCCACGGCCGAAATGCCGCTGTCCAAGCTGCTGCGCCTTGCCCTGTTCCAGGTGACGGTGGGCATGACGATCGTGCTGCTGATCGGCACCCTCAACCGGGTGATGATCGTGGAACTGGGCGTGAAGGCCTGGGTGGTGGCGCTGATGGTCTCCGCCCCGCTGATCTTCGCCCCGCTGCGCGCCATCATCGGCTTCAAGTCGGACAACCATGCCTCTGCTCTGGGCTGGCGGCGGGTGCCCTATCTGTGGCTCGGCACGATGGCGCAGTTCGGCGGGCTCGCGATCATGCCGTTCGCGCTGATCATCCTGTCCGGTGACACGACCGGGCCGATCATCGTGGGGCAGGTGGCCGCCGCGTTCTCGTTCTTCCTCGTGGGCGCGGGCATGCACACGGTGCAGACGGTGGGGTTGGCACTTGCCACCGATCTCACGCCGCCGAAGCATCATGTCCGCGTGGTGGTGCTGCTCAGCGTGATGCTGCTGCTGGGCATGGTGGTCAGCGCCGGCGTGTTCGGCCTCGCGTTGCATCCGTTCAGCGAGATCCGGCTGATCCAGGTCGTGCAGGGCGCCGCCGCCATGGTGCTGATCCTCAACACCGTGGCATTGTGGAAACAGGAGCCACGCCAGCCGGGCCGCACCAAGCCCAATGCGGTGCCGAGCTTTGCCAAGGCCTGGGCCGAGTTCAGCAAGGCCGGCCGTTCCACGCGCCGCCTTGTGGCCGTGGCCTGCGGCACCGCAGCCTTCAGCATGGGCGACATTTTGCTGGAACCGTATGGCGGTCAGATCCTGCATCTCCCGGTCGCGGCAACCACGGCGCTGACGGCGCTGCTCGCTGTCGGCGGGTTGCTGGGATTCGCGCTTGCGGCGCGGTCTTTGGCGCGCGGCAGCGATCCCTATCGTCTCGCTGCACTTGGAGCTCTGGCGGGACTCGTGGCGTTCAGCTCGGTGATCTTTGCCGAACCCGCGCAATCCGCCGTGCTGTTCGGCATCGGCACGATGCTGATCGGTTTTGGCGGCGGGCTGTTCGCGGTCGGCACGCTGATGGCCACGGTCGACATCGCCACCACCGGGCAGAACGGCCTCGCACTTGGCGCCTGGGGTGCCGCCCAGGCCTCGGCCGCGGGCATCGCCATCGCCATGGGCGGCTTGATCCGTGACGGAGTGGGTGAGCTCGCCACCTCCGGCGCCCTTGGCGAGGCGCTGCAAAGCCCAGGGGTCGGCTACAGCGTCGTCTACCACATCGAGCTCTACGCCCTGTTCATCACGCTGGTGGCCCTGGGCCCGCTGGTCCGCGCACGCGGGCGCACACCCCAGACAACACCTCCCCCACTGGCTTCACAATCGCTTGCCGTCCTCAAAAGCTGATCCATCACTCGAACGACCGAGGTTCCCATGCAAACCGGCGCCATCACCCAGCACATCGACGTCGCCCAGCTCGCTCTCTACATGTTCTGGCTCTTCGGGATCGGCCTGATCATCATGATCCGCCGCGAGGACCGCCGCGAAGGCTGGCCGCTCATCTCGGACATGCCCGGCCGCGTGCCGGTGAGCCAGGCGATCATGCCGGCCCCCAAGACCTTCCTGCTGCAGGACGGCACGACGGTGCTGGCGCCTCACCCCGAGGTGGAGCGGCCGAGCAACTCCGTGCCGTCCACCAACACCCCCGGCGCGCCGTTCATCCCGGTGGGTGATCCGATGCTGGCAGCCGTCGGCCCCGGCTCCTACTGCAACCGCGCAGACGTGCCGGAGCTGATGTTTGAGACTGGCGAAGCCAAGATCGTGCCGCTCCGTGCCGCCCCCGGTTACACCGTCGCGGCCGAGGACAAGGACCCGCGCGGCTTCCAGGTGGTGGGCGCTGATAATCTGGTGGCCGGCACGGTCGTCGATCTTTGGGTCGATCGCTCCGAGACGGTGCTGCGCTATGTCGAGCTGCAGGCTGCCACCAAGATGGGCCCACGCACCGTGCTGGTGCCGATGACCTTCGTGACGATCAGCGACGCCAAGAAGCAGGTGAAGGTGCGGGCGATCCTGGCCGACCAGTTCGCCCATGTGCCGGTGCTGAAGAACCCAGAGCAGATCACCAAACTCGAGGAGGACATGGTGTGCGCCTATTACGGCGGCGGCACGCTCTATGCGACGGCTTCGCGCAGCGAGCCGCTTCTGTGAGCGACCAGCACCCCGACGCGCATCATTACGACGCCGCCGAGCCGCTTCGTGGCCTGCCCGGGCCGCTGCCTGCCGGCGAGCGCATCCTGTGGCAGGGTGCGCCGGACTGGCAGAATCTCGCCGTGAGAACCTTTCACATCCGCAAGGTCGCGATCTATTTTGCGGTCTTGCTGGTCTGGGACGTGATCTCGGCCGTCTATGACAACGACCTGGCGATTGCGATTGAGCCGATGGTGGAGCTGGCGGGGCTCGGCAGCATCGTGATGGGGATCATCGCCCTGTTCAGCTGGGCCGTGCAGAAGACGACCATGTACACCGTGACCACCCGCCGCGTGGTGATCCGGGCCGGTATCGCGTTACCCAAGACGATCAACATCCCCTATCCGCGCATCGACCGCGTGGACATGCGGATGCGCGGTGCTGTGCGTGGGGACATCCTTCTGAGCCCCTTGCCGGATGATCGCCTTGCCTATCTCGTGTTGTGGCCGCATGTGCAGGCCTGGCATTTCCGCCAGGGCCGGCCGATGCTGCGCTCCATCGAGACGCCGGCCGAGGTGGCGCGCATGATCGGTGAGTCTGTGGCTTTGGTGCTCGCCCAGGCTCAACCCGCGTCTGGCGAGCCGGTGGCGGCGTAGTTAGGAGACGATGCGTGAGAGCGTTCCAATGACCATCTCGGCAAATGCCACACCGATGCAGCCTCCAGTCAAACGCCCGGGCCCCCCGATCCCAAGGCTCATATTGCTGGTTCTCGGCACGATGGTCGCATTCTCCATGCTGATGGTGGCCATCGGCAGCTTCCAAAAGCCCACGCCGAGTTTCGCGCAGTCCCGCCCGCTCATTGTACGATCGTTTCATTTCGTGGACACGCCGGAGCACGGGGTGGCGATCGTGAACGCGGCGGACAATCATGTGATCGATGTGATCCAGCCCGGCTCCGGCAACTTCGTTCGTGCCACGTTGCGTGGCCTGGCGCAGCAACGGCTTCGCGCCGGCGTCAGTCCGGATGTGGCCTTCCGCCTCACGGCGTGGGAAGATGGGCGGCTTACGCTCGAGGATCCGGCAACTAAGCGGGTGGTCGAGCTGGAGGCGTTCGGCCCGACCAACCGAGAGGATTTCGCCCGCATGTTGACCCTTCCCGGGGGGACGCCATGAGTTGGCTGGCCCCGTTGCGTGATACCGTCACGGCGACCTGTGACGTCGATATCGAAAAGACCGTGGAGAGCTTTCACGCCTACACCGTGCCCGCCGACATTGAGCTGCGGCCTGGTGACGAGATGCTGGTCCACGGCGTTCCTTACGAGATTGAATTCGGCGACCACATGACCTTGCAATGTGCGGCGACCGTCGCACGTGCAACCATGGCCGAGCGGGTCTGGACCCGGTTTGCCAGCATCTTCCAACTCACCGGGCTCTACGAGGTCGGCTTTCAGCCGCAGGAAGAGCTCGAACTCAAGCCGCGGGGGACCCCATGAGCGCCACTGTGATGTCCGAACGGACGATCAACGAAACGACGGCGATCGCGAAGCAGGACACGGTTCTGACGCCGCGCTTCTACACCACCGACTACGCCGCGATGGACAAGCTCGATGTCAGCTCCGTCCGCAAGGACTGGGACGAACTGGTGGCCGAGATGCGCGCGGACCCCAATCGCGGCCATTTCCGTCGCAACGAATTGTTCGACGTCGACACGGACGCGATGGACGCGCCGCTGAAGAAGGAGTTCCTGGAATTCCTGGTCAGCTCCGTCACCGCCGAGTTCTCGGGCTGCGTGCTTTACGCCGAGATCAAGAAGCGCATCACCAATCCGGACGTGAAGGAGCTGTTCACGTTCATGACGCGTGACGAGGCGCGGCATGCCGGCTTCATCAACGACACGCTGAAGGATTACGGCGTTGGCGTCGATCTTGGGTTCCTCACGCGCTCGAAGAAATACACGTTCTTCCAGCCCAAGTTCATCTTCTACGCGACCTATCTGTCCGAGAAGATCGGCTATGCCCGTTACATCACGATCTTCCGCCATCTGCAGAAGAATCCGGCCAACATGATCCATCCGATCTTTGGCTGGTTCGAGCAATGGTGCAACGACGAGTTCCGGCACGGCGAGGCGTTCGCGCTGCTGATGCGCTCGAACCCAAAGTATCTCACGGGCCTGAACAAGCTCTGGATCCGCTTCTTCCTGCTGGCCGTATTCGCCACAATGTATATCCGTGACCATGCCCGCCATGAGTTCCATGTGGCGATGGGCATCGATCCTACGGAATACGACTACACCGTGTTCCGCATCACCAGCGAGATCAGCAAGCAGGTGTTCCCGCTGACGCTCGATCTTGATCACCCGATGTTCCGCCTCGGTCTGGACCGCATGCGTCGCATCACGGTGGCGCAGAAGAAGGCGAAGGAGCAGGGCGGCGTGATCGGCAAGATCAAGTATCTCGGCCTCGTCGCCGCCGCCGGCTACACCTTCCTGCGCCTTTACACCCTGCCCGCCCACAAGAACGAGTTGCCGGCCGACATCCGGCTGCAGCCGGCCTGGTAAGCGAGACCTTGCAGGGATGATCCAGTTCGGGCTGCCGATCGCGTTCGCGTTGTTCGTCTGGTGGTTCAGCACGGGGTTCATCCTGTTTCTTGACAACCTGCCGCGCCGCACCTTCGCCTGGAGCATGGGTGCGGCGACGGTGGGCGTGGTTTTTGCCTTCCGCGGCATTGCCGCCGTCGCTGATGACACGACCAAGTCCGGCGCCTATTGCGCGTTTGCCTGTGGGGTAGCCGTGTGGGGCTGGCAGGAGATGAGCTTCCTGATGGGCTTCATCACCGGCCCGCGCCGCACAGCCTGCCCGCCCGATTGCACTGGCCTGCGGCATTTCTGGCATGGCACCCAGGCAGTGATCTGGCACGAACTGGCGATTGCGGGGGGTGCGGGCCTGATTGCCTGGCTTAGCGCGGGGGCTGCCAACCAGCTCGCACTGTGGACCTATTGCGTATTGTGGGGCCTGCGGCTGAGCGCCAAGCTCAATCTGTTCCTCGGTGTGCGAAACCTCAATGCCGACTTGCTGCCAGAGCATCTCACCTATCTGGCCAGTTTCTTTCGCGAGCGCGCGATGAACGCGCTGTTCCCGATCTCGGTGACGGTTGCGACGGTGTTGACCCTTCTGTTCTTCCAGCGCGCGGTCGCCCCCGGGGCCACGGCGTTCGATACCAATGTGTTCACTTTTCTCGGCACCATGATGGCGCTGGGGCTGGTGGAGCACTGGTTCATGGTGGTGCCGCTGCCGTTTGCCGATCTCTGGGCGTGGTATCTGCGCAGCCGCGACCAGAAGCGTGCCGTCCTGGCACCCGTGCACGCGGTGTCTTCCTGCTGTGCCGCCCATGAAGGGCCTAAAGTTGAGCCTGGCCTGCAACCTCAAGGACTGCCACAATATTCGCGGGCGGCCCCATAATAACCCGGAGGGTTCGATGGACTACGAAGCGTTCTTCGGTAAGCAGCTTGACACCCTTCGCCGTGAAGGCCGCTACCGCATCTTCATCGACCTGGAGCGCCAGGCCGGTTCGTTCCCACGCGCGACACATCACCGCAAGCGCGGCAACACCGAGGTCACGGTGTGGTGCTCCAACGACTATTTGGGCATGGGCCAGCATCCGGACGTGATCGCGGCGATGCACGAGGCGCTCGACCAGTGCGGCGCCGGCGCCGGTGGCACGCGCAACATCGCGGGCACCAACCATCATCATGTGATCCTCGAGCAGGAACTCGCCGATCTGCACGGCAAGGAAGCGGCGCTGCTGTTTACCTCCGGCTACGTCTCCAACTGGGCGGCGCTCAGCACGCTTGCGTCCAAGATCCCCGGGTGCATCGTGTTCTCGGACGCGAAGAACCATGCCTCCATGATCGAGGGCATCCGCCACAGCCGGGCTGAGACCGTGATCTTCGCGCACAACGACGCTGACGATCTGGCCGCCAAGCTTGCCAAGGTGCCAGCCGGCACGCCCAAGCTCGTGGCGTTCGAGAGTGTCTATTCCATGGACGGCGACATCTCGCCGATGGCCCGCATCTGTGACGTGGCCGAGGCGCACGGCGCCATGACCTATCTCGACGAAGTGCACGCCGTGGGCATGTACGGCAAGCGTGGCGGCGGCGTGTCTGAGCGCGAGGGCGTGGCCCATCGCATCACCGTCATCGAAGGCACGCTCGGCAAGGCGTTCGGCGTGGTCGGCGGCTATATCACTGGTTCGACGGCGATGATCGATTTTGTGCGCAGCTTCGCCTCCGGCTTCATCTTCACCACCGCGCTGCCGCCACTGGTCGCGGCCGGCGCTGTGGCCTCCATCCGCCATCTCAAATCCAGCAGCGTCGAACGCGAGCGCCAGCACGAGAACGCTCGCAAGGTCCGCGCCCGGCTCGATGCCGTGGGCGTGCCCCACCAGGACAACACCAGCCACATTGTCCCGGTGATGGTGGGCGATCCGGTCCAGTGCAAGGCGATCAGCGATATTTTGCTGGAATCCTATGGAATCTATGTCCAGCCGATCAACTACCCGACCGTGCCGCGCGGCACCGAGCGGCTGCGGCTCACGCCGGGCCCGCTGCACACCGACGCCGACATCGACCATCTGGTGAACGCGCTATCCGAGATCTGGTCCGAACTGCGACTTGCCCGCGCGGCCTGACCAGCAGGGACTGAGCCCGCCGGGCTCAGTCCTCTTCGGCGAACGGGTTCTTGGTGCCACGGAACTGGAGCCGGATCGGCGTTCCCGGGATGTCGAACTGCTCGCGCAACGAGTTCGACAGATAGCGTTGATAGTCTTCCGGTGTCTGTTCGGCGCGGGTGCCGAACACGATGAAGGTCGGCGGGCGTGCCTTGGCCTGTGTGATGTAGCGCAGCTTGAGGCGGCGACCTTCGACAAGCGGCGCCTGGTGCCGCTCCAACGCCACCTCGAACCAGCGGTTGAGCTGCCCGGTGGCCACGCGCGTGTTCCACGCCTCGGCCGCCTTGCGCACCGCCGGAAGCAGCTTGTCCGTGCCGATGCCGGTCAGCGCGGAGATCGTCACAACCGGGATGCCCTTCATCTGCGCGAGCGACGTCTCCAGCCGGTCCGACACCGCCTTGCGTGAGGCGTTGCGATCGGCCACGGCATCCCACTTGTTCAGCGCGATGACACAGGCGCGCCCCTCGCGCTCCACCAGCCTGGCGATCTGCAGATCCTGGTCATGGATCCCCTCCACCGCGTCGATGGCGACAATCACCACCTCCGCCATCTTCAGCGCCTCGATCGAGGCGGAGACGGACATCTTCTCGACCCCAGTGATCCCAAGCGGATTTACATCGCCATCTCAGCTGCGGGCGCGTTCCGTACCGATGACGGCGGCGTGACCTGGAAGCCGATCAATAAGGGACTGCACTCGCAATACATTCCCGACCCCAACGCCGAGGTCGGGCACTGCGTCCACCACGTCGCCATGCATCCTTCACGCCCCTCCGTGCTCTTCATGCAGAAGCACTGGGACGTGATGCG
>CAIQQQ010000089.1 GCA_903873995.1 uncultured Rhodospirillales bacterium
CCGGAGGGCTTGTGCACCGTCACGCCGCCTTCAACGCCCGGAACCATCTCGTTCTTGATGCGAATATTGGCAAAGGTGCCGCGCATCATGATCTCATGGTTGCCGCGGCGCGCGCCGTAGCTGTTGAAGTCCTTCGCCAGGATCTGCCGCTCGCCGAGATATTCGCCGGCGGGGGAGGATTTGCGGATATTGCCGGCCGGTGAGATGTGGTCGGTCGTGATGCTGTCGCCGAGCTCGGCGAGGATACGTGCACTCTTGATGTCGGTCTTGACGGAGGGCTCCATCGTGATGCCCTCGAAATAAGGCGGGTTCTTCACGTAGTTTGAGCTGTCGGACCAGGCATAGGTGGCGGCGTCGGTTGCCACCGCGATCTCGCGCCACTGCTTCGGCCCCACGAACACCTCGCCGTAGCGCTTGAGGAACTGCTCGCGCGAGAGCGAGGCGGCGACGGTGTCGGCGATCTCCTTGTTCGTGGGCCAGATGTCCTTGAGGAACACGGGCGCGCCGGCGCTGGAGGTGCCGATGGGCGTGGTGGTGATGTCCTCGCGCATGTTGCCGAACAGGGCGTAGGCCACGACCAGCGGCGGCGAGGCCAGGTAGTTGGCGCGCACGTTGGCGTGCACGCGGCCTTCGAAGTTGCGGTTGCCGGAGAGCACCGAGACGGCAACGAGCTTGTTGTCCTCGATCGCGTCCACGATCGCATCCGGCAGCGGGCCGGAGTTGCCGATGCAGGTGGTGCAGCCATAGCCCACGGTGTTGAAACCGATCGCATCCAGATCAGCGGTGAGGTTGGCGCGGTCGAGATACTCCGTCACCACCTGCGAACCAGGGGCGAGCGAGGTCTTCACCCAGGGCTTCGGCGTAAGGCCAAGGGCACGGGCCTTGCGGGCGACGAGGCCGGCCGCGACCATCACATAGGGGTTGGACGTGTTGGTGCAGCTCGTGATGGCGGCGATCACCACATCGCCATGGCCGATCTCGAAGTTGGTGCCTTCGACGGCGACCTTGGTTCCGACGTCGTTGGCGGGGACGCCGAGAGTCTTGGTGAGCTCGGCGTTGAACGCGGGGCCGGCCTCCTTCAGCAGCACGCGGTCCTGCGGGCGCTTCGGGCCGGCGAGGCTCGGCTGCACGGTGCCCATGTCGAGCTCGAGGATGTCGGTGAAGATCGGGTCGGGCGTCTCGCTGTCGCGGAACATGCCCTGGGCACGGCTATAGGCCTCCACCAGCTTGATGCGGTGCTCGTCGCGGCCCGACAGGTGCAGGTAGTCGAGCGTGATCTGATCGACCGGGAAGAAGCCGCAGGTCGCACCGTATTCCGGCGCCATGTTGGCGATGGTGGCGCGGTCAGCCAGCATCAGGTCATCAAGGCCCGTGCCGAAGAACTCGACGAACTTGCCCACCACGCCCTTCTTGCGCAGCATCTGGGTGACGGTGAGCACGAGGTCCGTCGCGGTGGTGCCTTCCGGCAGCTTGCCGGTGAGGCGGAAGCCGATCACGTCCGGAATGAGCATGGCGATCGGCTGCCCCAGCATGGCGGCCTCGGCCTCGATGCCGCCCACACCCCAGCCCAGCACGCCAAGGCCGTTAACCATCGTGGTGTGGCTGTCCGTGCCATACAGCGTGTCCGGATAAGCATAGGTCTTGCCGGCGATATCCGCGGTCCAAACCGTCTGGGACAGATATTCGAGGTTCACCTGATGGCAGATGCCGGTGCCGGGCGGCACGACGCGGAAATTGTCAAACGCCGCCTGGCCCCAGCGAAGAAACGTGTAGCGCTCGCCGTTGCGGTCGAACTCAACGTCCACGTTCTTGGTCTCGGAGTCGGCGGTCGCGGAGAAATCCACCATCACCGAGTGGTCGATCACCAGATCGACGGGCACCAGCGGGTTCACCTTCTGCGGGTTGCCGCCGAGCTCGATGATGCCGTCGCGCATGGCGGCCAGATCGACCACGCCGGGAACACCGGTGAAATCCTGCATCAGGATGCGGCTGGGCTTGAACGGCACTTCCTTGGTGGAGGAGGCGGTCTGCTGCCAATCCACCACCGACTGCGCGTCTGCCACGATATAGGCGTTGCCGTCCTCGAACCGGAGCACGTTCTCAAGCAGCACCTTGAGGCTGACGGGAAGGCGCGAGACGTCACCCAGCGCCTTGGCGGCGTCGGGGATGGAGAAATAGATGTAGTCCTTGCCCTCCACGGTCAGTGTGCGCTGGGTCTTGAGGCTGTCCTGACCGATGGCTTTCATGGGATACGCTGCCTTGCTGAGACGCCGCTCGGGCCTTGGGCGATCCGGGGCCGGTTGTGTCCGGCGGGTTTCGTCCACGCCGTTCGGCTGTGGAAAAGTCGCCCGGGCCTTTAATCACCAAGGGGCGGGAATCACAAGCTGTGCGGAAGGGGACGCGGTGCTGGAGGTGAACGACATCGCGGTGATCCGCGGCGAGCGGGTGGTGATCGGCGGATTGTCCTTCAAGGTCGGCGCCGGCGAGGCGATGGTGCTGGTGGGGCCGAACGGCTCGGGCAAGAGCACGCTGCTGCGGGTGCTGGCCGGGCTCGGCCGGATCGAGGCTGGACGCGTGTTGTGGGACCGGGTGGATGCGCTGGCAGACCGCGCGACCCATGGGCTGCGCGTCGGCTATGTCGGCCACCAGGACGCGGTGAAGCCAGGGCTGTCGGCGTCGGAGAACCTCGGTCGCGGCGCCGGGCCGGCGCTCTTGGCCGTTGGACTGTCCCATCTGGCGGACCTGCCGGCGCGCATGCTGAGCGCCGGACAGAAGCGGCGATTGGCCCTCGCGCGGCTGGTCCTGCGCGCGGCACCGCTATGGCTGCTCGATGAGCCGACCTTGGGGGTCGATACCGCCAATGTCGCGCGGTTCGGGGACATGCTGGCAGCACATCGCGCCGCGGGCGGAATGGTGATCGCAGCCACGCATCTGCCCCTGCCGCTGCCGGGCGCGCGGGAGCTGGCGCTGGGATGAGTTACGGATTTTTGGCCCTGATCGGCCGCGACCTGCGGCTGTCGCTGCGTCATGGGGCGGACACGCTCGCCTCTGTGCTGTTCTTCGTGCTGACCGCGTCGCTCTTCCCCCTGGCGATCGGCCCGGCGCCCGAGACGTTGGGGCGCCTCGCGCCCGGCATCATCTGGGTCTGCGCGCTGCTGGCAGCACTTCTGCCACTGGACCGCCTGATCGGCGCGGATTTCGAGGACGGCACGCTCGACCAGCTGCTGCTGTCCGGCCAGCCGGCGGCCTTGGTGGCTTTCGCGAAGGCAGTGTCGCACTGGATCGTGACGGGCGTGCCGCTGCTGGCAGCGTCGCTGCCGCTCGCGGTGATGCTGAACCTCGACGAGGACGCAGCACCGGTGCTGCTGGCGGGACTGGTGCCCGGCACGATGCTGCTGTCCCTGTTCGGCACCGTCGGCGCGTCTTTGGTGCTGGGGGCGCGTCGTGGGGGCGTGCTGCTGCCCCTGCTGGTGCTGCCGCTCTGCGCGCCGGTGCTGATCTTCGGTGTCTCGGCGGCGGAGGCGGCGTCCTCCGGGCTCTCAGCCCGCCCGCATCTGCTGCTGCTGTCAGCCCTGCTGGCGCTGGCGGTGCCGCTGGCGCCGTTGGCGGCGGGGGCCGGTCTGCGCAGTGCTGTGGAATGATACCATCGGGCCTCCGTTCTGGCCGATGGTATCGCGCGCCGGGTTGGCCGGCGGCGACGCGCCGGTCCAAGACTCAGAGCTGTGGTCATTCTTCATGACCGCAGGTCTGAATCCACGCGTCGGCATTGCTTTGGGCGTGCTGGGGTATTTCTTCTTTTCCCTGCAGGATGCGTCCAACAAGTGGTTGGCGGCGTCGTTGCCTGTGTGGGAGGTGCTGTTCGTCCGGTCCGTGGTGATCGTTGCCTTGTGCTGCGCGTTTGGCGGGCGGCGGCTGGTGGAGCGGGTCGCGGCGTCCACGATGAAGCGGTCGATCGCGACGCGGGCGGGGCTGACGTTGTCGGCCTGGATGATTTTCTACACGGCGTCCCGCGCTTTGCCGCTGGCGCAGCTGCTGACGTTATATTTCGCGGCGCCCCTGATGATCACGGCGATGGCAGGACCGTTGCTGGGCGAGCGGGTGACGCGGATGCAATGGGCGAGTGTCGCGATCGGGTTCGTGGGTGTGCTGGTGGCGAGCGACCCGTTCGGGGTGCGGCTGTCTGTCGCGACCTTTCTGGTGCTGCTCTCGGCGACCCTGTGGGCGCTGGCGATGGTCTTCACGCGGCGGATCGCGCGGCGGGAGAGCTCGATGGTGCAGATGCTGGGGACGAACACTGTGTTCGCGGTGGTGACCGGGTCGCTTTGCCTGATCGAGTGGCGGGCGCCGGATGGATTGTCCTGGATGCTGATGGTCGCTGTCGGGGTGTTGGGCGGCCTGGGCCAGTATTTCACCTTTGAGGCGGTGCAGCGGGCGCCGGCCTCGGTGATGGCGCCGGTGGAGTATTCGGCGCTCTTGTGGGCGTTCATCCTGGGGTTTGTGGTGTGGGGGGATGTGCCGGTGGCCGCCGTGTGGGCGGGGGCGGGGTTGATCGTGGTGGCGGGGGTGGTGCTGGTGGTGGGGGAGCGGCGGGTTCGGGTGTGAACGCGCGGCCCGTGCTGCGACGGTGAGATGAGGTCGAGCCGTGGAAAGTAGGTCCGATACCGCGCCGCATCGCGCATCAGCAGCCGGTATTCTGCAACAGCTGCATGCGCTCCGATCAGGAAATCCGGCAATGGTGAGCGCTTGATCCCGCCGCGCTTGCGATAGGCGACGTATGATTTTCCGGCCAGGAACGATGCCTAGAGCACGTTTCGACCGATTGAAGCCAATCGGTCGAAAGTCGTGCTCTAGAAAACATAGACTCTAGAGCAGCTTATGTCCG
>CAIQQQ010000090.1 GCA_903873995.1 uncultured Rhodospirillales bacterium
CCAAAAGTCGCGCCAGCAGAGCCGTGCCGGTACGTTCCGGCACGGCATGCATGCGCAGCCGCGAATGGCCGGGATAGCGAAACCCCTGCAGCACCTCGAACGGCACGCCGTGGCGCTGGGTGAGCCATTCCAGCGCCGGACCGATCTCGGCGGCCAGATGCGCGGCCATCACCGGATCGGTGCGGTGCTTCGCCTTCGCCAGGATGTCCGCCGCCAGCAGCGCCGGCGCGTCATCGTCGATGCCAATGTCTCGCTGAAACCGTGTCCCCGCCGCCGGAACGAAGCCGGACGCCAGCGAGGTCGATCCGCTCGGCGTCGAGTCGCGCTCCAGCACGATCACCGACGCGCCGGCATCGCGCGCCGCCAGCGCCGCCACCAGGCCGCACGCCCCGGCGCCGATCACGACCACTTCGGCAACGACACCCCCACTGGCGTCAGCGCGCATCTGGTCCACATTGAGAATGGCCTGGTCGTCGTTGCTCATCTGTCCCGTTTGCAGCGTTCCGACGCCGCTTGTAAGTCTCCCGCAGCGTTTTTGCCCACCCGTTTCATATTGGAGCTCCTCCTTCATGGCGCAGCCGTTTCCGTTTTCAGCTCTCGTCGGCCAGGACGAGATGCGCCGCGCCATCATCATCGCCGCGGTCGATCCCCAGGTCGGCGGCGTTCTGGTGTTCGGCGATCGCGGAACCGGCAAATCCACCGCCGTGCGCGCGCTCGCGGCCCTGCTGCCGGACATGGAGGTCGTCGATGGATGCCGCTACGGCTGCGATCCCGGCGACCAGGCGCGGTTGTGCAGCGAGTGCCGCGAGCGGCAGATGCAGGGCGTGCTGCCCACCAGACGCGCCCGCGTGCCGGTGGTCGATCTCCCGCTCGGCGCCAGCGAAGACCGCGTGGTCGGCGCGCTGGACCTGGAGCGCGCTTTGTCGCGCGGCGAGAAGGCGTTCGAGCCTGGCCTGCTGGCCCGCGCCCATCGCGGGTTTCTTTATGTGGACGAGGTGAACCTGCTGGAGGATCACCTGGTCGATCTGCTGATCGACGTCGCGGCCTCCGGCGAGAACGTGGTGGAACGCGATGGGCTGTCGGTGCGCCATCCCGCCAGGTTCGTACTGGTCGGCAGCGGCAACCCCGAGGAGGGCGAGCTGCGCCCCCAGCTGCTGGACCGGTTCGGCCTCTGCGTCGAAGTCAAGACGGCGACCGATCTGGCCACCCGCATCGAGGTGGTGCGCCGGCGCGATTCGTATGAGCGCGACCCCACCGCGTTCGTGGCGTCCTGGGCCGAGGCGGACGCCACGTTGCGGCAGGCGATCCTGGATGGGCGGTCGCGTCTGAAGGGTCTTGAGGTCGGCGATGCGGTGATGGAGCAGGCCGCACGGCTGTGCCTGTCCTTGGGCACCGACGGCGTGCGCGCCGAGCTCGCCCTGATGCGCGCCTCGCGCGCCTGGGCGGCGTTCACGGGCGCTGACGCGGTGACGGAAGAGCATCTCAAGCAGGTGGCTCCCCCGGTGCTGCGCCACCGCCTGCGCCGCAACGTGCTTGATGACGCGGGCTCGACCACGCGGGTGGAACGCGCGATGGCGGAGATGTTCGGCGCGTGAGCGAGGCGGCACCCGATCCGGCGCTCGATCCCTGGACCACCGCAGCCCTTGTCGCCCTCTTGCTGGCGATCGATCCGCACAGCCTGGGCGGCGCGAGCCTGCGCGGCCCGGCCGGGCCGGTGCGGGATGCCTGGCTCGGGCTTCTGCGCGCCTGCATCCCGCCTCAGGCGCCGATGCGGCGGCTGCCGATCGGTGTCAGCGAGGGCCGGCTGCTCGGCGGCCTCGATCTCGCCGCGACCTTGCGCGCCGGCCGGCCAATCGGCGAGCGCGGCGTGCTGGCGGAGGCGGATGGCGGCGTCGTCGTGGCGGCCATGGCCGAGCGGATCTTGACCACGACCGCCGCCTGTCTCTCCGCCGCGTTGGACACGGGCACAGTCACGACCGCGCGGGACGGGATCGCGTCGGTCAACCCCGCAAGGATCGGCGTGGTGGCGCTCGACGAAGGCATCGCCGATGACGAGCGCCCGCCGGTGGCGCTGCTCGACCGGATGGCGTTCCTACTCGATTTCACCGAGCTGACGCGGGTCGGTGACGACCCGGATTATGGCCTGGACGACGTGACCGACGCCCGCGCCCTGCTGCCTCGCGTGACCTTGGGTGAGGAGGCGCTGAGCGCCCTGGTCGGCACGGCGGTGGTGCTCGGAGTGGACTCGCTGCGCGCCTCGCTGATGGCGATGCGCGTCGCCAAGACTGCGGCAGCGTTGAACGGCCGCAGCGAGGTCGCCAAGGAGGACGCCGCTCTCGCCGCGCGCCTCGTGTTCGGCCCCCGTGCCACGCGCCTGCCGCCGCCGCATGACCAGCCGCCGGAGGAACAACCAGAGGAACCTCCCCCGCCGGAGGAACCGCCGCCGCCCACCGACGAATCGGACCAGCCGTCCGACGAGCAGGAAGAGCAGGAACCGCCGCAGAACCTTGAGGATCTGGTGCTTGAGGCGGCGAAGGCGTCGATCCCACCCGGCCTGCTCGAACAGCTCCGTGCCGGCAAGCCGCCGCAGCAGTCGCGCGGATCTGGCAAGGCCGGCGCCATGCAGAAGAAAGGTGCGCGCGGTCGCCCCACCGGCATCCGCAAGGGCGCACCGCAGCCGGGCGCCCGCCTCAACCTCGTGGAAACCTTGCGCGCCGCCGCCCCCTGGCAGCGCCTGCGCCGTGCCGAGCAGCCGGACGACAACGCCAGCCGCGTCCATGTCCGCTCGGATGACTTCCACGTCACCCGCTTCCGCCCGCGCACCGAGACCACGACGATCTTCGCCGTCGACGCCTCCGGTTCGGCCGCCGCCAGCCGTCTCGCCGAGGCCAAGGGCGCGGTCGAGCTGTTGCTGGCGGATTGCTATGTCCGGCGTGACCAGGTCGCCGTGATCGGCTTTCGCGGCACCACGGCCGAGATCCTGCTCCCGCCCACCCGCTCGCTCGTCCGTGCCAAGCGCGCGCTCGCCGGCTTGCCCGGCGGTGGCGGTACGCCGATCGCAACCGGCCTCGGCGTTGCGATGGCGCTGGCGGATCAGGTGCGCCGGCGCGGCCAGACCCCCACCATCGTCATGCTCACCGACGGCCGCGCCAATGTCGGGCGCGACGGCAGTGGCGGCCGCGCCAAGGCCCAGGCCGAGGCGATGGAGGCGGCAAAGCAGATGCGCCTGGCCGGTCTCGCCTCGCTGCTGGTGGACATCTCGCCCCGTCCCGCGCCGCAGGGCCAGGAACTCGCCGGTGCCATGGGCGCGCGCTACGTGGCGCTGCCCTATGCGGACGCAACGCTGCTTTCCCAGGCGGTGAAGGTCGTGACGGCGGAGACAGGGGGGCGCAATGGCTGAACCGACCACACTGGTTTGGGCGCGCGACGGCGTGGACTGGCCGAACCGCGACGCCAGCCGCTTCGTTGCCGCCGGCGGCGTGTCCTGGCATGTGCAGGTGGCAGGGTCCGGCCCCGTGATCCTGTTGCTGCACGGCACCGGCGCCGCCACGCATTCCTGGCGCGGCCTGTTCGCCGATCTCGCTAAGGACTTCACCGTGGTGGCGCCGGACCTGCCGGGCCACGGCTTTTCCTCCCGGCCGGACGGTGCTGCTATGTCGCTGCCCGGCATGGCGCGGGCGGTGGCCGATCTGCTGGCGGAACTCGGTCTCTCGCCCGAGGTCGTCGTCGGTCACTCTGCCGGTGCGGCCATCGCAGCCCGAATGTGCCTGGACGGTCTGATCGCGCCGCGCGCGCTGGTGAGCCTCAACGGCGCGTTGCTGCCGCTGCCGCTGATGCCGGAGGAGGTGTTCGGCCCGATGGCCCGCACTTTGGTGTCGTGCCGGCTGGTGTCACGCGTGTTCGCCTGGCAGGCCGGGTCGCAAGCGGCGATGGACCGCCTGGTGCGGAGCACGGGGTCGACCCTCGATGCCGAGGGCATGGCGCTGTATGCGCGGCTCGCCCGCAATCCTGGCCATGTCGAGGGCGCGCTGGCCATGATGGCCAACTGGGGCCTGCGCGCGCTGGAGGCCGATCTGCCGGCGCTGCGTCAGAAGCTGATCCTCGTCACCGGCAGCCGGGACCGCACCGTGCCGCCGGGCGAAAGCTACCGTGTCCTGCGCCTGGTTCCGTCCGCGAAGCTGATCTCGTTGCCGGGCCTCGGCCACCTGGCGCATGAGGAAGACCCCACAACCGCTGCCCGCCTCATCCGCGACGCTGCCGCGGCATGATGGAGCTGTTCGCCCAGGGCTTCGCCAGCGGCCGGATCATCGATGTCGTTGTCGTTCTGACCGTGCTGGAGGCCGCGGCCCTGATCCTGTGGCGACGCATGACGGGTACCGGCCCGCGCCTGTCGGCCTTCGGCCTCAACCTGCTATCCGGCCTGAGCCTGATGCTCGCCGTGCGAGCCGCCTTGGTCGGCGCGTGGTGGGGCTTCGTCGCCGCATGGATGTTGGCAGCGCTGGTCCTGCACCTCGCGGACCTCTGGCGCGTCTGGCGCGGGTGATGGCGACCGCCAATGGAGGCAGACGCTCAGCCCGCCTTCTCGGCCAGCCAAATCTTGATCAGCGACTGATAGGGCACGTCACGCTTGTTGGCCTCGATCTTGATCCGGTCCAGCAGAGCCACCGGCACACGAAGCGAGATCGACGTCGTCGTTGGCTTCAGGTTTGGCAGGCGCGCGCGCGTGGCCTTGCTCCAATCGACATGATCCGCGGAGTCGTGGCTCTCCCAATAGGATCGCTCGTCGGCCTCGGTCGCGAAGTGTGGGATGGCGTCAAGCGTCTTCGGCATAACGCGTCCTTTCCTTGCGGCTCATGTCCCGAACAGAGATCACTCGGATCAGGGCTCCTTCTCGGCATAGCGTGAATGTGGCATGCAGCAGGCGCCCGGCGTCGCTGCATCCCAGCGCGTGAAATCTCGGTTCGCCGCCGCTGTGAATGCTGTCATCCAGGATCAGCAGCGGGTCATTGAAGAACATCTGCTCGGCCTCGGATTGATCGACGCCGTGCTTCTCAAAGCTCTTACGGGCATTCCCCTGGTCCCAATCGAAGCCAATGACGCGCTCGAACTGCAGCATCAACGTATATTACCATCATATACAAAAGTAGCTATCAGAAGTTTCGAGTGTGAGCGCCCATGCTTCGCTGCCTCAGATCGTTCCAACGACTCACCCGACCCTGGGAAACGTCACTGCAATCGCCCAGGCAAATGCCAGCGCCAGCGCCAGCCCGCCAGCCAGAGGCTGTCCGGTCTGCCGCGTTGTCCAGGCGGCGAAGCTGCGGAACACCGCGAGGAAGATCAGGATCACCGGGATGATGATGATCAGGAAGAACAGCCGCCGCAGGTTGAGCGACACCGCAATCGCAAGCGACACGATAAAGCACGTCGTCGACATCAGCGGCGCGAACGCCACCCGCCCGGCGCCGGAGGTCAGCCACGCTTCCGTGCCGAAATACAGCAGTGTTCCCGCCAGCACCGCGGGCATGAGCGCGAGCTGCCCCAGGATCGGCGTGAAGTTGTCCGCATAGCGGTCCAGCGGCAGCCCGATTGCCACGATGCAATAGGCCGCGACCGCAAGGCCGGCCAAAACCGCGCGCGGCTGGAACACGGCGCGCGGGAACCGCCCAACGAGCGCGAGCCCCGCCAAGGTCAGCAGCCCATAGACCCCGAAATGCAAGGTCAGATAATCGCCCAACAGGATCGGCAGGAAGCCAGATGGCAGCTTCCACAGGATCAGCGGTGTGAGGATCGCCGGCACGATCGCCAGCGGCAGAAACCGCCTCCACCGCAGCCCCGCCCCCAGCTCAGGCGACGCGATCTTCGGCAGCAGGCGGGACAGCGGAAACGCCAGCACGATCAACCCGAGATACAGCACCCCCAGCCAGAGCGGCCGGTCGTCGCGAAACCCCGGGTCCGGCATGCCATAGGTCGCGCAAAGCCAGGCCACCGCCTCATCGAGGCTCTGCCTGCTGTACAGAACGCCGATATGCTCCACGCCGCCGGACAGCGAGAAGCGCCGCGCCGTACCGTCCGCGATCGAGCCATAGGTGGTGCGCGCCACCGCATGCCCGTCCGCCGCCAGCCCCACGGCGCGTGCCGCCTCGTCGGTCAGCATCGGCGGCTCCAGCGCGCCGTCGATCACCAGAAGATTGGCGGGCGTGGTCGCCGTCACGGCGGGCGAGAACATCGACACCGCGACGGTGGCGGCCACACCGGTATCCTCCTGGCCTGCCCGCACCACGATGTCGGACGCCATGGAGTGGCCGAGCAACGCGATCTTGCGATCTCCGCCCGGCAAGGTGCGCGCATACACCATCACCTCGCGCAGCACGGCCAGCAGGTTCTGCGACGCGGCATCGTTGTCTGCCACGCCACCGCGCAGAGGCGCGGGATTTCGGCCATGGCCAGGCTGGTCGAACGTCACCGCGGTGAACCCTGCATGGGCCAGCGTGTTGGCGAACGGCAGCATCAGCTGTTGCGAGCCGGCAAACCCATGCGCGATCACAACGACCGGCCCCGGCGGAGCGTTCTCCGCGCGAAATACCGTAGCCGGAACGGTCCCAACCGAGACATGGCGGATCTCAACGCCGTCCGTCTGGCCCTCCAGCCGCCACAGACCCACCGTCGCCGTTGCCAGAGCCAAAAGTGCCATCACCTTCAGCTTGATCATCGTCCGCATCAGGTTGCACCTTCGTGTGAATCTGTCAGGATGATGTTACACTCACCTGAGGGTGTCCATGTTGACAGACACGTTAATGCGTCCGCCGGTTGTAACGCCCCATGCCACGGGAGATGGGCGTCCGCACGCCGTTGTCATCGGCAGCGGCTTTGGCGGACTGGCAGCCGCGATCCGGCTTGGCGCGCGCGGCTGGCGCGTGACGGTGCTGGAAAAACGCGACGCGCCGGGCGGGCGGGCCTATGTCTATCGTCAGGACGGCTTCACCTTCGACGCCGGCCCCACAATCATCACCGCCCCCTTCCTGTTCGATGAGCTGTGGGAGATGTGCGGCAAAAAGGTGTCGGACGACGTGGCCCTCGTGCCCGTCTCGCCATTCTACCGTATCCGGTTCAATGACGGCACCGAGTTCAACTACACCGGCGACCCGGACGCGATGCGCGCCGAGATCGCGAGGTTCTCGCCCGAGGACGTGGCCGGCTATGACCGCTTCCTCGAGGTCTCCCGCGAATGCTGCCGCATCGGCTTCGAGGAGCGCGGCGACACCTCCTTCTCCGACTGGCGCACCATGGCTGCCCTCGTGCCGGACATGGTCAAGAATCAGGATTATCGCAGCGTCGCCGGCGTGGTGGCGCAGAACTTCAAACACCCCAAGCTGCGCGTCGTGTTCAGCTTCCATCCGCTGCTGATCGGCGGGAACCCGTTCAGTGTCTCGGCGATCTACTGCCTGGTGGCGCATCTGGAGCGGCATTGGGGCGTGCATTTCGCCATGGGCGGCACTGGGCAGCTGATCACCGGCATGGTCGGCCTGATCGAGGGTCAGAACAATGCGCTCCGCCTGGGCGTCGAGGTGGCGCAGATCACCGCCGAGAACGGTGCTGCCACCGGCGTCACCCTTGCAACCGGCGAACAGATCGCAGCCGACATTGTCGTCTCCAACGCCGATGCCGCATGGACCTATCGCCATCTCATCGCGCCCGAGCATCGCAGCCGCTGGACCGACCGGCGGATCGAAAAGGCGAAATACTCGATGAGCCTGTTTGTCTGGTATTTCGGCACCAACCGCCAGTATCCGAACGTGGCGCACCACACCATCCTGCTGTGTGACCGCTACCGCGAG
>CAIQQQ010000091.1 GCA_903873995.1 uncultured Rhodospirillales bacterium
GACTGCTGATCGGAAACAGCTCCGTCGCCCCCTGGATCACCGCAATCAGAAATGCGTGCAACGCGTCCATAGCCTAGCTCCCCGCAACCGTGTAGCCGGCCTCCTCGATCAGCGTCACAAGCCGCACATGCTCGATCACCGTCTCAACGTCGATCGTATGCCCCGCCAGATTGGCCGAGATCACCGCCCCAGGATCCTGCCAGCGAATGGCCCGCGTGATCGCGGCCACACAGCCGTCACATTCCATGTCAGGGATGGCAAGGCGCATGAGAGCGTTCCTATCCAGATGGCACGCACCCTAGACCCCGCCCGCGAAGTTGGGTCAAGGTCCGTCGAACGGAGGCAAGCAAGAATGGGCTCTGCCCTTGGCGGGTTTGGACGGAGCCCATTCTTGCTTGCCTTCACCCCACCGCCCTGCGACACCCAATCACGATGATCCGCGTGACCTATTCGATTGCCATTGACCCTGCGGAGATTGACGAGAGCTTCGTGCGTGCCTCTGGCCCGGGCGGCCAAAACGTCAACAAGGTCTCCACTGCGGTCATGCTGCGCTTTGACGTGCGCCATTCGCCCAACCTGCCGGACGCGGTAAAGGCGCGCATGGAGCGCCTGGCCGGCAGCCGCATGACCAAGGACGGCATTCTGGTGCTGCAGGCCCAGCGCCACGCCAGCCAGATGCGCAACCGCGAGGAGGCGCTCGAGGCGCTGCTGGAGTTGATCCGGGCCGCGACCGTGGTGCCGGTCAAGCGCCGCGCGACCAAACCCACCTACGGCTCGCAACTCCGCAGGCTCGACGAAAAGGGCCACCGAGCCAAGATCAAGAAGGATCGGGGCCGTACGGACGACTGAGCCCGTTGCGGCCTTGCGAAAGAATCCGGCGCAAGGGATGCTCTAATCTATGGACACATATGCATTCGACACATTGGTCATCGGCGCCGGCATCGCGGGGGCGACAGTGTCCGCGCATCTCGCCCCGCACCAGAAGGTGGCGCTGATCGAGGCGGAGGAAGCGCCGGGCTATCACACCACCGGGCGCTCGGCCGCGATCTGGATCCAGAACTACGGCCCGCCGGACGTGCGGTTGCTGACCGGCCTGTCGCGCACCTTCTTCGAGTCCCCGCCCGATGGCTTCACCGAAACGCCGATCATGCATCGCCGGGCCGTGGCATTCCTCGCCCCCGAGGAGCAGGTGGCGCATCTGGACCGGCTGCTCAACGAAGGCATCGGCCTGCGCGAGATCAGCGTCCCGGCCATGCGTGAACTCGTGCCCGCTCTCCGGCGCGGTTACGCGGCGCGGGCCGCGATCGAGACGGACGCGTTCGACATGGATGTGGCCGTCCTGCTGGCCGGGTTCCTGCGTCAGCACAAGGCCGCCGGCGGCGTGCTGGCCTTGCGCCACCGCGCCGGGCGCATCCATCGGGAGAACGGCCGCTGGCATGTCGAGACATCGGCGGGCGATGTGTATCATGCCCCCATCCTGGTAAACGCCGCCGGCTCCTGGGGGGACGAGGTGGCCGAGCACGCCGGGGTCGTGCGCCTCGGCCTCACCCCCAAGCGCCGCACCGGCGTCGTGATCGATCCGGCCCCGTTCCTGCCCGCCGACTGGCCCATGGTCAACGACGTCGATCACACGTGGTATGTCCGGCCTGAGGCGCGCACCAAGCTGATGCTGAGCCCCGCAGATGAAACCGACGACTCGCCGCACGATGTCCAGCCGGACGAACTCGACATCGCCATCGCGGTGGACCGTATGCAGCAGGCGCTCGATATCGAGGTGCGCCGTGTGGAGCATTCCTGGGCCGGACTGCGCACCTTCACCCCCGACCGTAGCCTGGCCTTCGGCTTTGACGCGATGGCGGACGGGTTCGTCTGGTGCGTGGGGCAGGGCGGTTACGGCATCCAAACCTCGCCTGCCGCCGGGCGGTTGATCGCCGATCTGATCCTGTCCCGCGATCCCGGAGAGGCTGCCCGTATCCTGCCGACGATAGACCCCGCGCGCTTCGCCGCGTAAACGCCGGGCATCCGAACGGAGCGAGACCAAAATGTCCCTGCATGTGGCCCTCACCCATCGCACGACCTATCGGTATGATCACGCGGTGGCCCTGGGGCCGCAGGTCATCCGCCTGCGCCCCGCACCGCACGCCCGCACGCCGATCCTGGCCTATTCGCTGAAGGTCTCGCCCGAGCCGCATTTCCTCAACTGGCAGCAAGACCCACAGGGCAACTTCCTCGCCCGCGTCGTCTTCCCCCAGAAGGTCACGCATTTCGACGTCGCGGTCGATCTGATCGCGGACATGGCGACGATCAACCCGTTCGACTTCTTCCTCGAGCCAGAGGCCGAGACCTTCCCCTTCGCCTATGATCCGATCCTCGACCAGGAACTGGCGCCGTTTCGGGTGAAGGCCGTGCCCGGCCCGCTGCTGTCCGCCCTGCTGGATGAGGTCGATGTCTCCGAGCGCCGCACCATCGATTTCCTGGTGACCCTGAACACGCTGGTGCAAAGGCGCATCGCCTATATCGTCAGGCTCGAGCCCGGGGTCTGGACACCGGAGGAGACGCTCGCCGAAGGCCGCGGCTCCTGCCGTGACTCCGCCTGGCTGCTGGTCCAGGCGATGCGCCATCTCGGCCTCGCCGCCCGCTTCGTCTCCGGCTACCTCATCCAGCTCGTGGCCGACGTGAAGCCCATCGATGGCGGTGCCGAAGGCCCCACGGCCGATTTCACCGATCTGCACGCCTGGGCCGAGGTCTATCTGCCCGGCGCCGGCTGGATCGGCATGGACGCCACCTCCGGCCTCATGACCGGCGAGGGCCATATCCCGCTCGCCGCCTCCCCCGAGCCGCAATCGGCCGCCGCCATCTCCGGCGTGGTCGAGGAGGCAAAGGTCGAATTCGGCTTCGAGATGCAGGTCACCCGCGTCCTCGAAACCCCGCGCGTGACCAAGCCCTATTCCGAGCGCCAATGGCAGGACATCCTGCGCGCCGGCGCCCGCGTCGATCGCATGCTGCTGGCCCAGGACTTGCGCATGACCATGGGGGGCGAGCCGACCTTCGTGTCGGCCACCGACGTTGAGGCGCCGGAGTGGAACACCGCCGCCCTCGGCCCCACCAAGCGCGGCTATGCCGGCCGGCTGATGCGCCGCCTGCAGCCGGCATGGGCGCTGGGCGCCCTCCTCCATCACGGCATGGGCAAGCAATATCCCGGCGAGCAGCTGCCGCGCTGGGCGCTGTCGGCCCATTGGCGCGCGGACGGCGAGAAGGTGTGGCTGCACCCCGAGCTGCTCGCCGATCCGGACCGCGACCACGACAATGCCACCGCCGCGGACGCCGCCAATTTCGCAGCCGCCCTGGCCGAGCGCCTTCAGGTCGATCCCTCCGCCATCCTGCCCGGCCATGAGGACGTGCATTACTATCTCTGGCGCGAGCACCGCCTGCCCGCCAACGTCGTCGTCGAGGAGAACCGCCTCGCCGACCCGCTGGAGCGCGCGCGCATGGTGCGCGTGTTTGCCCAAGGCCTGGCCTCGCCCGTCGGCTCCGTCCTGCCGCTGCGTCGCGTGCTCGATCGTGGCCAGCGCCGCTGGCAGACCGGCAAATGGTTCCTGCGCGGCGACACTTTGTTCCTCATCCCCGGGGACAGCCCGATGGGCCTGCGCCTGCCGCTGGAAAGCCTGCCCTGGGCCGACCCGGCTTCAATCGAAGGCGCTTACGAGCCCGATCCGTTCGACGACCGTGCGCCGCTGCCGAGCCAGCAGATGCTGCGCCGCGTCCGCGCCGAACGCCCGATCGCCCCCGGGATCGAAAATTTCCGCCCCGTGCCGCAACCGATCCCCGAGATCGGCCGCGACGAACCCGACCTCGTCCGCACCGCGCTCTGCGTCGAGCCGCGCGACGGCCTGCTGCACGTCTTCTTCCCGCCGCTGTTCGCCGCCGAGGACTGGCTCGATCTCGTCGCCGCCGTCGAGGCCACCACCGTCGAGTTCGGCCGCAAGATCATCGTCGAAGGCTACCTC
>CAIQQQ010000092.1 GCA_903873995.1 uncultured Rhodospirillales bacterium
CCCTCCATGATCTTCAACAGCGCCTGCTGCACGCCCTCCCCGCTGACATCGCGCGTGATCGAGGGGTTGTCGGACTTGCGGCTGATCTTGTCGACCTCGTCGATATAGACGATGCCGCGCTGCGCCCGCTCCACATTGTAGTCCGCCGCCTGCAGCAGCTTGAGGATGATGTTCTCCACATCCTCGCCAACATAACCGGCCTCGGTCAGCGTGGTCGCGTCCGCCATCGTGAACGGCACATCGAGAATGCGCGCCAGCGTCTGCGCCAGCAGCGTCTTGCCCGAGCCGGTCGGCCCCAGCAGCATGATGTTGGACTTGGCGATCTCGACGTCGTTGTTCTTCGCACCGTGAGCCAGGCGCTTGTAGTGGTTGTGCACCGCCACGCTCAGCACCTTCTTGGCGTGCGACTGGCCGATCACGTAATCGTCCAGAACCTTGCAGATTTCCTTGGGCGTGGGCACGCCGTCGCGGGACTTTACAAGATGCGTCTTGTGTTCCTCGCGGATGATGTCCATGCACAGCTCCACGCATTCATCGCAGATGAACACGGTGGGACCAGCGATGAGCTTGCGGACTTCGTGCTGGGACTTGCCGCAGAACGAGCAATAGAGAGTGTTCTTGGAGTCGCCGGACTTGCTGCTCATGGATGCTCCTGCCCCGGCTTAACCGGGGGCTCAATCCTACCAATCTAGACCCCTCACCGCGTCGGGGACAAGCATCCGGGACATGGAACGGTGGAAGCTGGCGCCCCGCGTCGCCGCGGGGCGCCGAAAATTCAAACCAGGCCTGAGCCAGATTCACGCAGGCTGTGGAGATAGACTTTGCGGGCCTTGCGCCAAGCCCCTCACCCCTCGATTGGAGCTCGGAGGCCGTGGCTCAGCTCTTCGCGTCAGAGTCAGACGGCATCGGTCGGCTCTCGACAACCTCATCCACCAAACCGAAATCGCGCGCTTCGGTGGCGGACATGTAGCTGTCCCGCTCCAGCTTCCGCTCGATCGCCTCGATCGGCTGGCCGGTGTGCTTCACATAGATGCCGTTCAGCAGGCCGCGCAGCTTCAGGATCTCGCGCGCCTGAATTTCGATGTCGGTCGCCTGCCCCTGCGCGCCGCCAGACGGCTGATGCACCATCACGCGAGCATAAGGCAGGGCATAGCGCTTCTTGGGGGCACCGGCCGCCAGCAAAAGGCTGCCCATCGATGCGGCCTGGCCGATGCAAACCGTGCTCACCGGCGAGCGGATGTACTGCATCGTATCATAGATCGCGAGACCGGAGGACACCACGCCGCCCGGGCTGTTGATGTAGAACGCGATGTCCTTGTTCGGGTTCTCGCTCTCCAGGAACAGCAGCTGCGCGCAGATCAGCGAGGAGACCTGATCATAGACCTGACCCGTCAGGAATATGATGCGCTCCTTCAGCAGGCGCGAGTAAATGTCATACGAGCGCTCGCCGCGCGCGGTCTGCTCAACCACCATCGGCACGAGGTTGTTGTTGTAGATTTCAACCGGATCGCGGTCCAACATAAGCGTTATCCTTGTTTTCTGGCCTGGCCCGCCGTCTCCAGACAGTCTAGCCCGGCGATTGTGACCATTCTCTTAAGCCCAGCCCGTAACATGGGGCCCAGGCTCGCCGGGTCCAGACTCAGGTGGCATCCCCGGCCATCTGGCCGGCAGTGTCCTCAGCTTCGATGCTCGGCTCAGCGTGCCGTTCATCTCCCGCCGAAGCCGCGGCCGCATCCCGCGCCAGTTCCTCAGGCGTCACCATCACATCCGCCACCTGCGCGAGCTCCAGCACGAAATCGACAACCTTCTCCTCGAAGATCGGCCCGCGCAGGCTCTCCGCCGCCTCCTTGTTCTTGCGGAAGAAGTCGATGACCATCTGCTCTTGGCCAGGATAACGCTGCGCTTCCCGGACCATAGCGCGGTTCATCTCGTCCGCCCCCACCGTCACGCCCTGCGCCCGGCCGATCTCGGCCAGCAGCAGTCCCAGGCGCACGCGACGCTCGGCAATCGCACGATACTCGGCGCGCAGCGTCGTTTCGTCCTTACCAGAATCCTCCGCATCCATCTCGCCCTTGGCGCGATCGGCCTCGATCCGCTGCCAGATCTGGCCGAACTCATTCTCAACCATCGAATCGGGCACAGGGAAATCCACCAGCTTGGACAGCGCGTCCAAAAGCTCGCGCTTGATGCGCATGCGTGACAGCTGATCGTATTCACGCTGCATCGAGCTCGCCACGGCCTTGCGCACATCGTCGAGATTCGCAAACCCAAGTTGCTCGGCGAACGCATCATCCAGCACCGGCGTTGTCGCCCGCTTCAGAGCCTTCGCCGTGATGTCGAACGTGGCAGCCTTGCCCGCCAGGTCAGCCGCACCGTACTCGGCCGGGAACGTCACCTCGATGATCTTCTCATCACCCGGCTTCATGCCCACAAGCTGCTCGGCAAAGCCCGGGATGAACCCGCTGCCGCCAATCTCCACATCAGCATCACTCGCCGTCCCGCCCTCGAACGGCACACCATTGATCTTGCCCAGGAAATCAACGGTCAGAATATGCCCGACCTCGGCCGGCACCACGTCCTCGCCCTCAAGAGTCACCGTACTGCGCTGGCGCGCGGCGATCTCGGACAGCGCCGAATCAAGCGACTCAGGCGAAGGCTCGGCCTTGTGGCGGGTCAGCGCGATCGACGCGAAATCCGGCATCGTCACGTCGGGCAGCAGCTCGAGATCCACCTTGAACTCAACGTCCCGGGTCTCATCGAGCGTGACGATCTCGACCTTCGGCTCGGTGGCCGACCGCAGGCCGCGATCGGTCATCAACTGGTTCGTGGCCTTGTTGACGCTGTCCTCCAGCACCTCGGCCATCACCGCGCCGGAATAGCGCTTCTTCACCAGCGCCATCGGCACCTTGCCAGGCCGAAAGCCCGGCAGGTTCATCGTCTTGGCCACCTCGACCAGGCGCGCCTCGCGAAGCTTCTGAAGCTCGGTGGCCGGAAGAACCACATTGAAACTGCGCTTCAGCCCCTGAGAGAGCGTTTCGGTGACCTGCATCTGTCGGAAATCCCTGTAACCTGTGCGCCTTGTGGCCGCGTGGTGCGGGCGAGAGGACTTGAACCTCCACGACTTGCGCCACCAGAACCTAAATCTGGCGTGTCTACCAATTTCACCACGCCCGCCCACGCCAACAGCATCGGCGCGACC
>CAIQQQ010000093.1 GCA_903873995.1 uncultured Rhodospirillales bacterium
ATCTGTCCCGCCTCGCGCATCCGGCCGGCGAAATGCGCGACCGCATGGGCCGCCTGCTCGCGCTGCGTCCGGCACCCGGCGGTGTCTGGCGGCTGGCCACCACGCCTTCTGACGTCGATCCCGCCTTCATCGATCGGCTGATCGCCACCGAGGACCGCCATTTCCGCCGGCATCCCGGTGTGAACCCGCTCTCGCTGCTGCGCGCTGCGTTTCAGGACCTGCGCGCCGGGCGCATCGTCTCCGGCGGCTCGACGCTCACCATGCAGACCGCGCGGCTGCTGGAGCCGCGCCCGCGCACGGTCCGCTCCAAGCTCATCGAGATCGCCCGCGCCCTGCAGCTTGAGACGCATCATTCCAAGGACGAGATCCTGGCGATGTGGCTGACCTTGGCGCCCTATGGTGGCAATCTCGAGGGGGTGCGCGCCGGCAGCCTCGCCTGGCTCGGCAAATCGCCCCACCAGCTCGAACCCGCCGAAATTGCTCTCCTGGTCGCAATCCCACGCCGGCCCGAGGCGCTGCGGCCCGACCGGCACGCTGCGCGCGCCCAGGCGGTGCGTGACCGCATCCTCCACGCCGAGGCGGGACCGGTTCAGTCCCAGCGCCAACCCTTGCCGCGACACGCTGGCTTGGCCCTGCCGTGGAACGAAGCGACCATCACCGCCACCACTGTCGATCTCGGCCTGCAGACCGCTGTCGAACGCCTGGCGGCCGAGCAGGCCATGAACCTGCCCGAGCATGCCGGTCTCGCCGTGCTCATCGCCGATCTGCCGACGCGCGACATTCTGGCGTTGACCAGCGCCACGTCCGGCTCGCAAGGCGCCCAGCTCGACCTCACCCGGGCGATCCGCTCGCCCGGTTCGGCGCTGAAGCCGTTCATCTACGCCATGGCGTTCGAAGCCGGTGTCGCCGGCCCCGCAACCTTGCTGGATGATCTGCCACGCCGCTTCGGCGCCTATGCGCCCGAGAATTTCGACCGCGTGTTCCAGGGCCGCGTCACGATGGCCGAGGCGCTGCGGCGCTCGCTCAACCTGCCGGCCGTGGCTCTCCTGGCCGCGATCGGTCCAGGCCAGTTTCTGGAACGCGTGCGTGCCGCGGGCGTCACGTTGCGTCTGCCCGTCCGGCCGGTCGAAACCATGGCGGCCTCCTTGCCGCTGGCACTCGGCGGCGCCGGCATCACCCTTCGCGAGGCCGCGCGGCTCTATGCGGCCCTTGGCACCGATGGGGCTGTCCGCCCGCTGCGGTTGGTGGCCGGCGCCGACGCAACCGGTCTGCCTTTGGTCTCCCCCAGGGCCGCGGCCACCATCGGCGGAATCCTGACCCAACCCTTCCCCGATGGCGGCCCCGCCGGTGTTGCCTGGAAGACCGGCACCAGCTGGGGCGGTCGAGACGCCTGGGCGCTGGGGTTCGACGGCCGCCACGTTGCCGCCGCCTGGGTCGGACGGCCAGACGGTGCGCCATTGCCCGGCGCCACCGGCCGCAGCCTCGCCTTGCCGATCCTCGCCCGTCTCGTAGCCCTTCTGCCCGCCAACCCGCGCCCCGCCCCGGCCCAAGCCGAACCGGTGCTGACAAACGCGCGGCCAGACACGCTCCGCCTCCTGTTCCCACCGCCAGAGGCCGTGGTCAGCGGCGACGGCCCGCTCACCCTGCGCGCCATGGGCGGGCGCCGTCCGCTCGTGTTCCTCGTTGACGACGTTCGTCTCGCATCAGAACCAGCGCGCCGCGAGGTCGGTTGGCATCCCCCCAGCGCGGGCTTTTACCACCTCACCGTTCTGGATGCCGACGGCCAGGCCGCGCGGAGTATCATCCGGGTCCGGTAGGGCGAAAGGAAGCCCAGAGCGCTGCTCTCAACCCGCTTCGTTCAATCGCAATGCGTCTTGTAGATATACTTCTTGACATCAGGCGTATCGATGTTCTGCGGCGTTGCGATGACAAATGTGCTCGGCACCTGCCGGTCCACAGGTTTGCCGTCCAGCGCCGCCTTCATCGTCTCAACCCCCAACTCGCCCACGTGATACGGATACTGGACGATATCGGCAAAGATGATCCCCTGCCGGATCCCCTCCACGATCGGATCGGACGTATCGAAGCCCACGATCTTGATCTTCCCCTCCCGCTGCGCCTCGCGCACGCCTGTGGTGGCGCCCTCGGTGTTGTTCGTCGTCAGCGTGAACACACCGGCCAGGTCAGGATGCGCCGCCACGGTCGCCGTGATGATCGAGGCCGCCTTGGCGGTCTGGTTGTTGGAGTATTGCTGGCCCAGGAAGGTGATGCCCGGATACTTGGCAATCTCGTCCTTGAACCCCTGCAGCCGGAACTGCGACACGTTGGCGGCCGGTGAGTTCATCAGCGCCATGACAACGCCTTTCCCGCCCAGCGCCTTGGCAAGATACTCGCCCGCCTGGCGCCCGCCTTCGTAGTTGTTGGACTGGATGTTGGAGATCGCGATGCTCATGTCCTGGACGTCGCCGTCGATGGACAGGATCTTGATGCCCATGTCCTTTGCCTGCTGCAGCGTGGGCGTGAGAGCAACCGGGTCGTCCGCGGTGAACAGGATGCCATCGGGCTTGGAGGCGATGACGGCATCGAGCACTCGCAGCTGCAAGGCGGGTTGGTACTGCGCCGGTCCCTGCGCGTCGAACGTCACGCCCAGGCGCTTGGCTGCATCCGCGGCGCCACAGGCGACAGACGTATAAAACGGGTTGCCGGTCAGGCCCATGATATAGGTGATCTTGTAGTCCTTCGCCTGGGCGGAGCCGGTGGCCAAGGTGAGAGCCAGGGCGGTGGTCAGTCGAGCCAGATTTCGTTGCATGGTCGTTTCCTCTCCCGTTCATCGGTTCAGGCGCGATCCCGCCCCTGCCGCTTCAATTGATCGAAATAGACTGCGGCAATGACCACAAAGCCGATCACCACCATCTGCCAGAATGGCTGCACGCCCAGGATGATGAAGCCGTTGGCCAGCACCGCGGGAATGAACACGCCCACAACGGTGCCAATGATCGTGCCGCTGCCGCCATAAAGGCTGGTCCCGCCGAGCACCACGGCCGTGACCGCCTCCAGCGGATCGGTGCCGTGGCCTTCCAGCGTGGTGGTGGAGAAGCGGCCGAGCGACAGCATCGCCGCCACGCCCGCCAGCAGCCCGCTGAGCCCATAAAGCACAATCAGATGGCGCTGCACGTTGATCCCCGCGCGGCGAGACGCCTCCGGATTGGAGCCCACCAGATAGGTGTGGCGCCCGAACTTCGTCATGTGCAGCACCACCGCGGCGGTGATGGCCACCGCGCCG
>CAIQQQ010000094.1 GCA_903873995.1 uncultured Rhodospirillales bacterium
CCGCCCTGGGCGCATGGTCAAGGGAGCGCGAAAGATCGGCGAGCAACGAATGACTTGCCTACGGCGGTTCGCGAGATCCCCTGGAAAGCGCAGGTTCGGCTCTAAAGTCGCTATCGAAAGCTCGCCGCCGCTGGAAAGCTCAAGTGCATGACGGTCACCGCGATCGATGCCAGTGAAGATTTGCGTTACTGCTAAGCCATGCTGCATTGCTAGGGTCTGTCATCAATTGAGCCAGACGATAGCTGCGGAGAGATGGATCGCAGCGAGAAAATTTCGAGCGGTTTTGTCGTAGCGCGTGGCGATGGCCCGAAATTGCTTGAGCTTGCAAAAGAAATTTTCGATCAGGCTGCGAGCTTTATAGAGGTCTTTGTCGTATGGGCGCGGCTCTTTGCGGTTGGCCTTTGTGGGAATGACCGGTTCTATTTTGGCGTGGCGCAAGCGTTCGATCACCCGCTCGTCGGCGTCGTAGGCCTTGTCGGCAAGCAGCGCGTCGGCCTCAAGCTCCGGCAAAAGCGCGTCGGCGCCCTCGAGATCATGCGCTTGTCCGGGCGTGAGATGGAAGCCGGTCGGATTGCCCAGCGCGTCTACCGTAGCGTGGATTTTCGTGCTCAATCCGCCTTTACTGCGGCCGATTGCTTGGTCTTCGCCGTCTTTTTTTGCGCGCCGGCGCTGTGCTGATGCGCGCGCACGATCGTTGCGTCGATCATGGCATATTCATTGTCGGCGTCTTGCGCCAAATGGCCGAAAACCCGGGCCCAAACACCGGTTTTGGCCCAGCGGCTGAAGCGCAAGTGCACGACGCGGAAATCGCCGAAGCGCTCGGGCAGATCGCGCCAGGGTATGCCCGTGCGATACCGGTACAGCACCGCCTCGACAAAAAGCCGATTGTCCTTGGCCGTCACGCCGACGGTTCCTTCGCGCCCGGGAAGAAAATTCCTGATGCGCTCCCATTGATCATCACGCAGAGAATGACGACGCACCATCGGTCGGCCCCTCCGATTCGGCCGACCTCCTATGAATCACGCAAAGCCAATCTTGGGAATCTGGAGGGTTATGTGAGGATCAAGCCCCTAATTGATGACAGGCCCTAGAGTGTTTAGTCCCGGAATTTTCTGGAGCGGGTTGAGTTTGAATCGTTCTGGCTCGGAAGTCCAGCAATTGCAGATGAACTCGTAGGGCGTGAGACCCTTGAGGGTCTTTAGCCTCCGGCCGAAATTGTAGGCGTCGATGAAGTTGGCGAGATGGCGTCGCAACTGATTGTGATCGTCATAGTGATATCTCTTGACGGTCGCATCCTTAATTGTGCGGTTCATGCGCTCGACCTGGCCATTGGTCCATGGGTGATTTGGCTTTGTGAGGCGATGCTCAATGTTGAATCGCCGACACGTCCGGTCGAATGGATGGCCTCGCAGCAAAGCGGTTGGCCCATTGCGGTTTTTCGGCAGATCGGCGAACTGAATGCCGTTATCAGTCAAAACCGTGTGGATGACATAAGGAACGGCGGCAATAAGCTCTTCGAGAAAGGCGGTCGCCATCGCCATGTTTGCCGTCTCGAACAACCGTGCAAAGGCGAACTTCGACGTGCGGTCTATGGCGACGAAAAGATAGAGCTTTCCTTCCGCCGTCTGGACTTCGGCGATGTCGACGTGAAAGAAACCAATCGGATAGGATTTGAACTTCTTCTTCGGAGGCTTGTCGCCTTCAACCTCCGGCAACCGGCTGATCCCATGCCTTTGCAGGCAGCGGTGCAACGACGATCGCGTCAGATGAGGGATCGTCGGCTGCAAGGCGTAGAGACAATCGTCGAGCGGCAGTAGCGTGTGTTTTCGGAAGGCGACGACGACCGCTTCCTCCTCAAGGGACAGCACCGTGGAATGGGGGTCTTTCGGCCCAGTGCGCTCATCTGAGACCGAAGAGCGTTTCTTCCATTTGGCGATGGTCTTCTGGTTGACGCCATACCGCTTGGCCAGGGCTCTCAGGCTCTCTTGACTATGCTGTATCGCTCGACGCACCGCCTCTGTCGTTCGGGCGCTCCCGTGTAGAACCTGGCCCATAGCGCATCCTTCCATTCATGGGAAAAGATTGCACCATCAAATCCTGGGATCAAACACCTAGTTTTGGAGAAACCCGAGCCAGTAATCAACAATATCAATTTTTTGCAAGCGCCATTGCCCCGTTTACTGTTCAGATCGGGTCTAAATCCTAAATCCGCCTCGCCCTAGCTCACCCGAGCCATCGCGCGATTTCAAGACCACCGAAATCGCGCCATCCGGCTGTTCGCA
>CAIQQQ010000095.1 GCA_903873995.1 uncultured Rhodospirillales bacterium
CCGTTCGTGGTTGCCGTGAATATGGAACGGGTGCTGGATGCGGCCCTGGCCGATGATGCGTACGAGGATGTTCTCGCCCGGGTGCATGTGGGGGTTGCCGTTGTACGGCTGGTGCACCACTGACTGCACGTAGTGCGGGTCGAAGTCGTCCGGCATCGAACGGCCGTTGATCGTGAAGAAGTCGGGGCGATACGGTTCCGTGGGCACCGAGATTGGCGGGCAGGTAGCCGTCGGGCTCGCGGTTTGCGCGGCGATGCACGCCTGGACCTGGTCATATGCGCCCTGATGCACGGCCAGGCTGGCCTCGCCAAGCTGGAACAGGTACTCACGGTCGTAGCAGGTGTAGATGTTGTCGTACGCCGTCACCGCCAGGGAGTAGGGTCCTTGCACGCAGCCGGCGGTCTTGGCGGCGGTAGCCGTTGCCGCGCTGGGCAGGACGATGAGCGCACCGTAGAGGCCCATGTCGATCTGCACGTCGGCCTGGGTGCCGCTGTAGTACGCGTACGTTCCGGGTTTGCTGGCGGTGAAGGTGTAGGTGACCGAGCCGCCATGCACCGCCTCCTGCACCGCCGAGCCGGGCACGCCGCCCGTTGCCTTCACCGGGAAGCCGGTGAAGATGATGGACGTGTTGCCCGCCGCGACCGGCAGGTTATTGGAGAGCGTCACCGTGACAACGTCGCCTTCGTTGACGATCATCGTTGGTCCGGGCACCTGCATCAGCGGGCACACGGGTGGGGCCGCGGCGTTGGTGGCCGTCTGCTTGGCAGCAGTGGCCGCTATGCCGGGACTCGCCCAATTGGCCGGGGCGAACGTGGGCGAATACGTGGCTGCACACCCATAGCCCCAGGAATACAGCAAAGTGCCGTCCGGATGCGAGGTGTAGGCCTCGCTGGCATCGATGCTGAAACTCGTGCCGGTTATGCCGGGAACGGCGGCTTGGGCACCCGCACCAAACAGTGCAGCACCCCCGCAGAACACCAGGGCTCCCGCCCGAGCACGCCAGGATTTCACATACTTGCTCATACCCTTACTCCTTCGCTCACCCGCGGCTCGTGCCGCGGGTGCTTTTCTCGAGAGGGGCGCCCAGGAAGCGACGCCGAACAGGCCTTCAAACCAAAATGATCGGCGCCGGCGCTCCTTGGCCCGGCGGCGTCCACACGTCTAGTCGACAAGGATCTCGGTCATGGCGCCGCCGAAGTTCTCGGCGTCGTTGGACAGATGGTCCAGGTTGTTGCTGTACAGGAAGAAATGGCAGGGCGTCGTCGCGTTGCAGCCCGAGTAGGCAGCGTCCGACACGTCCAGGATCACGTCGGCGCTCTCGCCACCACCCATGGTGATGGAATTGGTCTGGTAGGCCTGGTTGTATCCCGCCATGTCGCGCAGCTGGCGCGCGTTCCAGCCAACAACGTTCATCGGTACGCCGATAGTTCCGAGGGTCTGCTCTTCCGTCACCGACAGCATCGAGATACGCAGCAGCGCGCGGTTCTGGCCTGCAGAGTGCTGGATGTGGATCAGGCTGGGCAGGGGCTGCGAGGGGCGGGACAGTCCATCCGAGGCCTCGGTGTTCTGCGTGCCGGCTCCCGGAAACGCATTACCGGAACCATCGGTGGCCGCGTTGTTGATCGGGGTCACCGTATCGGGGTAGCCACGACCGGACAGCATGAAGTACTTGTCCTTCATGCCGGAGAAGTCTTCCGGGTTGAAGGTCATGCCCACATAGTGGAAGTTGGGGTCGAAGCCCATTTCCTGGATCGGGTACTCGACGTCGTAGCGGGTCGATGCGTCGCCGTCGTTGTAGGCGTACTTCCCGCCAGCCGTCTGCACCGTGAGGTTGTCGCTGGGCGGCAGCGGGGTGGCGCAGGTCACGTCGACCAGCGCGCCGTGATTCAGGTTCAGGGTGTCACCGTCCGGGGAGGTTCCCTTGCCGTCGAAGCAGCGCGTGGGAATCGTGGCGTGGGTCTTGGAGGCCACGGCCGGATCGAGGGCCTGGAAATTCTTCTCGGCTGTGTAAAGCGAGGTACCGGCAGTCAGTTTGTTCTGGCGCGGCCGAACATAGAGCTGCCCGACCATGCCCATCTGCAAGTGTTCCGGCGGCGTGATGTGGCAGTGCCAGAAATATGTGCCGGCCTCGGGAGCCGTGTAGTAGTAGGTCATGCTGCCGGCAATCGCAATGGCAACGGACGCGTCGGGCACGCC
>CAIQQQ010000096.1 GCA_903873995.1 uncultured Rhodospirillales bacterium
ACAGGTCGGCATCGCCGCCGCCGCAGAGCGCGCCCAGGCCTTCCCCCACCAGCTTTCGGGCGGCATGCGCCCGCGCGTGATGATCGCGATGGCCATCGCCTGCCGTCCTCAGATCCTGATCGCCGACGAACCGACCACTGCGCTCGATGTCTCCGTCCAGGCCCAGATCATGGACCTGCTGCTGGAACTGCAACGCGAGGAAGGCATGGCCATGCTGTTCATCAGCCACAATCTCGGCGTCATCAGCGAAATGGCCGACGACATGATCGTGATGTATGCCGGCCGCGTCGTCGAACACGGTGCTGCGGCCTCCGTGATCGCCAACCCCCGCCACCCCTACACCAGCGGCCTGATCGCGACGATCCCAGACATCGCCCACCGCAAACACCTCCTGCCGGTGATCCCGGGCAGCGTGCCCGACCCGCGCCGCCGCGGCCCCGGCTGCAGCTTCGCCCCGCGCTGCCCAAGATCGGACGCCGCCTGCACGCAAGCCGTCCCGAAGCTGTCCGGCCACAGCCATTCTGTGGCGTGCGTGCACGCATGACGCACCTGATCGAGGCCGACAATCTCTCCGTGCGCTTCGCCGTGGGCGGCGGTCTGTTCCGGGCCAAGCGCGAAGTCCAGGCCGTCAGTGACGTGTCGCTCACCCTCAACGCCGGCGAAACCCTGGCCCTGGTCGGCGAAAGCGGCTCCGGCAAGACCAGCTTCGCCCGCGCCCTGCTCGGCCTCTCGCCCATCTCCTCGGGCACGGTGCGCTTCGAAGGGCGCGATCTCGCCGCCATGAGCGCCCAAGACCGCCAGACCATGCGCCGCTCGGTGCAGGCCGTCTTCCAAGACCCGTTCGGCTCGCTCGATCCCCGCCTGCCGATCAGCGCCATCATCGGCGAGCCGCTGCGGATCCACGGCATCGGCACCGCCCGCGAGCGAGACGCAAGGGTTGCCGAGCTGCTCGAACTGGTCGGCCTGCCCGCCACCGCCAAAAGCCGCTATCCGCACCAGTTCAGCGGCGGCCAGCGCCAGCGCATCGCCATCGCCCGCGCCCTTGCCCCCAAGCCGCGGGTCATCGTGGCCGACGAACCGCTCTCGGCCCTCGATGTCTCCATCCAAAGCCAGATCCTCAACCTCTTCGTCGAACTGCGCGAACGCACCGGGATCGCCTTCTTCCTGATCAGCCACGACCTCGCCGCCGTGCACCATCTGGCAGACAGGGTGGCTGCCCTGTATCTGGGCAGAGTGGTGGAATCAGCCCCGCGCGATGCGCTCTATTCCCACCCCGCACACCCCTACACGCGCGCCTTGCTCGATTCTGTGCCCCGCATCGGCATGGGCAAGCGCGTTCCGGGCCACGCCTTGGGCGGCGAGATCCCAAGCCCGCTCGCACCGCCCCCCGGCTGCCACTTCCATCCGCGCTGCCGCTTCGCCACCGAACGCTGCAAGGCCGAGGTTCCCACCCTGCGCCCGATCGCCACTGACCACCTCACCGCCTGTCATCACCCGCTGCTGGAGGCCGCATGATCCGCTTCCTCGCCACGCGCGCACTGGGCGCCGGCGTCACCCTGCTGGTGAAAAGCTTCATCATCTTCAGCCTCATCGGCCTCATGCCGGGAGACCCGCTGGACCTGCTGATCCAGGCCAACCCCGAGGCCACCCCGGAAGACGTCGCCAAGCTCCGCGCCATCTACGGCGTGGATCAGCCGATCGGCGAGCGCTACTGGTCCTGGCTCACCCAGGCGCTGCACGGCGATTTCGGCTATTCGCGCGCCCAGCACCGCCCGGTGATGGAGGTGATCCTGCCCGCACTCGGCAACACCCTCATCCTCATGGGCCTCGCCTTCGTCATCAGCACGATCATCGCGGTGTTCCTCGGCACCGTCGCCGCCACCCAGAAAGGCCGCCTGCTGGACCGCTGCATCAACCTGCTCGCCTATGCCGGCATCTCGGTGCCCAGCTTCTGGCTCGCTCTGGTGCTGATCTACCTCTTCGCCGTGCGCCTGGGCTGGTTCCCCGCCGGCGGCATGCCGCAACAGGGCGAGGGCCTGCATGGCTGGGCCGTCCGCCTCACTCTGCCGCTGCTGGCCCTGGTGATGGTCGAGATCGGCGGTCTCACCCGCTACGCCCGCTCCGCGATGCTCGATGTGCTGGGCCAGGACTATATCCGCACCTCCCGCGCCAAAGGCATCTCGACCCCACGCCTGCTGTTCCGCCACGCCTTGCGCAACGCCATGATCCCGATCGCCACCATCATCGCGCTCGGCTTCGGCTATCTCTTCTCCGGAGCTCTGCTGATCGAGAACATGTTCGCCTGGCGCGGCATGGGCCGCCTCATCCTCGAGGCGATCATGGGCAACGACTACAACCTCGCCCTCGTCTGCCTGCTGTTCACCACCGCCATGATCCTGGTCGCCAACATCCTGGCCGACCTCGCCTATACTTGGCTCGACCCGCGCATCTCGCTGGGAGGGCGCCGCCGATGAGCGACGTGATTGAGAAAAGCGTCTCGGTCTGGGCGCTCCGCTGGCGCCGCCTCGCCGCCGACCCCGCAGCCCTCGCCGGCCTCGCCGTCCTGCTAATTCTGATCGCGGTGTGCTACGCAGCGCCCCTGTTCGAAGCCTGGCTCGACGTCAGCGCGACGGAGACCGACCTGCTGTCCCGCTTCGATCCCCCGGGCGGCGGGCATTGGCTGGGCAGCGACGACGCCGGCCGCGACGAATTCACCCGTCTGCTGACCGGCGGCCAGACCTCGCTCTCCATCGGCCTGCTCGGCGCGCTGGGTTCAAGCCTGCTTGGCACCATCATCGGCGCCATCGCCGGCTACGCCCGCGGCAAGACGGACATGGTGCTGATGCGCATCACAGACGGCGTGATCTCGCTCCCCACCTTGCCGCTGCTGATCATCCTCGCCGCGTTGGACCTCTCCAAGCTCGGCTTCAGCCAGGATTTCATCCGCTCCGGCGCCGCCGGCTACTGGCGCATCGTGCTGATCGTGACCTTGCTGGGCTGGACCGGCGTCGCCCGCCTGGTGCGCGCCGGAACCCTCGCTCTGGCCGAACGCGAATTCGTCCTCGCCGCCCGCGCCCAGGGCGCCGGCTCCTGGTGGATCCTCACGGTCCACATCCTGCCCAACGCCGTCTCCCCGGTGATTGTCGCGACAACGCTCGCCATGGGCCGCGTGATCCTCGCCGAATCCGCGCTGAGCTTCCTCGGCGTCGGCATCCAGCCGCCGCAGACGAGCTGGGGCAGCATGCTCACCAACGCCCAGGAGCTGATCGGCACCGCGCCTGAGCTTGCGATCTATCCCGGCCTGCTGATTCTGATCAGCGTCATCGCCATCAATTTCTTGGGCGACGGCCTGCAGGCAGCGTTCGACCCAAGAAGCGACGCGCGGTAACGATCAAACCTCGGCCAAAATCTTCTCGCGCGCGGCTGAGGCGATGAAAGCCGACCGGGTCAGCCCACGCAGCTTCGCCGCATCGTCGATCGCTTCAAGCAGTGCTGCATCGAGTGACAGATTGGCCCGGACTGTACGGCCACTGTCGAGCAACAGCGGAACCAGCACCGCCGCCTCGCCCGCGGCGACATCGACCTCGCCCAAAGCCAAAAGCGCGCTGACATCGCGGCGAATCGGAAGAGCCAACCCCTTGGCCGCCCGATGCTCCGCCCAGTCCCGCGCCGCTGAGATGGCATCGGCAATCGCATCCTCGGCCGTGGCGCCACCGCCAAAACAGCCCGGCAGATCAGGGATGCGCACACCCCAAACATCGCCCGCCCCGTCCAGAACGCCCACAAAATTGGCCATCACCTAACCCCAACCCACCAGCTTCGCGATCTGCCGCGCAACGCCTGGAGAAAGCTCTTTATGCCGAGGGACGATCACCGTCTCAACCCGATCCGGGTGCTCAAACTTGACGTGCTTGGCTCCACCAACCTCGATCCAGCCATCCGCCTTCAGCCGGGCCACGATCCTGCGGGTGTTTGTCTCGATCAAAACCCGGTTGCCTCACCAGTCAGAGTGATACCGCCGAACACAAAAATACGCAACATATTGCGCAATTCTACATCCCGAACACCACCGTCCCATCGCGCTCGATCTCGTGCACCAGATCGATCTCCCACGAGAGATACGCCTGCATCGCCTCCGCCACGTCGCTGTTGCGGTCATAGGGCCGCAGATACCAGTCCACGCACTCGGCATCGGAAGGCACCGCCCGGTCCGCCTCGACAGGACGCTTCTCCGCCCGCCAAGCCCGCGTCCCGCCCGCCAGCACCCGCACAAGCGCAGGAAGTTGGCCCCATTGGCCACCGGCCAGG
>CAIQQQ010000097.1 GCA_903873995.1 uncultured Rhodospirillales bacterium
AAGATCGCGCTCACGCTCGGCTTCGATGGCGAAATCCACCATCATGATGGCGTTCTTCTTCACGATGCCCATCAGCAGCACCACCCCCACCAGCGCCACGAGCGACAGATCCTGCCCTACCAGCATCAAGGCCAGAAGTGCGCCGATGCCGGCCGACGGCAAGGTGGACAGGATCGTGATCGGATGGATGACGCTCTCATACAGCACGCCGAGCACGATATAGATCACCACCATGGCGGCGAGGATCAGCCAGGGCTCGGAGGCGAGGGACTTCTGAAACTCCGCGGCATCGCCGGCATAGCTGCCGGAGATGGTGGGCGGCACGCCGATGCGCTGCTCGGCGGCGGCGATCACGGCCACGGCGTCTCCCAGCGAGAACCCGGGGGCGAGGTTGAAGCTCAAAGTCACGGCGGGGAACTGTGACTGGTGGGTGACGACGAGGGGGGCGGTGATCTGCTCGAGGGTGGCGATGGCCGAGAGCGGGATCTGCGCGCCGCCGGCGCCGGGAACGCGCAGGCGCAGCAGGGAGTTGGGATCGGCCTGCCAGGCCGGATCGGCCTCCAGCACCACGCGATACTGGTTCGATTGGGCGAAGATCGTGCTGATCTGGCGCTGGCCGTAGCTGTCGTACAGCACGTCCTGCACCGCCTGCATCGACACGCCGAGGCGCTGGGCGATGCTGCGATCGACATTCACAAGGCGGCGGAAGCCGAGGTCCTGCTGGTCGGTCGCCACGTCCGCCAGACCTGGCAGCGCCTTGAGCGCGTCGAGCAGGCGCGGTCCCCACAGCGACAGCTCATCCGCATCGGTGTCGATCAAAGTGTACTGGAACTGCGTGCGGCTGATGCGGGTGCCAATCTGGATGTCCTGCACCGGCTGGAGGAACACCGACAGGCCGGGCATGGCGGCCATCCTGTCTGACAGCCGTGCCGCGATCGCACTGGCCGAGGCGCGGCTGCCGCGTGGCTTGAGGGCGATCGTCAGGCGCCCGGTGTTGGGCGTGGCGTTGATGCTGCCGGCGCCCACGAAGGATGCGACGCCCACGACGTCCGGATCGGCGCGCGCGATATCGGCGGCCTGGCTTTGCAGCGCGGTCATGCGGGGGATGGAGATGCTTTGCGCGCCCTCCGTCACCGCTACGATGACGCCGGTGTCCTGCGCCGGCAGGAAGCCCTTGGGCACCACGACATACAGCGCCACGGTGCCGATCAGGGTGGCCACCGCGACCAGAAGCACCAGCGACTGGCGGCGCAGCGCCCAGCCGAGCGTGCTTGTGTAGCCGGCCAGCATCGCATCAAAGCCGCGCTCGGCGACGCGTCCGATGAGGCTCGGCCTGTCCTCGCCGTGGTTGCGCAAAAGCTGCGCGCACATCATGGGAGTGAGCGTGAGGGACACGACGGCCGACACGATTACCGAGACTGACAGGGTGACGGCGAACTCGGAGAACAGCCGCCCCACCACGCCTTCCATGAACAGCAGCGGGATGAACACGGCGATCAGCGACAGGCTGATCGACAGTACAGTGAAGCCAACCTCCTTGGCGCCCAGCAGCGCGGCCTGGAAGCGGTCCATGCCCTGCTCGATGTGGCGGCTGGTGTTCTCGAGCACCACGATGGCGTCGTCGACGACGAAGCCGGTGGCCACCGTCAGGGCCA
>CAIQQQ010000098.1 GCA_903873995.1 uncultured Rhodospirillales bacterium
AAGGCCAGGGCTCTGCCCTGGCCTTACTTTAACATCCCGTCACAATCGCGCGCTCGGTGTCCGTCATGCCGCTGGTGTCGCGGCCCCAGCTGACGTGGGTTCGGATGATGCGGGCTGGGACGCCGGCCATGGCGGTGCAGGTGGGGACGACGCCTTTGACGAGGGCGGCGGCGCCGATGATGGCGCCGGTGCCGATGCGTTGGCAGCCGAGGACGAGGGCATTCTGTCCGATCCAGACATGGCGTTCGATGACGGTGTCCACGGGGGGTCGGGTGATGCGGTCACCGGTGCGGAGGTCGTGGATGGCGTGCATGTCGTGGTTGCGTATCCACACGCCGGACGAGATGAGGGCATCGTCGCCGATCAGCAGGGTGCGGCCGGTGCCTTCGTGTTCGATGCTGAGGCCGACGGCAGTCGCATCTCGGCCCCATACCAGCACCTGGCCGCGGGAGCGGAGGAAGATGTCCTGCAGCCCGATATAGCCGTCGCCGAGCCCGTGGAAGAGCATGGCGCAATCGGGCCCAAGCATGCGGAGGTTGGCGTGCAGGTGCCCGCCGGCGTTGCGATTGTCGAACAAGATGAGGTTGCCGGGGCTTGCGACCTCGATGGTGACATTGCCGATGCGGCGATGCGGATCGGTGACGACGATTGTGACGTCTCGATGCCCGGCGACGGTGATGCCGAGGGGCGCGAGTTCTGCGTCGCCGGGGCCGAACACCAGCATCGACAAGCTGGCCAACATGTCTGTGGTGAGTTCCGTGGCAGCCGGGGTCAGCATGCCGGCCAGGCCGGTTTCAGCGACGTTGCTCAATCCAGGGATCATGTCAGGCCAGGGATCATGTTAGGCAGATGTCCTTCGTGAATGGCCCGCGGTGATCGAGGCTGCGCCGGTCAATCGAACAATGCGCCGGTTCCAGGTGGGATGAGGCTTTTACGATGAGATGTCACGTGCAACATGTGTTGCGGTGGGCGTCGGCGTTGCGAAGCAGGACCGCCCATGTCGAATTGTCATGAAGACACGTCTCGCACCTTGGTTGCTCCATCACGGCCCCGGTGCCATTTTGCCGCCGCTGTTTCATTTTCGAGGTTATGATGCGGATTTTGCTCACTGGCGGGTGCGGGTTCATCGGCTCGGCCGTGATCCGGCACATGATACGGGCAACCGACCATCATATCGTCAATATCGACAAGATGACCTATGCCGCGTCACGCGACGCGTTGGAAGACGGTCTGGATCATCCGCGTCACTTGATCGTGATTGCCGACATCGCCGATCACGCGGCCATGACGGCGGCGTTTGAAACGCACCAGCCGGACGCGGTGATGCATCTGGCGGCTGAGACCCATGTCGATCGCTCGATCGATGGGCCGGGGCCGTTCATCCAGAGCAACATTGTGGGAACCTATGTCCTGTTGGACGTGGCGCGGACCTATTGGGCGGGGCTGCCTGCCGAGCGCAAGGCGACGTTCCGGTTCCACCATGTGTCGACCGACGAGGTGTTCGGCGCGTTGGGGCCGAACGATGCACCGTTTGACGAGACCACGCCGTATGACCCGCGCAGCCCGTATTCGGCGAGCAAGGCGGCGTCGGACCATCTGGTGCGGGCGTGGCATCACACGTACGGGTTGCCGACGTTGGTGTCCAACACCACGAACAATTTCGGTCCCTGGCAGTTTCCCGAGAAACTGATCCCGCTGGTGACGCTCAATGCGCTGGAGGGCCGCGAGCTGCCGGTCTACGGCGACGGATCCAACATGCGGGACTGGCTGTTCGTGGACGACCACGCCGAGGCGCTGACCTTGGTGCTGGAGCGCGGAAAAATCGGTGAGACCTATGCCATCTCGGCGCGCCAGCCGCGCACCAATCTCCAGGTGGTGCATGCGATATGTGCAGCACTGGATGCGCGCGTGCCGGATCCCGCCGGGCCGCGGTCGCGGCTGATCCGGTTCGTTGCGGACCGGCCTGGGCATGATTTCCGCTACGAGATCGATCCGTCCAAGGCGGAGGCGGCGTTGGACTGGAAAGCCGGCCATGATTTCGAGCACGGGCTTGCGCGCACCGTGGACTGGTATCTGGACAACCGGGCCTGGTGGGAGAGCATCCGGGCCAAGCGCTACAGCGGCGAGCGGCTGGGCCACAAGAAGGACGCCGCGTGATGAAGGGCATCATTCTGGCCGGCGGGTCCGGCACCCGCCTGCACCCCATGACGCTGGCCGCGAGCAAGCAGTTGCTGCCGGTCTATGACAAGCCGATGATCTATTATCCGCTGTCCGTGCTGATGCTGGCCGGCATCCGCGACATTATGGTGATCTCCACGCCCGCCGATCTGCCACAGTTCCGCAGGCTGCTGGGCGACGGGTCGCGGCTCGGGATCACCTTCACCTATGCCGAGCAGCCGAAGCCGGAGGGTCTGGCGCAGGCATTCCACATCGCGCGCGACTGGCTGGCCGGCGAGGCCTGCGCCCTGGCGCTGGGCGACAACCTGATCTTTGGCGATCATCTGTCGGTGCTGATGCAGCAGGCTGCCCAGCAGGAGGAAGGGGCCACGGTGTTCGCCTATCACGTGGCCGATCCCGAGCGGTATGGCGTGGTGACGATGGATGCCACCGGCCGCGCGCTGGACATTGTGGAGAAACCGGCCGCCCCCGCGTCCAACTGGGCGGTGATCGGGCTCTATTTCTACGATCGCCATGTCACGGAGCTGGCAGCCGCGGTGAAGCCGTCGGCGCGCGGCGAGCTCGAGATCACCGATCTCAACCGGATGTATATGGAGGCCGGGAAGCTGCATGTGCAGAAGCTCGGCCGTGGCTGCGCCTGGCTCGATGCCGGCACGCCGGACAGCCTGATGCAGGCCGGCACCTTCGTGCAGACCATCCAGGCCCGCCAGGGGATGCTGGTCGGCTGCCCGGAGGAGGTGGCGTTCCGCATGGGCTTCATCGATGCACAGGCGCTGCGCGGCCATGCGAGGTCGCTGGGTAAGACCGAGCTGGGCCGGGTGCTGATGCAGCTCGCGGAAGGACACGCACCATGAAGGTGGAGCGGCTGGCGATCCCGGACGTCCTGCTGATCACGCCACCGCGCTTTGCCGACAGCCGTGGGTTCTTCTCCGAGACCTGGAACCGGGCGAAGCTTGCCGCGGCGGGGCTTAACGTTGAATTCATCCAGGACAACCAGTCTCGCTCGCACAAGGGCGTGGTGCGCGGGCTGCATTGCCAGATCGGGCCCAACGCCCAGGGCAAGCTGGTGCGCGTGCTGCATGGCGCGATCTGGGACGTGGCGGTGGATATCAGACGCGGCTCGGCGACCTATGGCCAGCACGTGGCCGCCATTCTGTCGGCTGAGAATGGCGCGCAGCTTTGGGTGCTGCACGGCTTTCTGCATGGGTTCTGTGCGCTCGAACCCGAAACGGACGTGCTTTACAAGGTCAATGCGCCCTATGATCGCGCGGCAGAGCGGGGCGTCGTGTGGAACGATCCGGCTTTGGCGTTGCCCTGGCCGCTGCAGCCGGGTGAGGCGATCGTGTCGGACAAGGACATCGAGCTGCCGCGCCTCGCCGATTGCGAACCCTGGTTCGACTGATTTTTCGCTGGATCGCCGGTGGCCCGATGCTAGGGCGCGATCCTGGGGCACGATCCTGGAGGGATGCACATGACGGGCCGAATTCTGGTGACCGGCACATCCGGACAGCTTGCCGCAGCGCTGCAAGCGTTGGGTGGCGACGATATCCGGCTGGCCGGCCGGCCTGAGCTGGATTTCGATGCGCCAGCGGCGATCGCTGCGACATTGGCCCGGCTGGCGCCGCGCATCATCGTGAACGCCGCCGCCTACACGGCCGTGGACAAGGCCGAGAGCGAGCCGGACGCCGCGGCGCGGGCCAACCATCATGGCCCCGAGATTCTGGCCCGCTACTGCGCAGATGCCGGGATCGCGCTGATCCATATCTCGACGGACTATGTGTTCGACGGCACGAAGGGCGCGCCCTATGTCGAGGCCGATCCGCCAAGTCCTGCCGGGATCTACGGCAAAACCAAGCTCGCGGGCGAGCGGGCGGTGCTGGAGAGTGGAGCGCGGGCGGTGATCCTGCGCACCTCCTGGGTCTATTCCGCCACCGGCAAGAATTTTGTCCGCACGATGCTGGCTGCAGCCAAGCGGACGCCGGTCCTGCGCGTTGTGGCAGACCAGCGCGGCTGTCCGACCGCGGCACCCGACCTGGCGCGCGCCATCCTGGCCATCGTGCAGCGGATCGATAACGGTGGCTGGCAGCCGGCCTATCGCGGCGTGTTCCATGCCGCGGGCACGGGCGAGACGACATGGCACGGCCTGGCCGCCGCCACCTTCGAAGCGGCCGCCCGCCATGGCGCGAAGCCGCCGGAGGTGGAGCCGATCGCAACCACGGATTGGCCAACGCCGGCTCAGCGCCCGGCCGATTCGCGCCTGGATTGCAGCCGGCTGGCGGATATTTTCGGCGTGCGGCTGCCGGTCTGGACGGAAAGTCTCGAAACCGTGGTCGATGAGATCATGGCGCAGGAATCTGTGACGCAAGGCGCACGTTAAATCGGTATAGAGCCGAACGATGTCTCGAGATTCGTCTGAACCGCGCGTGGCCATCCTGCTCTCCACGTTCAACGGGGAACCGTATCTGCACGCCCAGCTTGAGTCGCTGCTGCAACAGACGCATGAGCAATGGGTGCTTTACTGGCGCGACGATGGATCATCGGACCGCACGCGCGCGGTGATGGTGGCGTTCGCAGAGCGCGCCGGCCAGGGGCGCTGTGTGGAGGTTGTGGGCTCCGGTGATCATCTTGGGGTGACGGCCAGTTTCCACGGCCTGATCGCGGCGGTGGCGGCCCAGCTCGAGCAGGCAGATGTCGTGGCCTTCGCCGACCAGGACGATGTGTGGCTGCCCGGCAAGCTCGAACGCGGCATCGCGGCATTGTCCGATGTGAAGCCAGACACACCGGCGCTGTATTGCGCGCGGCAGATGCTGGTGGACGCGGCGTTGAAGCCGATCGGGCTGTCGGCCGCGACCGGCCAGGCCGGCGGGTTTCCGGCCGCCCTGATCCAGAACATCGCCACCGGCTGCACGATGATGCTCAACCGCAAGGCGGCGCGGCTGGTCGCGGCCAGCCGGCCATCGCCGGCCACCTTGCATGACTGGTGGTGCTACCTGGTGGTCACCGGCGCCGGCGGGCGCGTGGTGCAGGACAGCGAGGCGGTGGTGCTGTATCGCCAGCACGGCGGCAATCTGGTGGGCGCGCCCGGCTCCTGGCTGCGGCGCGGGGTGGCGGCACTGCGGCGCGGGCCCGGCGTGTTCATGGCGGTGCTGCGCCAGCACGTGGCGGCCCTGCTGGAGCAGCCGGAGCTGCTGAGCGAGCAGGCGATGCGGGAGGTGGCCGCGATGCATGACGCCCTGCAACGCCGCAGCCTGCTCTGCCGGATCGCAGCTTTGCGCATGCCGGGGCTGGTGCGGCAGACCTGGGCGGAGACGCTGGTGTTCAGGTGCTGGTTTCTGATTGGCTGAGCAAGTAGCTCTTTTTGAAAACAGAACCAAAAACTTTTTATCATTTGTATTTTCACCTTCGGAAGGTACGCTTGTCAGTAATGAAAATTTATTTTCTTCTTTTCTTCAAAAAAGCAGGCCTTCCTTCCGACCGCAAGCGGCCAAAGCCTCGACCATGGCCAGCGGCGGCGGCGCCGTGACGTCGATCACCGGATCGAGCGGCAGAACGATCCGCCGCGCCAGCAGATGCAGACCCGGGCCGGCCGTGCCGTACAGCGCATCGCCCAGGATCGGCCAGCCGCCATGGGCACAATGCACGCGCAGCTGATGCGTCCGCCCCGTCCGTGGTGACAGCTCGAGCCAGGTCTGCCCGGACGTCCGTCCCAGCACGCGCCAATCCGTGATCGATTCCTGCCCCTTGGCATCCACCGCCATCGCCCAGCCCTGCCAGTGCGGCCGCTTGATGATAGGGGCTGAGATCGTGCCTGCCTCGCCCGCGACCTCGCCCTCAACCACCGCCCAATAGGTCTTACGCACGGCGCCCGCCGCAAATGCCGCCTGCAGCTTCAGCAGCGGCGTCTTGCGCAGCGCCACCACCAGGCATCCGGCTGTGTCCGCATCCAGCCGGTGTGCGAGCCACGGCCCGTCCGCCCGGCGCGACAGGCTCGCAAAGATATCCTCCACGCTCGCCCCGCCGCCAGGGCCCGGATGCACGGCAAGGCCCGCCGGCTTATTGAGCACGACGACATGCGCGTCGGCATAGAGGATCGGGATGTCCATGGGATCGCAAGGTTGACAGACCGGCCGGGTCAGCGGAAGCCAGCGCGATGAAGACCGACACGATCTGTGGCCTCAAACCCGTTGACGCGCTGTTCACCCGCAGGCCTGGCGAGGTGCAGCGCCTGTTCTATCAGCCGATGATGAAGCATGCGGTGGGAACGTTCTGCGCCGCGCTTGCCGCCGCACGGAAACCTTACCGGATGGTGGACGAGGCCGAGCTCGAAACCATCGCCGGCACCCCCCATCACGGCGGCATCGTGGCTGTGGCAAAGCCCCGCGTGCCGACCATCTTCGATACCGACAACCCGCCGCGCACCCGCCTGCTGCTGGTGCTGGACGGCATCGGCAACCCGCACAACCTTGGCGCCATCGCCCGCTCCGCCGCGTTCTTCGGAGTGAAGGCGATGCTGATCGGCGAAGGCCTCAACCACGCCATGCCGTCTGACGCCGCGTATCGCGTGGCCGAAGGCGGGCTCGAATGGCTCGATCTGTACCGCACCCGTGACCTGCCGCGGGTGCTTGCCGCGATCGAGCCGCATTATCGCACCGTCGCCGCAAGCCTCGGCCGCGACGCCCAGCCGCTGGCGGACCTGCCGCGGGACCGGCCGATCGCGCTGGTGCTGGGCAACGAGGAGAACGGCGTGTCCCAGGCGGTGCTCGAATGCTGCCGCCGCCAGGTGCGCATTGCGGGCGCCGGACCGGTCCAAAGCCTGAATGTCGCGCAGGCGGCGGCCGTGCTCCTGTCCGCACTCAGCTGACCAGGGCCGCCTGGCGTCAGCCGGCCGCCCAGCAGGAAACGCCGTTGATCAGCGACGGGGCATCCGATGCGCATCGGGGCATCACGATCGGACAGCGCGGATGGAACGGGCAGCCGGGTGGCGGCGCCATCGGGCTCGGCAGTTCGCCGCGCACCGCGTCCGCGCGGGCCTGGCCGGGGATCAGGCTGGGCACAGCGGAGATCAGCGCACGGGTGTAGGGGTGGCGCGGGGCTTCGAAAATGTCATGGGTGAGTCCGGTTTCCACCACGCGACCGAGATACATGACCGCGACGCGGTGAGCCATGTGGCGCACCAGACGCAGATCGTGTGTGATGAACACGATGGCGAGGCCGAGGCGTTCCTGCAGCTCCATGAACAGGTTCACGATCTGCGCCTGGACCGAGACGTCCAGCGCCGAGACCGGTTCGTCCGCGATGATCACGCGAGGTTCCATGGCCAGCGCGCGGGCAATGCCGATGCGCTGGCGCTGGCCGCCGGAGAAGGCGTGGGGGTAGCGCCCGGCGGCGCTGGCGGGGAGCTGTACTTGATCCAGCAACGCGAGCACGCGGGCCGGGATGTCCGCATCGGGCACGATGTTGTGGACGCGCAGCACCTCGGCAAGAGCGGCGCCCACGGTCATGCGGGGATTGAGGGAGGCAAACGGATCCTGGAACACCATCTGCACAGCGCGGTTGAAGCGAAGCCGATCCGAGCTGCGCAGGGTGGCGATGTCCTGGCCCTCGAACATCACCGCTCCGGCATCCGGCGCGATGAGGCGCACCAGGCAGCGCGCGAGGGTGGATTTGCCGCAGCCGCTTTCGCCCACGACGCCGAGTGTCTCGCCCGCCTCGATCGCGATGCTGACGCCGGACAGCGCATGCACGGCGCGGATCGGGCGGCGGAGCAGAAGATCGGCAAGACCGCGCGGCGCCGGGAAGCGGCGCTCCACTGCGTTGGCCTGCAGCACGATGCTCACAACCGGGCCTCGGCGTAGCAGGCAAAGCGCCGGTCGCCGTCTGTTTCCATGGATGGGCGGCGGGTTTCGCAGGCCGATTCCGATACGGTGCAGCGCGGCTGGAACGCACAACCCTGGGCCGGCCTGTCGAGTCGCGGCGCCTGGCCGGGGATCGGCACCAGTTTGGCGCCGGCCCGGGCGCCCTCACCGGGCATCGCGCGCAGCAAAGCCTGGGTGTAGGCGTGGCGGGGGGAGGCAAACACGCTGGCCACGGGCCCCGCCTCGCACACCCGCCCGGCATACATCACCGCCACTCTCTCGCAGGTCTGCGCCACCACGCCGAGATCATGCGTGACCAGCACCAGCCCCATGCCAAGCTCGGCCTTGAGGCGCAGCAGCAGGCGCAGGATCTGATCCTGGATGGTGACATCCAGTGCCGTGGTCGGATCGTCGGCGAGCAGCAGTTTGGGCGAGCTGGCCAGCGCGATGGCGATCATGGCGCGCTGGCGCATGCCGCCGGAGAACTCGTGTGGATACTGCCCAAGCCGCGCGCCGCCGGCCGCAATGCCTACGAGATCGAGCAACTCCAGAGCGCGCGCCCGACGGCCCTTTGTGTCCAGCTCGGTGTGTGCCTCCAGCGATTCGTCGATCTGCAGGCCGATCGTCAGCACCGGGTTGAGGGCGGCCATCGGCTCCTGGAACACGATGCCGATCTCCGCCCCGCGCAGCCGGCGCAGGCGATCAGGCGGCATGGCCAGCACGTCCTCGTCCTCCCAAAGCACCTCGCCGGACACGGTCGCGTTGGCGTGCAACAGCCGGGCGATGGCGCGCAGGGTGACGGACTTGCCCGAGCCGCTTTCGCCGACCAGACCCAGCACGGCGCCGGGTGCGACCTCCAGATCCACGCCGTCCACCGCCCAGACCGGACCCTTCGGCGTGTCGAACACCACCCGCAGATCGCGCACCACGAGGCTCATCGCTTCACATCCAGCAGCGCCTGCAGCCCGTCGCCGGTCAGTGAGAAGCCGAGGCCGGCCAGCACGATCGCCACACCCGGCGCGAGGCTGATCCAAGGTGCGGTGGTGAAGAAGTTCTTGCCGTCCGCGATCAGCACGCCCCATTCGGCCTCGGGCGGCTGCGCGCCCAGGCCGAGATAGCCGAGCGAGGAGCCCAGCAGGATGGCGAGTGCCATGTCCGTCACCGCATAGACCAGCACAGGGCGCACGGCGTTGGGCAGCACATGGCGCAGCAGCACGCGGCCGGTGGAGAAGCCAAGCACCTGGCCGGCGGCGACATAATCGGCCGATCGCTGCACCCGCACCTCGCCGCGCATGAGCTTGGCATAGACCACCCAGCCCACGCAGGCGACGGCGATATACATGTTGATCAGCCCCGGGCCGAGCACAGCGACAATCGCTATGACCAGCACCAGGAACGGGAAGGTGACGACGATATCAGCGAGCCTGCCGAACAGCGCGTCGGCCCAGCCTCCGAACCAGCCGACCAGCAGGCCGATCACCGAGCCGATCAAAAGCGGCCCGACCATGGCGAACACCGCAATCTGCAGATCGATGCGGCTGGCCGCGATGGTGCGGCTGAGGATGTCGCGGCCGAACTGGTCGGTGCCGAACAGATGCGCGGGTGACGGCTCGGCCAGCAGCGCCTCGTAATCAAAGCCCAGCGGGTCGTAGGGTGTCAGCAGGTCCGGCACGGCGGCCATCACCAGGAGTGCTGCGAGAATGAGCAGCCCCGCGCCGAGCGGCAGCCAGACCCTCATTTGCCGACCCGGGGATCAAGCCACATCTGCACGATGTCGGTCGCCAGCAGCGCGAGCGAGACGAACACCGCGAGCACCAGGGTCAGCGCCTGGATCACCGGATAATCGCGCGCGAAGATGCTCTCCACCATCAACCGTCCGACACCCGGCACAGCGAACACGCTCTCGGTGATCACCGCACCGCCGAGCAGCGAGCCGACCTGCAGCCCCACCAGGCTCACGGTTGCGATCAGCGCGTTGCGCAGCACATGCCGCCCCAGCACAAGGCGCGCCCGTAGCCCTTTCGCGCGCGCGAAATCCACGAACTCGGCATTGATCACATCCAGAACCGCCCCGCGCAGGCTGCGCATCAGAACGGCCGCAAAGCTCAGCGCCAGGGTGAGTGCCGGCAAGAACAGGTGCCACAGATGCTCGCCCCAACCCTCGCCATAGCCGCCCACAGGAAACAGATGCGCCCACGCCGCAAGTACCGTCAGGAGCAGCAGCCCGACATAGAAGATCGGCGTGGACAGCCCGACCTGAAAAACGCCGCGGATCAGCAGATCGGGCCAGCGGTTGGCCTTAAGGGCCGCGATGAACGCCAGCGGCACAGCCAGCGCCAGCGCGATCGCCATGGACAGCCCGGTGAGAATGAGCGTCGCCGGCAGCCGCTCCAGGATCAGGCGCGACACCGGGATGCGATAGGCGATCGAGGTACCGAACTCTCCCTGCACAACCCCGCCCAAAAAATGGAGAAGCTGCACCGGGATCGACCGGTCTAGCCCGAGCTGTGCCGTGATGCGCGCCACCGTCGCGTCCGTCGCGTGGTCGCCCAGCACGGCTGACACCGGATCTCCCGGCAACAGCCGCGCCAGCACGAACACCACGATCCCGATGAACACAAAGCTGGGGACGATTTGCGCCAACCGCCCCAGCAGCCACGTGCCTTTGTTCAACGAAGCGGCCTAGCCTGCCAGATACGCGCCCTCAAACAGGTTATTGCCCAGCGGGATCTGCACGAAGCCCATGGCGTTCTTGCGGAAAGCGACCGGATAAGGCGACTCGTACAGGAACAGGATCGGCGCCTCGGCCGCGTAGATCTCCTGGATGTCCTTGTACTGTGCGGCGCGCTTGGCAGGCACCACCTCTTCCTGGCTGGCGAGGAACAGATCGTTGACCTTCTTGTTGTCCCAGCCGGAGTGCAGGCTGCCGATGTTGGGGAAATACGCGAAGTAGCTGGTGATCTCGTTCGGGTCCGAGATGTCATCCGTCCAGCTTGCGGTGCGCAACGAAAAATCGCCGGCACGATAACGCTTGGTGAGCGTGGGGTTATCGAGTTGCTCGATCTTCAGCTTCACGCCCAGCGGCGCCCACATCTGCTGGATGGTGGTGAGGTAGTTGGTGCTGTCCACATTGCCGGCCACCATCATGCAGCTGACCTCGAAGCCCTTGGCAAAGCCGCTTTCGGCCAGCAGCGCGCGCGCCTTCGCGACATCGGCCTTGTACAGCGTCTGGCTATGGTGCAGCGGGGTGCTCTTGCTCATGAACGAGGTCATGGGAATGCCCAGGCCCTGGGTGGTGATGGCGATCACCGCATCCTTGTTCACAGCGTAGTTCAGCGCTTGGCGCACCTTGAGATCGGACAGCGGGTTGGCGCTGCCATCGGCAAGCTTCGGGCGGACATTCATCGTAAGGTAAGTGACCTTGGTGGACGGCCACAGCTCCATGCGCAGCGTGGGGTCCGCCTTGATCTCCTTGACTACGACCGGC
>CAIQQQ010000099.1 GCA_903873995.1 uncultured Rhodospirillales bacterium
AGCAGCAGCACCTTGGGCTGCATGGCGAGCGCGCGGGCGATGCCGATGCGCTGCTTCATGCCGCCGGAGATTTCGGCCGGCCGCTTGTCGGCGTGGGGGAGCATGCGCACGAGGCCGAGGTTCTCATCGACCCAGTCACAGCGCTCGGCCTTGGTCTTCTTGCCCGAAAACACCTGATCGACGGCGAGGCGGATGTTCTCGCGGCAGGACAGCCAGGGGAGCAAGGAGTGGTTTTGGAACACCACGGCGCGATCCGGACCGGGCTCGTTGACCTCGCGCCCATCGAGCACGACGCCGCCCTGGGATGCCTGGATCAGCCCCGCCACGATGTTGAGCAGGGTGGATTTGCCGCAGCCCGAATGGCCAATGATGGCGATGTATTCGCCCTTGGAGACGTTGAGATCGACGTTGCTCAGCACCGCCGGCGCGCCCGGGTTAAAGCTGATGGAGACATCTGAGATAGCGAGGAAGCTGTTCATTTTGTTTGCCTTGCGGTTGAAAAGTTCTTTGTTTCTTTCTTTCAAGAAAGAACTGCTTATTTCTCTCGCGTGACCATATTTCCTGCTGCTGCCACTAGCCGGTCCAAAACAAAACCGACAAGCCCGACGTAGATGAGGGCCACGATGATGTCGGAGATATTGGAGCTGTTCCAGGCGTCCCAAATAAAGAACCCAATCCCGACGCCACCGATCAGCATCTCGGCCGCAACGATCGCGAGCCAGGACAGTCCGATGCCGATGCGCAGCCCGGTGAAGATGTAAGGGGCGGCGGACGGCAGAACGATCTTGGCGAAGTAGCCGACACCGCGCAGGCGGATGACACGGGCGACGTTGCGATAGTCCTGCGGCACGTTGCGGACGCCGACGGCGGTGTTGATGATCACGGGCCAGATGGCGGTGATGAAGATGACGAAGATCGCAGACGGCTGGGCCTCGCGAAAGCCGGCAAGCGCCAGCGGCAGCCAGGCGAGCGGCGGGACGGTGCGCAGCACCTGGAAGATCGGATCGAGCCCGCGCATGGCGATCGCCGATGTGCCGACGAGCATGCCGAGCGCGATGCCCACGATGGCGGACAGGCTGAAGCCGAGGGCGACGCGCTTGAGGCTGGCGAACAGATGCAGGCCGAGGCCTTTGTCCAGCCCGCCGCGGTCATAGAACGGGTGGAGAATCAGCTCGCGCGAATCTGTCCAGATCTTGCTGGGCGCGGGCAGGGAAGAGGACGGCCGGTCGGCTGCGATCTGCCAGACGCCGATGATCAGCACCAGCATCACGGCCAGCGGCAGGATGTCCCGCCCCCAGGCATAGGCGGTGCGCCCGAGCCAGGCGAGACCGGCGCGGGGTTGTGGGCCTGTACCTGAGGGGGCCAGCGCCAGGCTGCGAAGGGTGCTGCTCATGGTCTGGTCCTCAGGCCTGGAGTTTCTTGATGGACTGGCCGGCGAGCCAGGCGGCCGGGTTGGCCGGATCGAACACCTTGCCGTCGAAGAACGTCTCGACCCCGCGGGAGGTGCCGACGGGCATGTCGGATGCGGCCACACCGGCAAGGGTTGCTGCGCTCCGCCAGATGTCCTCGCGGTTGACGGCTGCGACCATCGCCTTGGTATTCGTCTCCTGGCCGAGCACGCCCCAGCGGATGTCTTCGGTGAGGAACCAGAGATCGTGCGACTGGAACGGGTAGCTGGCGTGATCGGCCCAGAATTTCATGCGCAGATCGCTGCCGGCGGCGTGGCGGCCATCGCCGTAGTCGATGTCACCTTTGGAGCGCGGCAGGATGTCGGCCGGCGGCACGTTGAACCAGGCGCGCTTCCCAAGGATCGCCGCAAGCTCCTCCTTGTTCTCCAGCCGATCCGCCCAAAGCTGCGCCTCAATGACGGCGGCGGTGAGGGCCTCGGCCGCCTTGGGGTTTTTCGCCACCCAGTCCGCTCGCATGCCGAGCGACTTCTCGGGATGGTTCTTCCAGATCTCGCCGGTGACGCAGGCGGTGTAGCCGAGCGACTGGTGGACAAGTTGGTCGTTCCACGGTTCGCCCACGCAGAACGCGTCCATGGTGCCGACCTTCATGTTGGCCACCATCTGCGGCGGGGGGACGACGATAGTCTGGACGTCCTTGTCCGGATCGATGCCGCCGGCGGCGAGCCAGTAGCGGAGCCACAGGTCATGGGTGCCGCCGCGGAAGGTCATGGCGACCTTGATGTCGGACTTGCCGGCAAAGATCGGCTTGAGCGGCGCCACATCCAGCCGGGCGCTGGAGGCGAGATAGGATTTGGCGACGCTGATGCCTTGGCCATTGACGTTGAGGCGAGCGAGGATCGCCATCGGCACGGTCTGGCCGTTCTGCACGATCTTGCCGGCCTGAAGCAGATACGGCATCGGTGTGAGGATGTGCGCGCCATCGATCCCGCCGGCGCCGCCGCCGAGCACGAGGTTGTCGCGCGTGCCGCCCCAGCTCGCCTGCTTCACGACCTCGACATCGGGCATGCCGTATTTGGCGAACAGGCCGCGCTCCTTGGCCACGATCAGGGGCGCTGCGTCGGTGAGCGCGATGTAGCCGAGGGTGGCCTTGGTGGTTTCAGCGCCGGTTGCGGCCAGGGCGCCGCGGGGCAGGGTCAGGCGGGCGGCGGTCAGCAGGGCTGCCGTGGCGCCCAGCGCATTGCGGCGGGTAAGGCCAGCGGTGGTTCTGGTCATGGGGTCAGGTCTCCAGGTAGGGCAGGAAGGGCGGGGGGAACGGGTGCGATGCCGGCGAGTGGGGCTGCGCGCTGCCAGATGTCCGGTCGCCAGATGGCGGCGGCCAGGTTGGCTGGGAAGGTGTCGACTTGACCCCAACGCTGCATCTGTCGGGCCCACCAGGCGCCATGCTCGGGGTGCGGATACGTTGCATCCGGGTGGAACTGCAGGCCGGGAACGGCGGTGGGGGCTTCGTCCGGCGCCATCACGAGGCGGCGGGACAAGGCAAGGGCGATGATTTCGCGCGGCACATCCGGCAGCGCGTGATCATGAACGATGCGCGTCGCGTCCTCCAGATGGCCGGGTTCGGACAGCCAGATCCCGGCCTCGATGATGGATGCGACCAGCATCTCGATCTCGGCCGGGTCCTGCGCGAGGCGGGCGGCGCTGACGGCGAGCACCTTTTCCGGGTGATCGCGCCAGATATCGGCGGTGGTGAGCGCGATACGCCCGCACCGCAGATCGACAGCGCGCGACCCCCACGGCTCGCCGGCACAGAAGCCGTCGATGCGGCCGTTCGCCAGTTCCTCGGCCACCTTGGGCGGGGGCACGACAACCAGACGAACATCGCGCTCGGGATTGATGCCGCCTGCGGCGAGCCAGTGGCGCAGCAGATAGGTGTGGGACGAATAGGCGTAGACGACCGCGAGCGTGGGGGGCGTGCGCCCTGCTGTGCGGCGGGCGGCGAGGGCCAGGGCCAGGGCTGCGGCGGGCAACGGGCGTATCGCGGCAAGGTGGGGGGCGGCTGAGGTCATCTCGTTCATCAGCGCGTCGGACAGGGTGATGGTGTTGCCGTGGCGCGCGAGGGTGGCGACCACGGCGAGCGGGGGGCCGCCCGCCATCGCGCGCCCGGTCGGCGCCTGGGCCAGTCCGAGGCTGGCGGCGATCGGCATGGGCGACAGCATCTGCCCGCCATCCAGAGCGCCGAAGGCGATCCGGTCGCGCATCGCCGACCAGGCCTGCATGCGGCTGAGCCCGACCCGCAGTCCATGCCGCGCGAACAGGCCCAGCGCGTCCGCTACCAGCAATGGGGCAGCGTCGGTCAGCGGAACGAAGCCCAGCGTGATCGCGGCGTTTGCCGGAATGCGCGCGGTTCGCGCTGGCTCAAGGGTCTGCGGGTCGGCCAGGGTCACGTGAGCGGGCTCCTCCCACGTGCCGGGGGCGCGTGTGGGTTGGGAGCGGGCCGCCATTGGACCGCTGAAAGGACGGGGGACTGACGCGTGCTCCATCGCCATTGATGGGCACGGCCTGGCGCGAGCCAGGAAACCAGACCTTGAGTGACAAGCAAGCTTCGTACCAACCGGATCGGCCCACCGATGAGGCATTTTCGGAGGGGCGCTTGTAAACGGAAAGATTAAAAATAGGTCTTTTGCCCGAAATCGATGATTTTGCCTATCATAGAGGCAGTCCGGCCAGCGCGATCACGCTGTCCGCAACGTCCGCAAGACGCCTGCCCTGGTCCATCGCAAGCCGCCGCAGCGCGCGATAGGCCTCCTCCTCGCTCATCCGGCGTGTCTGCATCAGCACACCCTTGGCCCGTTCGATGAGCTTGCGCTCACTCAAGGCCTTGCGCGCCTCGGCAAGCTCGGCGCGCAAGGCCTGGTAAGCCCGGAACCGCGCCACTGCCACATCGATCACAGCGCGCACCCGGCCGGGTTGCAGCCCCTCGATGACATAGGCGGCCACCCCCGCCTCCATCGCAGCCGCGATGCTGGCAGGGTCGGCGTGATCCACGAACATGACCACCGGGCGCGGCTCGTCGCGGTTGAGGGCGCGCATGCTCTCAATGGCGTCACGCGAGGCATGGTCGAGGTCGCACACGATCACATCGGCGCGGGCGGCGCGCACCTGCGCGACAAGATCGGCATGATCGGGGATAAGGGCTGCGACCGTGCAGCCATCGGCCGTCAATCCGGCGGTGACGGCCGCGGCCCGCTCGGCGTTGTCATCGATCAACAGCACCCGCAGGTTCATCCACAACCACTCCGGCCCTGCCGCGGCGCTGCACCCTGAAGTACAGGGCGGCGGCAGAGCGGAGCAGGTGCAGCAAGATGGGTGCCGCGCCTTTCAACCTGCCGAAGCCCTGGCCTGCTCCAGCACCGCGTCCAACGTCCGTGCCGAAATCTCCAGCACCTTCGCATCCCCGGTCACCATCAGCGCTGCGGTCGCGCCGTCGATGATCAGCATCACCTGCCGCGCCACCAGTCCGGGCTCGGCAAATGAGGCAGCCCGCGTGCGCTCCTCCAGGAACGCCAGGATCTGCCGGTGATGATCCGAAGCGAGGTCCCGAAGCACCGGCTCAGCCATGGCGTGCTCGGCCGTCGCGTTCATGAAAGCGCAGCCATGGAACCGCCCGCCGTGAAACCACGCCGCCAAGGTCGGGATCACGCGGCGCAGCTGCGCAACCGGGTCCGGCTCCCCCTGCGTCACCGCGGCAAAGAACCCCGCCCGCCAATCCGCACCCTCGCGCAGCAGAACCTCGCGGAGCAACGCGTCCTTCGACCCGAAGCGGGTGTAAAGCGACATCTTTGATGCCGAGGCCACAGCCAGAATCCGGTCGATCCCTGTGGCATGGATCCCCTGGCTGCAGAACAGGTCGCGCGCTGCGCCCAAAATTCGTTCGGAGGCGGACAGATTTTCGGCAGGCTCGGCGCCGGCCAGCGGAACGGCGGCGAGATCTTGAGCAGCTTGTTTCATCGTCCCCACTCGATCGCCCGAAATATGGGCATATGCACATTCATATTGCGCAACTCACGCTCTTTCTGCGGCACCCGGAGCCACACACGGCCGGCTGCCACACAACGCAAATAACGCACCGACGCCGGACGCCGCGTCAATCCGCTCTGGCGCAGCGATACGGCCGAGATCGTCCTCACTGGCACGGTTCTTGGGAATAACACCACAGACAGAACGGTCTGTCCGATCCCGATGCGCGCCAACGCGCCACGCCGCAGGAGTTGCTTATGAGTGATGCCGTCACCACCAACCCCCCTTCCGCCCCCGCCACTGCCATGATCGGCTGCCTGGCGCCGATCGACCGGACCGGGCTGGAAGACCTCATCGCCAAGGGCCGCGCCAATCCGCAGGCGATCAAGACGCTCAAATGCACCACCATCGCCGAAGGGCGCTTTCGCCACCTCAACATGATCCGCGACCTGCCGCCCTATATCGTGGACGAGCCGCCGGGATTGCTGGGGGATGACACCGCGCCCAACCCCTCGGAGGCATCGCTTGCCGCCCTCGGCTCCTGCCTTGCCGTCGGGATCCACGCCAATGCCGTCTCGCGCAAGATCGTCATCCGCAAGCTCGAACTGAAGCTCGAGGCGGACATCAACATCACCGCCGTCTGGGGCACCGGTGACACCTCCCCCAAGCCCGTTGGCTTTGACGCTGTCCGCGTGAAGGTCGATCTCGAGGCGGATGCGCCCAAGGAAGAGCTCGACGCGCTGATCGTCCACGCCACAAAGTGGTCTCCGGTTGCCAACACCTTCATGAAGCCCGTGGGCGTCCAGGTGGAGGGCCTCTGATGCAGACCGGGCTCGCGCACGCAGAAGCCCACGCGCCTGCGATGGACCGGACAGCCTTGCTGGCCGGCATCAGCGTGCGGGCCCGGGCCGATCTGCCGTCCTTGGTCGAAAGCATCGACCAGGACGGCCTATACCCCCGTCAGACAATGCGGGCGCTGGGGCAGGATGGCCTGTTCTCCGCCCATCTCGCAGGTGCCACAATGCTGGCCCGCCCCGATCTTGGCGCCGCCATCCAGGCGATGGCCGCCGTTGGCGCCGAGTGCATGTCCACCGCCTTCTGCACCTGGTGCCAGGACGCCAGCGGCTGGTATCTGGAGCACACGGCCAACACGGCGCTGCGCGCGCGGCTGCAGCCGGAGATCGCCAGCGGCGCCGTCATGGCGGGCACCGGCATGTCCAATCCGCTCAAGACCTTCTCCGGCATCGAGGGCTTCAAGCTCAAGGCGAAGCGTGCAGACGGCGGCTACGTCGTCTCCGGCGTGCTTCCCTGGGTCTCCAACCTCGGCGACGGTCACTGGTTCGGCACCGTGATGCAGGACGCGGATGACGATGCCCACCAGTTCTTCGCCATGGTGCAATGCGGCCAGCCTGGTGTGGAGATCCGCCAGAACGCCCGCTTCATCGCCCTCGAAGGCACCGGCACGTATTCCGTGCTGTTCCGCCGCGCCTTCATCGCGGACGACATGATGCTGGCCGATCCGGTCAGCGACATGGTCAAGCGCATCAAGCCCGGCCTCATCCTGCTGCAGACCGGCATGGGCCTTGGCGTGATCGAGGCCTGCATCGGCTTGATGGCGGAGAGCAACCGCACCCACGGCCATGTGAACCAATACCTCGAAAAGGGCGTATCGTATTTCGAGGACGCGCGCGACCTGCTGCAATCCGAGATCCTGCATCTCGCCGCCACCCCCACCGAGACAGCGCCCGAGCAGATGCGGGCGGTGCTGACCGCGCGGCTGCGCACCAGCGAGCTCGCCCTGGACGCCGCCCAGGCCGCCCTGCTGCATGCCGGCTCGCGCGGCTATCTGCACGGATCGCCGGTCAACCGGCGTCTGCGCGAGAGTTATTTCGTGGCGATCATCACCCCTTCCATCCGCCATCTCCGCAAGGAACTGGCCGTGATGGGGCGGAACTGATGCCCAGTGTTGTCATCATCGACCGGACAGGTGCTGCCCATGTGCTCACCGGCAAGCCGGGCGACAGCGTGATGCAGCTTGCCCGTGCCGCCGATCTTCCCGTGCCGGGCGAATGCAACGGATCACTTGCCTGCGCCACGTGCCACATGGTGGTCGACCCCGTATGGGCCGATCGCCTGTTGCCCATCAGCGATGACGAGGAGGCCATGCTCGACACGGTCTTCACCCTCACCGCGACCTCGCGCCTCAGCTGCCAGATCCGGCTGACCCTGGAGCTGGACGGTCTGCGCCTGTCTCTGCCCGCCTGAACCCATCCCGCAACCAGGAGCGTATCGCATGTCAGACAAGGTCCTGATCTCGCCTGCCGAACTTGCCGCCATGATCCCCTCTTCGGATGTGGTGGTGATCGACACCCGCAGCCCCGACGCCTACGCCAGCGGCCACGTGCCTGGGGCGGTGAACCTGTTCGAGGTGTTCACCTTCCTCGCTACCTCCACCCCCGAAGGTGTGACGGAACTGCGCGAGACCTTCGCGCGCCATTTCGGCGCCGCCGGCCTGTCCGGCGCCGAGACGGCGGTGTTCATCGAGGAAAGCATGAACTCGGGCTTCGGTATGTCTTGCCGCGGCTATTTTCTGATGCAGTTCCTGGGCTACCCGAAGGCCATGGTCGTTCATGGCGGCATGGTGGCGTGGAAGGCCGCGGGCCTGTCTGTCACAACCGAGGTCCCGGTGGTCGAACCCAAGACCTTCCCTGTTATGGACACCGGACAGGATGTGATCATCAACTACGAGACGATGCTCGCTGCTCTCGGCGACAGCGACGTGGCGCTGGTCGATGTGCGCGATGTCGATGAGTGGGTCGGGACCTCCTCCTCTCCCTACGGTCCAGATTTCGCCCCGCGCAAGGGCCGCATTCCTGGCGCGCGCTGGCTGGAGTGGTACCGCATGATGAAGCCGTCGGCGTCAGGCCCTGTGTTCAAGTCCAAGGACGAGATCCTGGCCGAGTGCGCAACCGTCGGCGTCACGCCGGAAACGCCGGTGTTCCTGTATTGCTTCAAGGGGGCCCGCGCCTCCAACACCCTGGTTGCCCTCAAGGAAGCGGGCATCAAGGACGTGCGGATGTATTTCGGCAGCTGGAACGAGTGGAGCCGCATGCCGGAACTGCCGATCGAAGCTGGCCTGCCCTTTGCTAAGCCTGACACCGCGCTCGCGGCCGACTGATCGCGCCAATCGCCACGCGCCGGACCGGTCCGGCGGGTGGCGGATTTTTCAAGGAACCCTGCATGCCTCTGATCTGCGACCCGTTCGATCCCTCCGCCACCCATTCCGATGGCTGCGGCTGCGCGGCCCATGGCGGTGTGAGCCAGCTTCAAGGGGCCGACCGCATGGCCCAGATCGTTAACACCGCGGTGCTACGCGCGGCCTTCCCGAAAGCGACCTCGCGCCGCCGCTTCCTCAAGGCTGTTGGTGCCACCACGGCCGCCGCCGCCCTGGCCGAGCTGTTCCCGCTCGCATCCGCCACCGCGCTGGCCCAGGACGCCCCCAAGGGGCTCGAAAAACCCAACCTCAAGATCGGCTTCATCCCGATCACTTGCGCCTCGCCGATCATCATGGCGCAGCCGATGGGCTTCTATGCGAAGCACGGCCTCAACGTGGAGGTCATCAAGACCGCCGGCTGGGCGATCGTGCGCGACAAGGCGCTGAACCGCGAATATGACGCAGCCCACATGCTGAGCCCGATGCCGATCGCCATTTCGCTCGGCCTCGGATCGGTGAAGCAAAGCTGGCAGATCCCGGCGATCGAGAACATTAACGGACAGGCCATCACGCTTGCCGTGAAGCACAAGGACCGACGCGACCCCAAGACCTGGAAGGGCATGCGCTTCGGCATCCCGTTCGACTATTCGATGCACAACTATCTGCTGCGCTACTACCTTGCCGAAGCCGGCCTCGATCCGGACAGCGATGTGCAGCTCCGTGTGATCCCGCCGCCCGAGATGGTCGCCAATCTCCGCGCCGACAACATCGACGGCTTCCTGGGGCCGGACCCGGTGAACCAGCGCGCCGTGTTCGACGGCGTGGGCTTCATCCACATCCTCTCGCGCGAGCTGTGGGACGGGCATCCGTGCTGCTCCTTCAGCTCCTCGGCCGAGTTCGCCCAGGCGAACCCCAACACCTTCCTGGCCCTCACCCAGGCGATCATCGATGCCACCGGCTTTGCCAACAAGGCCGAGAACCGCAAGCAGATTGCGGACGCCATCGCACCGACCAACTATCTCAATCAGCCGCCGGTTGTGGTCGAGCAGGCGCTGACAGGCATCTTCGCCGACGGTCTCGGCAATGTCGTGCGCCAGCCGCTTCGCGCCGGCTTCGACCCGTTCCCCTGGGAGAGCTTCGGCGTGTGGATCCTGACCCAGATGAAACGTTGGGGGCAGCTCAAGGGCGATGTCGATTACGCCCAGGTCGCAAAATCGGTGATGCTGGCCACCGACGCCCGCAAGCAGATGACGGCGCTCGGCCTTGCGGCCCCCGCGGCAAACACCAAGACCTTCGTGGTGATGGGCAAGGCGTTCGACCCCGCGACCCCCGAAGCCTACCTGGCGAGCTTCCCGATCAAGCACGTCTGACATGACAAGGTTCGCCGCCCCCTTCCTGTCGATCGTGCTGCTCGCCCTGTTACTGGGCGTTTGGCAGATTTCGGTGCACGACACGCAGCCAGCCGCTGGGATGGACCCGGAATACGCCAAGCTGATGGGGCTGCAGGCCACCGCCGGCAAATCCGCGATCCCAACGCCGCTCGACGTCGCGGCAAAACTCGTCCAGGCGATCCGGGATCCGTTCTACGACCACGGGCCGAACGACAAGGGCATAGGCATCCAGCTCGCTTACTCGCTCGGCCGCGTGCTGCTGGGCTTCGGGCTCGCGATGATCGTGGCAGTCCCGCTGGGCTTCCTGATCGGCATGTCGCCGCTAATGGGTGCTGCGCTCAACCCGTTCATCCAGGTGCTCAAGCCGATCAGCCCGCTCGCCTGGATGCCGCTGGCCCTTTACACCATCAAGGACAGCGACCAATCGGCGATCTTCGTCATCTTTATCTGCTCCGTCTGGCCGATGCTGGTGAACACCGCCTTCGGGGTCTCAGGCGTGCGCCGTGAATGGCTGAACGTCGCACGCACCTTGGAAGTAGGTCCGCTCCGTCGCGCCCTGCGCGTGATCCTGCCGGCGGCGGCGCCGACGATCTTCACCGGCATGCGTATCTCGATCGGCATCGCCTGGCTGGTGATCGTTGCCGCCGAGATGCTCGTGGGCGGCACCGGCATTGGCTATTTCGTGTGGAACCAGTGGAACAACCTCTCTCTGGCGGACATCCTGATGGGCATCCTGCTGATCGGCGTGGTCGGCATGGCACTGGATCGCGCGCTCGCCGCAGCCGCCACGTCCGTCGCGTGGCGCGAGTGATGGCGCATTCCTGGCTCTCCGTTGAAGCCATCGCGCGCAGTTACGGCGCCCGCCCGGTGTTCCGCGACCTTTCCTTCGGCATCGATCGCGGCGAGTTCGCGTGCCTCATCGGCCATTCCGGCTGCGGCAAGACCACCATCCTCAACATCCTGGCGGGCCTCGAAGCCCCTGATGCCGGCGTGCTGGTGATGGACGGGCACGAGACCGCCGGGCCCTCGCTCGACCGTGCGGTGATCTTCCAGTCCCACGCCCTCTATCCCTGGCTCACCGCCCTCGGCAACGTCGCGTTCGCGCTTCGCAGCCGCCACCCCACCTGGTCCCGAACCCAGATCGAGATCCAGGCCCGCGCCGCACTGGCCACCGTCGGCCTCAAAGACGCCGCCACCCAAAAACCCGCCGAACTGTCCGGCGGCATGAAGCAACGGGTCGGCATTGCTCGCGCCCTCTCCCTCGAACCCGCTTTGCTGCTGATGGACGAGCCGTTTTCAGCACTCGACGCCCTTACCCGTGGCACCCTGCAGGACGAGGTCTCGGGCCTGGTCGGCGGCGGGCGACAGACCGCCTTCATGATCACGCATGACGTGGATGAGGCCATCCTGCTCGCCGATCGCATCCTGCTGATGACCAACGGGCCCGACGCCTGGCTTGCCGAGATCGTGATCAACACGCTGCCGCGCCCGCGCGACCGGGCCAATCTGCACCGCCAGCCCGGCTATTACCCACTGCGCAACCACATTGTGGACTTCCTGGTGACACGCTCCAGACTGCTGGCCGGCCAGCAGCCCCCAGGCTGGACAGGGCGAGACGTGCCCGAAATTCGCCCTTCCGATTTTCACGAACAACGAGAAAGAGTGCCCGCATGAACGACGCCAAGACCGAGCTCGGCCGCAAGCTGCTCAAGATCAAGAAGCAGCATGGCTGGAAATGGTCCGACATCGCCGCCAAACTCGGCCACGCTCCGGTCTGGACCGCGGCCGCCTGCCTCGGCCAGATGTCCATGACCGAGGAAACCGCAGCCAAGACCCAGACCCTGTTCGGCCTGACTGACGAAGAAGCAGAGCTCCTTGCCGAAGCCCCCTATCGCGGCTCTCTGCCCACCGCCGTCCCAACCGATCCACTGATCTATCGCTTTTACGAACTGATCCAGGTTTACGGCACCACGTGGAAAGACATGATCCACGAGGAATTCGGTGACGGCATCATGTCTGCCATCGATTTCGATATGACCCTGGAACGCCAGCCCGACCAAAAGGGCGACCGCGTCAAGCTGACGATGAGCGGGAAGTTCCTGCCTTATAAGAGATACTGAAAAATTGTTCGACCGGAAGGCGTCTTCGTTCAACTCAACGTCGGGTCCAACCGGTCTCGGAGCCAGTCGCCGACGAGGCTGACCGAGAGGGTTGTCAGCACGATCACGGTGCTGGGTGCCAACAGGATCCAGGGGGCTCGGGTCAGGTATTCGCGGCCGTAGCCGACCATGTTGCCGAGCGAGGTCATGGGCGGCTGCACACCGAGGCCGAGGAAGGAGAGACCGCTTTCGAGCAGCACGACCTCGGGAAACGACAGTGTGGCAGAGACGATGAGGGTGGAGGCGATGTTGGGCAGGACATGGCCCAGATAGATGCGCAGTGGCTTGGCGCCGAGCTGGCGGACGGCCGCTGCGTAGCCTTGGGCGTTGGCGGCGATGGCGAGGCCGCGGGAGATGCGGGCGTGGCGTTCCCAGCCGTAAAGACCCATCAGCACGACAAAGAGGCCAAGCGCGTTGCCGAAGAACGCGAGCACGGAGAGGGCGAGTATCAGGAACGGCATGCTGGCCTGGAAGTCGATCAGCATCAGCACGAACTGTTCCACCCAGCCGCGGAAATGCGCGGCGAGGAAGCCCATGGTGGTGCCGAACACAGCGGCGATCACGGTGGCGCCGATTGCGATCATCAGCGAAATGCGGATCGAGACGACGAGACGTGATGTGACGTCTCGTCCCAGCTCGTCGGTGCCGAACAGGTGGCGGACGGTGCCGCCGAAGCCTGCTGGCGGTTGCAGGCGCGAGCGCAGGTCGAGGGTTGTGATGCCATAGGGACGCAGATAGTCAGCCAGCAGAGCCACGAGGATAATGCCGAGGATCCAGGTCAGCGCGACGATGACTAGAACAGGCACTTTCGTGCGTTTGCGGCGTGTGGCACCAATGCTGCCGGCAACGGGCGCTGTTGTGACAGACATCTCAATGCCCTCCGGACGCGCCGGCCCGCAGCCGCGGGTCGAGCACGCCATACAGAAGATCGACGATCAGGTTCGAGACCACCATGGTGCTGGCCACCAGCAGCAAGATGCACTGCACCACGGCAAGGTCACGGTTGGACACCGAAACCACGAGCAAGCGGCCCACACCAGGCCAGGAGAACACGCTCTCCACCACCACGGCGCCGGCGATCAGCGAGCCGACCATGAAGCCGACGACCGTCACGGTCGGGATCGCAGCATTGGGCAGCGCGTGGCCGCGCACAACCCGGTGCCACGGCACGCCCTTGGCGAGCGCTGTGCGGATATAAGGCTGGCCCAGCACCTCCAGCATCGCCGAGCGGGTGAAGCGCGCCAGCACGCCGGCGCCACCGAAGCCCAGCGTGATCACCGGCAGGATCATCGAGCGCCAGCTTTCCTGCCCGCCGGAGGGCAGCCAGCCGAGTTGCACCGCGAACAGCAGCACCAGCAGCAGGCCGAGCACGAAGCTCGGCACGGTGAAGCCTGCGACGGCCGCGGCCATCACCAGGCGATCGGTGGTGGAGTTGCGATGCAGGGCGGCATGGATGCCGGCGGGGATGCCCACGCAGATCTTGAGCAGCAGAGCGGGGATGGTCAGGATCAGGGTCGCCGGAATTCGCTCCGCGACCAGTTGCAGCGCAGGCCTTCCGTCTCGGAACGACACGCCGAGGTCGCCCTGCGCGATGGCTGTGAAATAATCGATATACTGGATCCAGATCGGCTGATCGAGGCCCCAGGCGTGACGGAAGGCCTGGATCGCCTCTTCCGGCGCCTCCGGACTCATGATGATCAGCGCGGGATCGCCGGACAGACGCAGCACCACGAAGGCGAAGGTCACGACCAGCACGATGGTCAGAGCGGCGCGGGCGAGCCTAAGGGCGAGATAGCGCAGCATCAGGCGCTCCACGCCCCGAAGAAATCCATGAAGAAGCTGGGCGGCTGGCGCCAGGGCAGGGATTTTTTCATGCCGGTGAACACCGCGTTCTGATGCAGCACGATATAGGCGGGGTCCTCACGCTCACAGATTTCGAGCATGCGGGCGAACACGGCATGGCGCCGCGCCGGGTCGGTGCCGGTTTCGAGCTCGACCGACAGGCGGTTCATCTCGGCATTGGTCCATTCGCCGTTGGTCTGCTGCGCGCCGTTGGGGCCGTGCTGGTTGACCAGCGAGGACACCGGATCGTCGAACACCGCGGAGTTGGACCAGTCGCGCACGCCGCGCGGGCCGGATTTGTCCAGCACCTGCGGCCAGTTCTCCTTGACCTCCAGGCGGATGTTGAGGCCCACGGCACGCCAGAACTCGGCCAGGATCTGTGCTGTGGCGGTCTCGGCGGTGTAGTAGTTGTTGCGGGCGCGATAGACGATTTCTTCGCCCTTGTAGCCGGCCTCGCGCAGCAGATCGGCGGCGCGTTTCGGGTCGTATGGCGGGACGGTCCAGCCCTTGACCAACATCTGGCCGTAGAACTCGAATTGCAGCCCCGCGGGAACCTGGGCGCGCCTGGCCCACAGGCTGTCCACGATCGCCTGGCAATCCACGGCGTGCGCCATGGCGAGGCGGATCTTGGGGTTGGCCAGCACCGGGTGGTTCTTGTCGAACACCACGATGCGGTGGTTGGTCACGAGGCCGCCTTGTATGGCAAGGCCCGGGACGCGCTCGATCTCGCCGATCTGGTCTGGCGGGATGTCGCACGCGAAGTCGAACTCGCCGGCGCGCAGGCCGGCGATGCGGGATGCCACTTCTGGCACCTCGAGGAAGCGGATTGATTTGAGCTTCGGGCGGCCGGCCCAGTAGCCGTCATGGCTGTCGAGAATCAGCTCGCTGTCGGCCTTGAAGCTGCGCAGCCGGTAAGGGCCGGTGCCGCAGGGCGATTTGGCGTTGGCTGCCCAGTCGCCGGTTTCGCGCCAGTGTCGCTGCGACACGATCTCGCGCCCGCCGGCGGAGAGGCGGCCCTCCAGCGTGAGGTCCGGCACCGAATTGACGATCCGCACGGTGCGGGCATCGACGATCTCGACGCTTGATAGCGCCGGGAAGTGCCGCTTGGCGATCTTCGGCACGTCGGCGGGCAGATCCTGGCCGAACATATGCGCGCCGTAGCTGAACGCCACGTCCTCGGCGGTCAGCGTGTCGCCGTTGTGAAACGTGACACCCGGCCGCAGCGACAGCTCGACGATCTCCGGGCTGATCCGCCGCCAGCTTTCGGCGATGCCCGGCACCCGCTCCAGCTTGCCCTGCTGGTTGCGCGCGATCGGCGTTTCCAGGATCGAGGCGACCCAGCGCTCGGACACGTTGGAGCTCTGCTCGCGCAGCGGCTCCAAAACGCCGGTGTTGGTGATCTTCTGGACTGCGACGGTCACGCTCGGGCGCTGATCGGACTGCGCGATCGCCACATGCGGCAGTAGGGTTGTCGCGAGAAGCGTGCGGCGGGTGAGCTTCATCAGGCGGCCATCCTGGCTTGGGGTTCGGCGAGATGGCAGGCGACGTCCCGCCCGTCATCCATCGTCCGCAACTGCGGAATCTCGACCGCACAGCGTGCCACCGCGACCGGGCAGCGCGGGTGGAAGGCGCAGCCGGTCGGCCGGTCGGCGGGGTTGGGCGGATCGCCGGTCAGCACGATGCGCGGAATGCGTCGCGGGCCGGGCACCGGGATCGCCGAGACAAGTGCGCGCGTGTAGGGGTGGACGGGGTCGGCAAACAGCGCCTCCGGATCGCCCTGCTCGACGATGCGGCCGAGATACATCACGGCCACGCTATGGCTGACCTGGCGCACCACCTTCAGATCGTGGCTGATGAACACCATGGCGATGCCGCGCGCCGCCTGCAGGTCGGTGAGCATGTTCACGACCTGCGCCTGGATCGACACATCGAGGGCGGAGACAGGCTCGTCGCACACCAAAAGGGCTGGATCGGTGGCCAGCGCCCGCGCGAGGACGGCGCGCTGGCGCTGGCCGCCGGAGAGTTCGTGGGGGTGGCGCGCGGCCTGGTCGGCACGCAGGCCGACATCGACCAGCAAGGCCGCCACCCGCTCGGCGCGCTCGGACGCGGTGCCGATGCCGTGGATGATCAGCGGCTCCTCGACCTGCTGCGCGATCGTGAGCCGGCGATCCATGGCACCCAGCGGATCCTGGAACACCAGCTGCATCCGCTTGCGCAGGGCGCGCCATTCGGTGGTGCCAGGTGCGGGCATCGGCTGTTCCTCGAACAGCACGGATCCTTCGCTCGGCCGCTCCAGACCCAGCATCAGCCGCCCGGTGGTGGATTTGCCGCAACCGCTTTCGCCCACGACGCCGAGCGTTCGGCCGGCCGTGACGTTGAGGGAAATGCTGTCCACCGCGCGCACCTCGGTGCTCCGGCCCAGCAGCCCGCGCCGCGTGGTGTAGGCGCGCGCCACGTCCGTGAGCGTCAGCAGGCTCATGCGAGCTCCCTCACCCGGGCAGTGGCATGCACGCAGGCGGCGATATGGCCGTCCTCGATATCGACGAAGGCCGGCATCTCAAGGCATGCCTCGTCCGCGTGCTCGCAGCGCGGCGCGAATGCGCAGCCTTGCGGCAGGTTCCAGGGCTCCGGCACGGAGCCGGGAATGGCGGCAAGGCGTCGCTTTGGCCCCACCATGTCCGGCAATGCGCCCAGCAGACCCTGCGTGTAGGGATGCGCGGGATGGGCGAACAGCAGGTCGGTCGGCGCCTGCTCCACTATACGGCCGGCATACATCACGGCGACGCGCGAGCACATATCGGCCACCACGCCGAGATCGTGGCTGATCAGCACGAGCGCCATGCCGGTCTCCTGCTGCAGACGGCGCAGCAGATCGAGGATCTGCGCCTGGATGGTGGCGTCCAGCGCCGTGGTCGGCTCGTCCGCCACCAGCAGCTCCGGCTGGCCGGCCAACGCCATTGCGATCATGACGCGCTGGTTCTGCCCGCCGGACATCTCGTGCGGATAGACCTCCAGCCTGCGCCCGGCATCGGGGATGCCGACGAGTTCGAATAGCCGGCGCGCCTCGGCCCAGGCCTGGGCGCCGTCCATGCCGCGATGCAGGCGCAAGGCCTCCACCACCTGGCGGCCGACGCGTTGAACCGGGTTCAGGGCGCTGGCCGGGTCCTGGAAGATCATTGCGATGCGCCCGCCGCGCACGTCATCGAGGGTCGCGGCTGGCGCGTCGAGCAACTCGGTGTTGCCCAGCCGCACCGAGCCGGTCGTCACCGCCGTGTTGGGCAGCAGACCAAGGGCGGACAACCAGGTGACGGACTTGCCCGACCCGCTCTCGCCCACCAGTCCCACGGCCTCGCCCTTGGCGAGGTCCAGATCGACGCCGCGCAAGGCCGGCACGCCGTTGAACCGGACCTGCAGATCGCGAAGGCTGACCAGCGACTCACCCACGAATGCCTGCCCCCCAATTGCTTGCGCGGAAATCCATCACGAAGCTTGGGCACGCGCGCCAGGCGATGTCACGCCGCTTCGCCGTGAACGACGCGTTCTGATGCAGCACGGTATAGGCCGGATCCTCCCGCTCTGCGATCTCCAGCAGGCGGCGCCAGATGCGCTTGCGCAGCGCCTTGTCCGTGCTGGTCTGCATCTGGGTGGCAAGCTGGTTGAACTCCGCGTTGGTCCATTCCTTGGCCGCGGTGGAGGAACCGCCCGGCCCAAACGTCGCGATCATGCCGCCCACAGGATCGTTGAACGACGCGCCGCCCGACCAATCGCGAACGCCGCGCGGGCTGGAAAGATCGCGGATCTGCGTCCAGTTTTCCTTCATGGTGAGCTCGATGTTGAGCCCGACCTCGCGCCACATCTCGATCAGGATCTGCGAGGTCGCCACCTGGTTGGTGTAGTAGTTGTTGAGCAGGCGATACGGGATCGCATCGCCCTTGTAGCCGGCGGCCTTCAGCAGCGCGCGAGACTTCGAGGGATCGAACTCCGGCACGTTCCAGTCGGTGAGCTGCATGTCCCCGAAATAGTCGAACTGCAGGCCGTGCGGGATGCGGGTTCGGCCGGCCCAGAGGCTGTCGATGATCGCCTGGCGGTCGATGGCGTGGCCGAAGGCCTGCCGCACGCGCGGATCGGCGAGGGTGGGGTTGGTCTTGTTGAAATCCGTCATGCGGATGTTGAGGATGGTGCCGCCCACCACCTCGAAGGCCGGGCGGCTTTCCACCGCACCGATCTGGTCGGGCGGGATGTCGCAGGCGAACTGGTATTCGCCGGACAGCAGGCCGTTTATGCGGCTCGGCACCTCGGGCACCTCGACGAAGCGGAGGGTCTTGATGGGCGGCCGGCCGCCCCAGTACTCGTCATGCGCGTCGAGGATCAGCAAGTTGTCCGGCCGGAACTCGCGCACGCGATACGGGCCGGTGCCGATCGGCTTGCGCGCGAAGGCGAGCCAGTTCTCCGCATCCTCGTAACCACGACGGGACGTGATCTCCGAGCCGGTGGCGGCGATGCGGCCTTCCAACGTGACGTCCGGCGTCGCGTTGACGAAGCGCACGGTATAGCGGTCGGTCGCCTCGACTTTGACCAGCGACGGGAAGCGCTGGCGTGCGACCGGGCCAATCTCGGGCGGCAGCGCCTTCGATCCGGCGCCAATCACCGGACCACTCGTGGGATTGCCTGGCCGGCCCATGTAATCGGGCGTGGTGTCGCCGAACATCTTCTGGGCGGAGAAGCACCAGGCGACATCCTCTGCGGTCATCTCGTCGCCGTTGTGGAACTTGACGCCGCGGCGCAGCGACAGCTCCACGGTCTGATCGTCGATGCGGCGCCACTCCGTGGCGAGGCCGGGCATCTGGCTGATGCCGTGAAACCAGTCGAGGTCGATCAGACGCTCGCACATCAACGAAGATGTGCGCTCGCCCACGTTCGACTGCTCGCGGATCAGGTCGAACGTGTTGGAGTTGGAGATTTTCTGCACCGCAATCGTGATCACCGGCCGGTTGTCGGCCTGTGCGAGGGACACGCGTGGAAGAAGGGTCGCCGCCCCGGCGAGGGCGGCCGCTCTGCGCCGGGACAGCAACATCTCTCAGACCTTCCAGTTCTTGGCGCGGAAATCCATCGCGAAGGACGGGGCGGCCTTCCAGCCGATATCCTTGCGCGTGGCGGTGAACGTCGCGTTCTGGTGCAGCACGGTGTAGGCGGGGTCCTCGCGCTCGCAGATCATGAGCATGCGCGCGAAGATCTGGTGGCGCTTGGCGCGATCGGTGCCGGTCTGCAGCTCGACCGACAACCGGTTCATCTCGTCGTTGCTCCACTCGCCGCGCTGCACCTGCTCGCCGTTCGGGCCGTGCTGGGCGACGATGGAGGAGACCGGATCGTTGAAGGTGGCCGAGTTGGACCAGTCGCGCAGGGCGCGGCTCGGCGTCTTCTCGAAGATCTGGCTCCAGTTTTCCTTCATCACGATCTGCACGTTGATGCCGACCTGGTTGAACATCTCGGTCAGCACCTGACCGGTTGCGGTCTGGTTGGTGTAGTAGTTGTTCTGCAGGCGGAACTCGATCCGGTCACCCTTGTAGCCGGCTTCCTTCAGCAATTCCTTCACGCGCGCCGGGTCATACTCGGGCACCGTCCAGCCCTGCACGAACATGTCGGCATAGAACGGCCATTGCAGGCCCGCAGGGATCGTGGTGCGGCCGGCCCAGAGGCTGTCCACGATCGCCTTGCGGTCGATGGCATGGGCCAGGGCCAGGCGCAGCTTCGGGTTGGCGAGTGCGTTGTGGTTGTCGAACGCCAGGATGCGGTGGTTCGGGATCGTCCCGCCCAGCACGCGGAAGGCCGCGTTCTTCTCGATGTCCAGGATCTGGTCGGGCGGGATGTCGCAGGCGAACTGGAACTCGCCGGACAGCAGGCCGTTCACGCGCGAGGCGACCTCGGGAACCTCGACGAGGCGCAAGGTCTTGATCGGCGGGCGGCCCTCCCAGTAATCGTCATGCGCATCCAGGATCAGCATGCTGTCGGGCTTCATCTCGCGCACCTTGTAAGGGCCGGTGCCGATCGGCTTGCGCGAGTAATCGAGCCAGGAGGCGGCCTCTTCATAGCCGCGGCGGCTGATGATCTCGCTGCCGGTGGAGGATGCGCGGCCCTCGATCGTCACGTCCGGCGTCGCGTTGACGATGCGGACCGTGTACTTGTCCACGACCTCGACGCGGTCGAGCGCCGGCCACAGGCGGCGCGCCACCGGCGGCACCTCGGGCGGCAACTCCTTGGACTTGTTGATGATCTGAAAAACCGAGGACAGCGTCAGGGTCTTGCCGTCTACCGTCGGGCGGGTGGCGCCGAACATGTGCTCGGGCCCGAAGCTGAACGCCACGTCTTCGGCGGTCATCTCGTCGCCGTTGTGGAACTTCACACCCTTGCGCAGGCTGAACTCGACGGTCTTGTCGTCGATCCGCTTCCACTCGGTGGCCAGCGACGGGGTCTGCTCGAGTTGGCCCTGATAGTTGAGGCCGATCAGACGCTCGTTGAACATCGCCGATAAGCGCGTGCCGACATTGGACTGCTCGCGCAGCAGGTCGAGCGCGTTGGTGATGGACACCTTCTGGACCGCAACCGTCACGGTCGGGCGGTTATCGGCCTGGGCGATGGCCACGCGCGGCAGGATCGTCGTGGCGGTGGCGAGGCTGAGGGCCTCACGGCGGGACAGCTTCATGTGCTGGTTTCCTTGGTTGGGCGTTGGCCGCGTTCCTCGAGACCGTCGGGGGTGGCGCGGAAATGGGTAAGCGTCCGATCGGCATGGCGCATCCGCCAGGACAGCGCGCGCTGCGCGTAGTCCCGCACGATTGCGGCATAGGCCGGATCGTCAGCGAGGTTGCGGAACTGGTGCGGGTCCGCCTTCAGATCGAACAGCAAGGCGGGCAGGGCGGTGAAATGGACGTATTTGAATTTTTCGTCCTGCAGCACCGACAAGGTGCAGTCATCCATCTGCAGCCCCAACTCGCCCTCGTAATCGTTGGGGAACACGTTACGGAAGTCGAACTCATAATGCAGCGCGTCACGCCACCCGTCCGGTGTCTTGCCCTGCAAAAACGGCAGCAGGCTGTGCCCGTCGCATGTCCGCGGGGCCGCGCCGCCCAGCCATTCCAGCAAGGTCGGCATGATGTCCACGCTCTCGGTGAACGCATCGACGATCTTGCCCCGCGTCTCGGTCGCGTCCGGATCGACGATCACCAGCGGAATGCGGAAGCTCTCATCGAAATAGCCGATCTTGCCCAGCAGATGATGATCGCCAAGCTGCTCGCCGTGATCGGAGGTGAACACCACCAAGGTGTTCTCCCATTGGCCGGTCTCGTCCAGATAGTCGATCACCCGGCCAAGACAGTCATCCACCTCGGAGATCAGACCGTAATAGGTGGCGCGCATCTGGGCGATCTCGCCCTCGTCCATCGCCGCCACCAGGCCCTCGCCACGGCGGAAGAAGCTGCCTTGCTTGGAGTTGCGCATATAATAGGAGAGCAACGGATGCTGCGCCGCCTCCTCCTCGACCGTCGCCGCGCGCACCGGCTTGGGCATGTCGGCAGGCTGATACATCGCGTGATACGGAGCACTCGCCACGAACGGCGGATGCGGGCGGTAATAGCCGAGATGCAGGAAGAACGGCTTGCCGTCGCGGCCCTTCAGATAGGCCAGCGCGCGATCGGTGAAGAACGCGCTGTCGGAATATTCCTTGGGGATCCGCGCCGGCCGGTCCGTAGCACCCGGCACCGCGTCCATGCCCTCCGGCAGCCAGATGTCGTCGCGCTGCTTCGGCACATCGAAGCCCTGTTGCGCCAACCAGCCGAAATAATGGTCATGCCCCGGGCCGAAGCTGCCGACCGGGCGCCAACCGTCCATCATGTCACCCAGATGGCGGAACCGTGGATCGTTTGGCGATGTCGTGCGTGGGTCGGGTGCCGTGGTGGTGTAGCCGATCAGCGCCGGATCGACGCCCAGACCCCGCAGTGCCTGCGGCAGCGTTGTATGCCGCGCATCCAATGGCACCCAGTTCTGCACCTGGCGATGATTCATCAGATAAAGCCCGGTATGCAGGCTCGCCCGCGCCGGTCCGCACGGAACCGCCGTCGTCACATGGTTGCGAAACGTGACACCTTCGCGGCACAGACGATCCAGATTCGGCGTGCTGAGCTGCGTGTTGCCAAGATGCGGCACGCAGTCGGCGCGCCATTGATCCACAACCACCAGCAAAACGTTGCGTTGCACCATTGGCCTCCCATCGATGCGGCGAAGTAGCATGCGCCCGGGAAGGCTGTGTGACAGTTAAGCTTCAAATTGATGACACCCTCGACCTGGCCCCTCCTCGGCCGCATGTTGCCGACGGCGCGCAGGCGCCCCAGAAGACCAAAGCCCCAGAAGACCAAAGCCCCAGAAGACCAAAGACAGACAACAATCAGGAGAGCCGCCATGTACTCGGACGTTCATTTGTTCATCAACGGCGCCTGGACGCCGGCCGCCTCCGGCAAGACGCTCCCGGTCGTGAACCCCGCCACCGGCGAGACCATCGGCGCAGTTGCCCATGCCGAGACCGTCGATCTTGACCGCGCCCTCGCAGCCGCGGAGCAGGGCTTTCACGTCTGGCGTCGCATGTCCGCCTACGATCGCAGCAAGATCATGCGCAAGGCCGCCGAACTGCTGCGTTCGCGCGTGGACACGATCGCGCCGCTGATGACCCAGGAGCAGGGCAAGCCGCTGGCCGAGGCCAAGGTTGAGACTGCGTTCTCCGCCGACATCATCGAATGGTTCGCCGAGGAGGCCCGAAGGGCCTATGGCCGAGTGGTGCCCTCCCGCGTCGAAGGCACCACGCAGATGGTGCTCAAGGAACCGGTTGGGCCCGTTGCCGCCTTCACACCGTGGAATTTCCCGATCAACCAGGCCAACCGCAAGATCTGCGGGGCGCTGGCGGCCGGCTGCTCGATCATCGTGAAGGGCCCGGAAGAGACGCCCGGCTCGCTTGCGGCCTACGTCCAGTGCTGGGCCGAAGCCGGCGTGCCCGCTGGCGTGGTGAACCTCGTCTACGGCGTGCCGGCTGAGATCAGTTCCTACCTCATTCCGCATCCGGTCATCCGCAAGATCTCCTTCACCGGCTCAACGCCGGTGGGCAAGCATCTCGCGGCGATGGCCGGCGCCCATATGAAGCGCGTGACGATGGAGCTTGGCGGCCATGCGCCGTCGATGATCTTTGACGACGCGGATCTCGATCGCGCCGCCTCGATCCTGGCGGCCAACAAGTTCCGCAACGCGGGGCAGGTCTGCGTGGCGCCGACTCGCTTCCTGGTGCAGGCGAGCGTCCATGACGCCATGGTCGACAAATTCGTGGCCAAGGCCGAGGCACTCGTTGTGGGCAACGGCATGGAACCTGGCACCACCATGGGCCCGCTTGCCAACGCACGTCGCGTGCCGGCCATGGAAGCCTTGATCGCCGACGCTGTCGCCAAGGGGGCCGAAATCCGCACCGGCGGCAAGCGCATCGGCAATGTCGGCAATTTCTTCGAGCCGACCGTGCTGACCGGCGTGACACCGGAGATGCGTGTTATGAACGAGGAACCCTTTGGTCCACTCGCGCTGTTCAGCCGCTACGACACGTTCGATGAGATCGTCACCGAGGCCAACCGCCTCGAATACGGTCTGGCGGCCTATGCCTACACATCGTCCCACAAGACCGCGACCCTGCTCGGCAGCCGCGTGGAGGTCGGCATGCTGTCGATCAACCATCATGGCATCGCGCTGCCGGAAGTGCCGTTCGGCGGTGTGAAGGACAGCGGATACGGCTCCGAGGGCGGCACAGAAGCCATCGAGGCGTATCTCAACACCAAGCTGGTGACGCAGGCGATCTGAAGTCAGGCGATCTGAAGTCAGGTGGTGGGGCAGGGTGCGGCGGTCGCGTTCCGGACGCATCGCACCCGACCCTATGGTCAGCGATGTATCGCCCTTGGCATCGATCATACGCGTCGTGGTTTCCGCGATGGCACCTTCTCGGTTGCCTGCCGAGACGCCCCGCATCTTATGGTCGCGATCGCCAAAACCTCTTCGAAGGTAGTCACGGTGTCCTTCCGCAAGTCGCTGACCGTTCTTGCTCGCCCGAAGCCGATGATTTGAGCGTTTGCAAAGTTTATTCATGAGACGCTGAGCTGTTTTGTGACGTCCCAAGACAATTCGAGCAGCGCCAAGACACTTCTTGCAGCATCTAAGGCGGACGTCGCGCATGTATGTGCGTAGAGCACAATTCCATCGTGGGTCGCTTAACGTCTTTTCTCTCTTCTTTGCAAACAATACGCAAATCTTATGCTTTGTAGCGTCTCGGAAGAACCCTGCCGCGTGGCCCAAATCGGGTTTGGCTGGGATAACGAGGTGATCGAGACATGACGATCTCAGCGACGTTCTGCGTGACCGCAGCCCCTGAGTGCCATCATGAGGCACGGCCCGGCTGCGCGCATCTCAACCGGCATGACGACCTGATCGGGCGCGCCTGCGCCCGCGCGCCGGTCCCGCATCCGCTGCGGTAGCGCACGCCGTCCGGCCAAGCGAGGGCACAACCCGAAAAACCACTTTAAATCAAAGGTCTGACCCAAGCGCTGAGACATCGTTTCGCGCTGCCGGGAAGCCGTGAGCCCAAAAAGGACGACGTCGTGACCTCTTTCTCGGCCTCCAAACTCGGACGACGGGCGGCTCTTGCGGGCCTCCTCGCCGCGGCGGTAGCCGGTCGGGCCGCCGCCGCGGACAATGCCGCGCAGGCCGTCTGGTCGCTGTACAAGGCGCGGTTCGTGGCCGCCGATGGCCGGGTGATCGACAATGACAATCACGGCGTCTCGCATTCGGAAGGGCAGGGCTACGGGCTGACGCTTGCGGAACATTTCAACGATCCGGTGACATTTCAGCGGATCCTGGATTGGACCTGCCGCAACATGGGCAGAGCCGGCGACGCGCTGCACGCATGGCGCTACGTGCCCAATGTGCCTGTGCCCGTGGGCGACAAGAACAATGCGACCGACGGCGATCTGTTCATCGCATATGCCCTGTCCCGTGCCGGACGGCGCTGGAACCGGCCGGATTTCAAGGCGCTCGCCTCTGATATCGCAACGGACATCCTGCGTCTGCTGGTCCGGCGCGTCGTCGGGCGGACCCTGTTGATGCCGGGGCTGGACGGCTTTGACACAGGTGAGTCGGTGACCGTCAATCCTTCTTATTATGCCATGTTTGCCTTCGAGGAGCTCAACGGCGTGGCACCCTCGACTTGGTGGGCGGAGCTCACGCGCGATGGTCTCGGCCTGCTGCGCGACGCGAGGTTCGGCCGCTGGAAGCTTCCGCCGGACTGGCTCTGCGTTGACAAATCCGATGGCGGCATGGCGCCGGCGGCCAACAAGCCGGCGCGGTTCTCCTGGGATGCAGTCCGGGTGCCGCTCTATCTGGCCTGGAGCGGGTATGGCGGCTGCGAGGCGGCCCGATCGATCGCGGAGTTCTGGGCGGCCTCGGCTTCGGGGAGGATGCCGGCCTGGATCGACCTGGTGACCGGCCAGACTGCGCCCTATGCCGCGAGCCCCGGGCTCGTCGCCGTTCGTGACTTCGCGCTGGGCGCGGCTCATAAGGCGGTGCCGGAGACCCAGGGCAGGGCGGCCTTGCCGGTCAATTATTACGCGGCGTCACTGATGCTGCTCGCCGATGTCGGCCGTGCCCGTGTGTCCGAACTTCCCAACCGGCCGGTCCTGGGGGAACCACCGGTGCCGATGCCGATGGCATCCTCGATGCCCGGCGGAAGGGCGAGGACATGAGCGGCCTGCTCGCCCCTGCGCCCGGACCACTTGGTATGGTCCGGTCACCGACCGATCTGTCGCTCGGCATCGCGATGTATCCGCGGCACGGACGCTCGCTCGACGACCTCATGAACCACGCCGATGCGGTCCAGTTGCACGACCTGCTGGACGGGGGCAGTCTGATGCCGAAACGCGTCGCACGGTTCTGACGGGCATCTGCGAACCAAAGGGTTCGAGTACGATCCGCGAAGCTTTAGGCGGGGATTTGGCCCAGCTCTGATGTCTCTGAGCCGCTATCGATCAGCCCGAGCGCCGGGTCAGCGGCCGTGCCATTCATCCGTGGCACTGGACGGATGAAATGCGGCCCTGACGGACACGACAAAGGCAGCCACCGGCAATGTGGCAAACAAAGGGGTCAATTCCGGCTTGGTCCAGAGGCTCATCATGACGGCGGCCAATGCCGGCAGGATCAACAACCCGGCGCCCAGCGACCGATCCTCCGCCTGTCCGCGTGCGATCCGTTCTGAAATTAGGTCGGCACTGTCGGAGGCGAGGGGCGGTGTTGCACGACTGATGTGAAGAAGATTGGCGTCCGGCACAGCAGAAGCATCAATCTTGCTCATCGGCCCGGTTCCTGATGTCCGACCAGGGCGGCAGATCGCCCTCCCCTTCCGACCAAAACCTATCCTCTACGGCACCGAATGACCCGCCACGTTATGTCTATTTTTGCCGTCCTGTGTCTGAGTATTGTGCAGTACAAAGATGTTGGATCGCGCTGGGCCGGCGAGCGCCAGACCATCGCCACTCGTTGCGAAAGCCAGACGAGCTCAGATATCGAGCTCTTCGACCTGCTGGGCATGTTCCTGGATGAACTGAAAGCGCAGCTCCGGCTTGCGGCCCATGAGGCTTTCGACAAGGCTGGCGGTTTCCTGCCGGTCCGCATCGGCACTCACCACTTTCAGCAGCGTGCGCTTCTTGGCGTCCATGGTGGTGTCCTTCAGGGCCGCCGGCGGCATCTCGCCCAGGCCCTTGAAGCGGCTGACCTCGACCTTCTGGCTGCTGCGGAACTGCTTCATGCGGATCTCGCGGTCTTCGTCGTTCATTGCGTAGACCGATTTGGCGCCCTGGGTGAGGCGGTAGAGCGGCGGCTGGGCGAGGTAGATATGGCCGTGCTGAATGAGATCCGGCAGCTCGCGGTAGAAGAACGTCATCAGCAGCGAGGCGATATGGGCGCCGTCCACGTCGGCGTCGGTCATGATGATAACGCGGCCGTAGCGGAGGCGGGCGCGGTCGAACCGGTCGCCGACGCCGCAGCCCAGCGCCTCGATCAGGTCCTTGAGCTCCTGATTCTGCCGCAGTTTCTCGGTGCTGGCGCTGGCGACGTTGAGGATCTTGCCGCGCAGAGGCAGCACCGCCTGGGTGGCGCGATCGCGCGCCTGCTTGGCCGAGCCGCCGGCGCTGTCGCCCTCCACCAGGAAGATCTCGGTGCGCGAAGCGTCCTCGAGCGTGCAATCGGCGAGCTTGCCCGGCAGTCGCAGGCGGCGCGTGGCGGATTTGCTCGGCGTGTCCTTCAGTTCGCGGCGCCGCAGCCGCTCCTCCGCGCGATCGATGACAAAGCCGAGCAGCGCGTCGGCCTGCGGCGGGCTGGAGCCGAGGAAATGATCGAACCGGTCGCGCAGCGCGCCCTCCACCAGGCGCGTGGCCTCTGCGGAGGTCAGCTTTTCCTTGGTCTGCCCTTGGAACTGCGGCTCGCGGATGAATACCGAGAGCTTGGCGGCGAGCGGTCCCATGACGTCTTCGGCCGTGACTGTCGCGGCCCGCTTGTTGCCGCGCTGCTCACCCCAGGCGCGCAGACCCTTCAGCAGTGCTGCGCGAAACCCAGCCTCATGCGTGCCGCCCTGCGGCGTCGGCACTGTGTTGCAATAGCTCGACAATGCTGTCTCGCCATCATCGAGCCAGGCCAGTGCCCATTCGACGCGCCCTGTGCGGCTGCCATCTGTGGCGGACGGCAGATCGGCCTCGCCTGCCCACAGCGGCACGATCGGCGTGCGCGCGCCGAGCTCGGCCTCCAGGCTGTCCCGCAGCCCGCCGGGGAAATGCAGATCCGCCTCCGCCGGCGTCTCGGTGCCCTCAACCAAAGACGGATCGCAGCTCCAGCGAATGCGCACGCCGCGGAACAGATAGGCCTTGGAGCGGCACATCCGGTGAATGCGAGATGCGCTGAACATCAGCGCCCCGAAAATCTGGTCGTCCGGCTTGAACCGGATCTGCGTGCCCCGCCGGTTCTGCACCGCGCCGACTTGTTCCAGCTTCGTCTGCGGCGCACCGCGCGAATAGCTCTGCCGCCACAGCACCCGATCCCGCGCGACCTCTACCTCCAGCGTCTCGGACAGCGCGTTCACCACCGAACTGCCGACGCCGTGCAGGCCGCCGGACGTCTCATAGGCCTTGCCGCCGAACTTGCCGCCGGAATGCAGCGTGGTGAAGATCACCTCCAGCGCCGACAGATGCTTGAACTTCGGATGCGCATCCACCGGAATGCCGCGGCCGTTGTCTCGCACCGTCAAGACATTGCCCAGGCCTAGCGTCACCTCGATCAACGTGGCATGGCCCGCCACCGCTTCGTCCATCGCGTTATCGATGATCTCGGCCGCCAGATGGTGCAAAGCCCCCTCATCCGTGCCGCCGATATACATGCCGGGACGCCGGCGGACCGGTTCCAGCCCCTCCAGGACCTCAATATCCTTCGCCGAATACTGAGACCCGGTAGCGTCAGCGCCCGCCTTGAACAAATCGTTCATGCTGTGTTCCCGTGTGAGCGCCGCACCTTAGCGACCCGGTCTGTGGTGAGGCAAGCGAAGGGACGGAAGGCCAGGGCAAAGCACTGGCCTTCCTATTCTCCGCCCGCGTCACCTCAAATCAGGACGGCTGGGGTTCACCATGAGGTAGCGGCGTTGTTTGAGGGGTTCGAGGCCCGTGTCGAAGTCCATCGCGCGGGCGAGGGCGGCGCGGTCGTCGTCGGACAGCCGGCCGGCTTCGCGGAGGTGGTCGGTCCAGCTTTCCATCCACCAGAGCTCGACCCAGTGACTGGGGTTGGAGACATCTTCGCCGAGGTTCCACAGGATGGCGCCGGCGCGGCCGCGGACGTCTCGCAGCTCGATCATGGCGGCGAGGAACGCGTCCTTGCGGGCGGGATCGACGTGGTAGTGCTGGGTTTCCATGACACGGTCGCGGGTGATGCCGAGGACGGGCACGAGCTCGGGCGCGATGCTTTCGGTTTCTGTGAGGGGGCGCAGCGGCGCGAGGGCGGATTTCGGCTCGGTGCCGTCAAGCCGGAAGCTGCGTGCGGCGATGGCTGCGAGTGCTCCGAGTGCGGCGGCTATCATCAGGGCGGTCGAGAGGCCGAGCTTCGTTCCGACCCATCCCCAGAAGAAGGTTCCGCCGGCGAGCGCGAAGTTGGAGGCGAGCTGGTAGATCGCAAGGGCCCTGGAACGCACCCAGCCGGGCGCGGCAAGCTGGGCGGCGCCTTGCGTGATGGAGGCGGCCGCGACCCAGCCGAGCCCAAAGAGATACATGGCAATGGAGGCTGCGACCCAATGCGTGGCCAGCGCCAGCATCGCCATGCCGGTGCAGGACATCAGCGTGGCGCCGAACACGATGGCCGAGCGGGAGGCGCGGCTGCGCAGCTGCGGTAAGAGGAGACCTGCTGTGACGCCGCCGATGCCCATCAGCCCCAGCAGTGTTCCGTAGAATGCGGCGCCCATGTGAAGCTGTTCGCGCACCACCAGCGGCAGCACGCCCCATGGGCCCGCACAGAATGCAAAGAACGCTGCGGCGCGGATCATCGCGGCGCGCATGGAGGGGGTGCGGCGCACGAAGCGCACGCCGGCGCGCATGGCGCCGGAGAGTTTTTCGGGCGGCAGCGCGGCGGTCCGGCGTTGGCGGTGCAGGGTGAACAACACCCCGATCACCGCGAGATAGGTGATCGCGTTCAACCCGAAGGTCAGCCCTGGCCCGCCGGCCAGCAGCAGGAAGCCTGCGATGGCGGGGCCGACAGCGCGCGCGAGATTGAAGCCGACGCCGTTCAGCGCGATCGCCTGCGCAAGATCGGCGCGGGGCACAGCCTCGGCCATCACCGATCCCCAGGAGGGGTTGTTGATGGCGGCGCCGAGCCCGATGGCGAAGGTGAGTCCCAGAAGGCCCCATGGTCCAGTCACGCCGCCCAAGGTGAGACCGGTGAGCAGTACCGCCGATCCGAGCATCCAGGTCTGCGTCAGGATGATGAGGAGCCGCCTGTCCACGATGTCGCCAATGGCGCCGGCCGGCAGTGCCAGGAGGAAGATTGGCGTGATCGTCGCGGCCTGCACCATGCTGACCATCAGCGCATCTGGCGTAAGGGTGGCCATAAGCCAGCCCGCGCCGGTGTTCTGCATCCAGACACCGAGCGAGACCACGACGTTGGCGAGCCACAGCACGCGAAACAGTTTGTGGCGCAGAGGGGCGAGGGCAGCGGGAAGGGCCATGGACAAGTCTCGCCCGATCCAGCCCTATCTGGAAAGCGACGTTACGGCGATGCGTTGAAATGCACGCCGCGGCCGACCGCGGCACCGATGAGCACGAGGGCAGGGCCCTTCGTGGACCAGGCCGGACCTTCATCCACCAGGCGATCGAGGCTGCCACGCAGCTCGCGCTGTCGGCTCGTGCCGCCTCGTTCGATCAGCATCGCCGGCGTGGCGGGATCGAGCCCGTGCGCGAGGAGCCCGTGGCGCAGCTGCGGCAGGGAGACGACGCCCATATAGACCGCGAGCGTGCCGCCTAAAGCCACCAGCGGCGCGAAGTCCATATCGAGCCGGCCTTCCTTCGTGTGGCCCGTCAGGAACGTGACGCTGCGGGCCGCGTGACGATGGGTGAGGGGAATGCCGGCCTGCGCGGCGCAGGCCAGCGCTGCGGTCACACCCGGCACGACCTCGAACCGCACGCCGGCTTCGGCCAGCGCCTCGGCCTCCTCGCCGCCGCGGCCGAACACGAACGGATCGCCGCCCTTCAGCCGGACCACCTTGCGGCCTTCGCGGGCGAGACGGACCAGGAGGGCGTTGATCTCCTCCTGGACGAGGCAGTGGTTGGCGCGCTGCTTGCCGACATAGATCCGCTCGGCATCCCGCCGCGCCATGTCCAGAACGTCATCGCCCACAAGCCGGTCATGCACGATCACATCGGCCTCGCCGAGCAGCCTTAGCGCCCGCAACGTCACGAGATCCGCAGCACCCGGGCCGCCGCCGACGAGGAAGACCATGCCGCCGGATGGTTCGGCGCTCTCGAGCGTCGCCTCCACGACGCGCGCCGCCTCGTCCTCGCGCCCGGCGAACACGAGATCGGCGGCCTCGCCGGTCAGTAGCGTCTCCAGCACCCGCCGGCGCTGAGCAAGATCGGGCAGCCGGGTGCGGATCGCGTCCTTGAAGCGCTCTGCCAGCGCTGCGAGCCGGCCATAGGCAGGCGGGATCAGCGCCTCGATCCGCGCCCGGATGAGCCGGGCGAGAACCGGTGCGGCGCCCGCGGATGACACGGCGATCGTGATCGGATCGCGATCGATGGTGGCCGGGGTGATGTAGCTGCACAGCTCTGGCCGATCGACAACATTGACCGGGATGCCACGTGCAAGCGCGGCCGCACTGAGTGCGTGCAGGTCTGCCTCGGGTGCGTCCGCCCCGATGGCGATGGCGCATCCGTCGAGATCTTTGGGATCGAAGGTGGATTTGCGGATGACAGTGGCACCTGCGGCTGCGAGCGGTTCGGCCTTGCGCGCGGCGATGGGGCCGTCTCCCAGAACCAGCGCCAGGCGGCCGTGCAGCTCCAGGAAGATGGGGTAGTGACGCATGAGGGCCTCGCCAGTTGTCCAGTCGGTTGTCCAGAATGTCGCATTAAGTGGGCGGTGTGCTAAATTACATCTTTTTTGGGACTTTAATGCTTTCTTGACCCATTTCCTCATAAATCCCTACAGAACTTTTGCACGCGAAAGAGGGTCCCATGAGAGTCCTGCATCTGATCACGGCGGCCGCGACGGCAGAAGCGTCCTTCGGCTTGGCCCGGTCCCAGGCCGACGCCGGGGGCGGTGAGACGGAACTTGTTGTGATGGCGCCGGAAGACAGCGCGGTTATCGCGTGGTCGATGGCCTGCGGGATCGCCGCGTTGCGGCTGCGGCCGGGCCAGACGGCACGCCGACTGCGCGATGCAGTTGTCGCCCTGCAGCCGGACGTTATTCATCTGCATGGCGCGCTTGCCAGCGATAGAGCCATGCCGCTGTCCGTTTTCGCCCATCTCCCATCTGTGCTGCAGCTAGCCGGCGATGATTTTGATGTGTCCGGCATGCTGCAACACCAGGTGCGGGGCATTCGCCTTGACCGTGCGCGAGGTGAAGGCGCCTGGGTGGTATGCACCCGTCCGACGCCAAACGGCGCGCCGGTGCTCTCGTCTCAACTGCCGATCGGCGTTGCGAACGTGGCGATACCGGAGCATTCCCGGGCGACGCCGGATTGGTTCTTGGCGGTTTATCGCCGCCTGCTGGCCGCGTCGCCGGTGCGCGTTCCCAGCGTTGTTGCCAGCGCCATGGGCTAACGCGCGGCCTTGCTCGCGTGTGCTAGGGTCGGGAGAGACTGGCGCTTAGGAGTGGGTATGACGATCCTGGTCACCGGGGCCGCTGGCTTCATTGGGCACCACGTGTCCATTGCGCTGCGCGGGCGTGGAGAACGAGTGATCGGCGTTGACAGTCTGACAGACTTCTATGAGGTCCGGCTGAAGCATGACCGGCTGGCGTGCCTTGAGGGGGATGCCCGCTTTGTCTTTCACAAAGGCGATGTGGCGGATGCCGTGTTCACCGCGCAGGTGGCGGCCGCCTATCCAGAGATAACTGCGGTGATTCACCTTGCAGCCCAGCCTGGCGTACGGCCGGGCAATGTGCCGCCCCAGACCTATGTGCGTACCAACCTCCTCGGACATCTCAACATTCTGGAGCTTGTGCGCGCGCTCCGCGGCTGTCGACACCTGGTCTATGCGAGCTCGTCGTCGGTTTATGGGTCGAGTTCGCGGTTGCCGTATCGCGAGGATGACCGGGCGGATGCGCCGATGTCGCTGTATGCTGCGACCAAACGGAGTGATGAGCTGATCAGCCATGCGTATCGCGGACAGCTCGATGTGCCGCAGACGGGGCTGCGGTTCTTCACCGTCTATGGTCCATGGGGTCGGCCGGACATGGCCTATTTCAGGTTTGCGCGGAAAATTCTGAAAAAACAACCTATTACGCTGTTTGATGGTGGGCGCCTGAAGCGGGATTTCACGTATATCGACGATATCGTGGCAGGGATTTTGGGCTGCCTCGATCACCCACCGACAGAGTCTCCGGACGGACGGACCCCCTCCCACGTGCTGAATATCGGCAACCATGACACCCAGCCGGTGATCGCGCTGGTGGCTTCATTGGAGAATGCGTTGGGGCAGCGCGCGGTGATCGTCGATGTGCCGGCACCTGTCACAGAAGTGTCTGAAACCTTTGCGGATATTTCTGCGTTGATGGCGCTAACAGGGTTCGCTCCACGCACAAAACTGGTGGACGGAATCGAACGTTTTGTGGCCTGGTTTGAACGATGGGAGGGTGTGGAGCGGACCGCTCTCCGCCGGTAGTGACACATCACTGCAAAAAACCGTTTGACCGCGTCATCGGTTCCCCCTATCTCTGCGTCACCGAGACGCTGACTGCCTGTTGAAGACGGGTTGCTCAGTTGCCTCCTGCTCCTTTCGGCACCTTGCATGCTGAAGCTGCACCGAACAGGTGCTCTTCTGCGTTGTCCGGTCGCCACGCTCTTTGAAATTTGCATCTGGAATGGAAGGGATACGTTGGCGGCGCTCCATGGCTGATTACTGGGAATAGTGATTGGTGATTGTATTTAGGTTTTCCAAGTTTTCGAGCTTGGTTTGCTTGAGTGCGTTCAGTGGGGTGTTTGTTGATGTGTTTTGACAGATTGATAAACGCTTCGAACGCATGTGAC
>CAIQQQ010000100.1 GCA_903873995.1 uncultured Rhodospirillales bacterium
CCCGCAGCTTCAGCTCCGCCTCGTGGCGCCTGGCATGCAGCCCGGTGATCCCGGCCGCCTCCTCCAGGATCGCGCGACGCTCCTCCGGCCGCGCGCTCACAAGTGCTCCCACCCGCCCCTGGCTCACCATCGCCGAGCTGCGCGCGCCCGAGGCCAGATCGGCCAGCAATGTCTGCACGTCGCGCGCCCGCGCCTCACGCCCGTTCACCCGGAAATGACTGCCGCCGCCGCGCTCGATGCGCCGCGTGATCTCCAACGTCTCCGCCTCATGAAAAGGTGGTGGCGCCAGGCTGCGCGTGTCCTCCAGCACCAGCGTGACATCGGCGAGGTTCCGCGCGGCGCGATGCGCGGTGCCGGCGAAGATCACGTCATCCATCTCCGTCCCGCGCATCGCCCGCGCCGAGCTCTCGCCCATCGCCCAGCGCAGCGCCTCCACCACGTTGGACTTGCCGCAGCCGTTCGGGCCCACGATTCCCGTCAGTCCAGGCAGGACCTCGATCGTGGTGGGCTCGGCGAAGCTCTTGAAACCGGCTAGACGAAGGCGGGCGAAACTGGCAGGCAAAACGGACCTTTCAGGTCACGTTTGCGACCTGCAAGTTACATCGCGTCGGTTACGAACTGCGCGAACTCCGTGAAGCTGCGCTCACCCGATTCCTTGCGATCATGGGCCTTCGGTCCGTTGATGATGAACGTCGGAGTCGAGTCGACACCCAGGGTTTTCTCAGCGTCCGCCTGATCGGCGATAATGGCCTCGCCAGCCGCCTTGTCGGCGATCGCGCCATCGAACGTGGCGCGCGGCATCCCGGCCAGCGCCGCCATCTTGGCGAGTTCGGCGACCGAATCGACGCCGCGGGCATAAAGCCAGCGATCCTGCGAGGCGAGCAGCGCCGCGATGAACGGCTCATAGCGCTGCGGCGGCAGCGCCCGCGCCACAAGAGCTGCCTTGAGCGCCACCTGGTCGAGCGGGAAGTCGCGGAACACCATGCGCAATTTGCCCGGCTTGATCAGCTCGGCCATCACCTGCGGCATCGTGTCGCGTGAGAACCGGGCGCAATGCGGGCAGGTGAGCGAATAGAACTCCGTGATCGTCACGGGGGCATCGGCATTGCCGATCGAACGCTCGGAGAGCGCTGCGATGGACAGGCGGGGGAATGCTGCGATCGCCGGCAGAGCCAGCAGGAGACGGCGGGACAGGTTCATAAGGACCTCCAGGTTTTGGCGGATCTAGCGCCGATGGTGGGGAGACGTCGACAGCACGGCGGACCCCAGAGCCTGCAGCGCATCGCGCAGCCGGCCGGGCGGCAGGCCCGCGACAGCAAGATCGGCCGCCGCAACATTCGGCACGCGCGCCGGCGGCAGCTCTGGGCCCGCCACGGTGTCGGGCACGAAGCGCAGCCGTGTCACGGCAACCTGGCCCAGATGGGTGTTGATCCGCGCCATCAGCGTGGGCGCCAAATGCTGCAACTCCATCGCGATCGGGCCTGCGCAGGCGATGGCGAGCGTGCCCTGAAACAGCTTCCGCGGGGTGGTCACTGCCGCAAGCGCCGGCCCCATGATCCCTGTCCAGTCCGCCAAAAGTGCGGCCACCGCCGGCGCGCGCCTGTGCAAGGCGGGCTGGACCACCGGCGGCAGGATCGCCGAGATCGCCCGCGGGCCGAACACATGCCGCGGTGGCGGAGAGGCAGGCTGTGCCGTGGGCTTGCCATTCCGTGTGCCGGTCGTCATGAGCGATGCCATGCCTGATGCTGGAGATCTGCTGGAGTGGTATGACCGCAGCCGCCGCACCTTACCCTGGCGCGCGGCGCCGGGCGAGGGGTGCGATCCGTATCGCGTCTGGCTCAGCGAGATCATGCTGCAACAGACCACCGTTGCCGCGGTCATCCCCTATTATGAGACATTCCTCACCCGCTTCCCAACGATCGCCGACCTCGCGGCGGCCGAGAGCGAGGCGGTGATGCAGGCCTGGGCCGGCCTTGGCTATTACGCCCGCGCCCGCAACCTGCATGCCTGCGCCAAGGCCGTCGCAGCCATGGGCGCGTTCCCCGCGACGATCGACGGTCTGCGCGCGCTGCCCGGCATCGGCCCCTACACGGCCGCCGCCATCGGCGCCATCGCGTTCGGCCTGCCGGTCGTGCCGATCGACGGCAATGTCGAGCGCGTGGTCAGCCGCGTGTTCGCCATCACGCAGGCCTTGCCCGCAGCAAAGCCCGCCATCGCCGCCGGTGCGCAGACACTGGGCGAGGATCAGGCCGCCCGCGCGCGCCCGTCCGACTTCGCGCAGAGCCTGTTCGATCTGGGTGCCACGATCTGCACCCCCACCAACCCCGCCTGCGCGATCTGCCCGTGGCGCGACGGCTGCCGGGGTCGGGCGCAGGGCATCGCCGCCGACCTGCCGCGCAAGGCCCCAAAGGCCGCCCGCCCGGTGCGTCACGGCGTGCATTTCTACCTCACCGACGGCGCCCACGTCCTGCTGCGCACCCGCCCGCCGCGCGGCCTGCTGGGCGGCATGGCCGAACTCCCCGGCCCGGTCTGGCGAACAGAGCCCTGGACCGAGGCCGAGGCACTGACCCACGCCCCGATGCACGCCCCATGGCAACGCGCCGGAGAGGTGACCCACGGCCTCACCCATTTCGAACTCCGCATCGACGTGCTGCACGCCCGCGTGGCCGGCATCCAGGCGGAGGGGTTCCTGTGCCGCCTCGAAGCCCTGGCAGAGGCGGCCTTGCCGTCCGTCATGCGCAAATGCGTGGCTCTGGTCGCACGCAGCCCGATTGGCTAGGGTCATGCGACCACAGGAGGAGCCCTCGACATGAAAACCCGCGCCGCCGTCGCCCGCAAGGCCGGCCATGAGCTCAGCCTCGAGACCGTCGATCTGGAAGGCCCGCGCGAGGGCGAGGTGCTGGTCGAGATCAAGGCCACCGGCATCTGCCACACCGACGAGTTCACGCTGTCAGGCGCGGATCCTGAGGGCATCTTCCCCGCGATCCTCGGCCATGAGGGCGCCGGCGTGGTTGTCGATGTCGGCGCCGGCGTGAAAAGCCTCAGGAAGGGCGATCACGTCATCCCGCTCTACACGCCCGAATGCCGAGAGTGCGACTACTGCCTCAGCCGCAAGACCAATCTCTGCCAGAAGATCCGCATCACCCAGGGCCGTGGCGTGATGCCGGATGGATCGAGCCGCTTCTCCTGCAACGGCGAGCCGATCATGCACTACATGGGCACCAGCACCTTCTCGAACTTCACGGTGGTGCCCGAGATCGCGCTGGCGAAGATCCGCGAGGACGCCCCGTTCGACAAGGTCTGCTACATCGGCTGCGGCGTCACCACCGGCATCGGCGCCGTGATCAACACCGCGAAGGTGGAGCCCGGCGCGCGCTGCGTGGTGTTCGGCCTCGGCGGCATCGGCCTCAACGTGTTGCAGGGCCTGCGCATGGTGGGCGCCGAGCAGATCGTGGGCGTCGATCTCAACCCCGCGCGCGAGGCGATGGGCCGCAAGTTCGGCCTCACCGATTTCGTCAACCCGGCGGACGTCGAAGGCGATCTCGTCCCCTATCTCGTCTCGCTCACCAAGGGCGGCGCGGATTACTCGTTCGAGTGCATCGGCAACGTGAAGGTGATGCGCCAGGCCCTGGAATGCGCCAACAAAGGCTGGGGCAAATCGGTGGTGATCGGCGTGGCCCCCGCCGGCGCCGAGATCTCCACCCGCCCGTTCCAGCTCGTCACCGGCCGCGTCTGGATGGGCTCGGCCTTCGGCGGCGCCCGCGGCCGCACGGATGTGCCGCGCATCGTCGATTGGTACATGGACGGCAAGATCGACATCGACAGCCTGGTCACCCATGTCCTGCCGTTCGAGCGGATCAACGAGGGCTTCGAGCTGATGCGCAAGGGCGAGAGCATCCGCGGCGTGGTGACATTTTGAAATTGATGGTATCAACTTTGTCGATACGCTAAGGTGGCATTCTACCAAGGAGATTCATCATGCAGGTGCTGGTGAAGAAATGGGGCAACAGCGCCTCCGTGCGCATCCCAGCGTCGGTGATGCAAGCGGCGGAGCTGGAGCTCGATCAGGCCGTCGATGTCCGTGAGGAGGGCGGCCGTATCGTGATCGAGCCGATCAGGCCGGCGGCGTATGATCTGGCGGTCCTGTTGGCGGGAATCACCGAGGATAATCTGCACGAACCGGTCGAGACGGGGCCGGCGGTGGGTGGCGAGGTCTGGTGAAGCCGCCGCTATATGTCCCGGATGCCAGAGACATCGTGTGGCTGCATTTCGATCCCCAGCCCGGCCGCGAGCAGGCGGGGCACCGCCCGGCGGTCGTGCTGAGCCCTGCCAGCTACAACGCCCGGACCGGAATGATAATCTGCTGCCCGACAACGACGCGGATCAAATCCTATCCGTTCGAGGTGGCGCTCGGCGGCGACCCGGCCAGCGTGGCACTGGCCGACCAGGTCAAAAGCCATGACTGGCGAGTGCGGCAGGCGGAGCACAAGGGCCGTGTATCTGCCGCAGCCCTGGCCGAGATACGCGGCAAGCTGCGGGCCTTGATCGGGTAGCCGCAACCGATCGTCACGCCGGCGGCGTCTCGCTCCGCAGCACATCGATCGCCACCAGAACCCCGTCCCGCTCGAAATGCCAGAACGTCCACCCATTGCAGGATGGTGCGTTCGTCACCGCCGCCCCCACCTTGTGAATCGAGCCCTGGTGCACCCCCGCCCGGATCGAGCCGTCCGCCACCACCACCGCCTGCACCCGCCGCATCCGGTCAAACAGTGCCGTCCCCGCCGGCAGCGCGCCGTTCTCAACAAAGCTGCCGAACGGAATCCGCACCGCCTCCCGCTTGGTGGGAGAGGTCGCAACCCCATCATCCGACACCGGCCGCACCCGCCGCACCCGGCCCAATGCGGCTTCGACATAGGCGGGATGCCGCTCGATGCCGATGTAATGCCGCGACAGCCGCCGCGCCACCACGGCCGTCGTCCCCGTGCCCAGAAACGGATCGAGCACGATATCGCCCGGCTGCGTGCTCGCCAGCATCACCCGATGCAGCAACGCCTCCGGCTTCTGCGTCGGATGCAGCTTCAGCCCATGCGCGTTGCGCAGCCGCTCGGCGCCGGTGCACAGCGGAATGAACCAATCGCTGCGCATCTGCTGGTCGTCGTTCAGAGACTTCATCGCCTGGTAGTTGAAGCGATACCGGCTGTCCTGCCCGCGCGCCGCCCAGATCAGCGTCTCATGCGCGTTGGTGAAGCGCCGCCCGCGGAAATTCGGCATCGGATTGGATTTGCGCCAGATCACGTCGTTCAGGATCCAGAATCCCAGCTCCTGCAAGATCGCGCCGATGCGGAAGATGTTGTGATAGCTGCCGATCACCCACAGCGTGCCGTCCTTGCGCAGCACGCGGCGGCACTCGGCGAGCCATTCATGGGTGAACGCGTCATAGGCGGCGAAATCGGTGAACTTGTCCCAATCGTCGTCCACCCCGTCCACCAGGCTGTCATCGGGCCTGCGCAGCTCGCCGCGGAGCTGGAGGTTGTAGGGCGGGTCGGCGAACACGCAGTGGACCGATGCGGTCGGCAACATGCGCAGCATGCGCACGGCGTCACCGAGCAGAATCTGGTCGAGCGGAAGTTCGCGGGTGATCTCCAAGGGGATGGGCCGGCTCCAGGGTTGCATTGATCGTGACGAACCCCTTGAGGCCACGTCAATCGTAACCGCGTCAATCGTGCGACTCGCGGTCAATCCGGCGATAACAGCGCCCGGATGGGGGCAAACCCTGCGCGATGATGAACGCAGGGTCCCATTTTACGCAAGGCTGCCATGTGAAGCGGGGTGCCATAGCCGGCATTGGCGGCCCAGCCATAGCCGGGATGGCGGGCAGCGAGCCGCGTCATCAGCCCGTCGCGGGTGATCTTGGCAATGATCGAGGCGGCGGCGATGGACAGGCTGATGCCGTCGCCGCCCACCACGCAACGGACAGGGCAGGGCAGGGCTGGGTCGCGGTTGCCATCGACCAGGGCAGCGTCGGGCACGGGATCGAGGCGCGCGAACGCGCGCCGCATCGCCAGCAGGCTGGCCTGGAGAATATTGAGTCGCATGATCTCGCCGACCGACGCGGCGCCGAGGCCGATCTGCGCGCCCGAATCACGCAGGGCGCGCCCAGCCGTCACCCGCCGATCGGCGCTAAGCTTCTTGGAATCGTCAAGCAGCGCGGCCAACGCAACGGGCAATGGATCGGGCAGCACGACGGCGCAGGCGACGACCGGCCCTGCCAAAGGCCCCCGCCCAACCTCATCGAGCCCCGCGACACGCCCATGGAACGTCCGCTCCAGCTCCATCCCAGGACGCATAACGATCCGATTGCCTCATTCACCTGAAGTCCGCCTCGCCCCCGAAGGACAATGGCGACGCCGGAAAGTCAGGCTATAGCACGCACCATGACCCAAGGCCGCACCCGACTCCTGAAAGCGGCGCTCCTCGCCGCGATCCTGCTCGCGATCGCAGCGTTCGCAGCGGTCAGTCTCTATCTCGGCCTGACCCCCGACACGCTGCGCGCCACCGTCACCCAGGCGCAGGACGCATTCCAGAAAGCGCCCGTCCCGGTGGCCGCCGCGTTCCTGGCCATTCACATCACCTGCGCCGCCCTGTCGCTCCCCATCAACGTGCCGATCGCGGTCGCAGCCGGTGCGCTGTTCGGCGTTGGCTGGGGCGTCGTGATCGCTTCGTTCGGCGCCGCTATCGGATCCACCCTGGCCATGCTGTCCAGCCGCTTCCTGTTGCGGGACTGGGTGCAGGCCCGCTACGGGAGAAGGCTCGTCGAGATCGAGGCCGGGTTGCTGCGCCATGGCAGCACGTATCTGGCGAGCCTGCGGCTGATGCCCGCGGTTCCCTACACCGTGGTCAACCTGCTGTTCGGCCTGACCGGTTTCCCAGCACTCCGGTTCTGGTGGGTCAGCCAGCTCGGCATGCTCCCGGGCAAGATCGTCTTCGTGGAGGCCGGCACGGCGCTCGACCAGGTGCACAGCTTCGCCGACATCCTCTCCCCCGCGATGCTCGCAGCACTGGCCTTTCTGGCCATCCTGCCGCCAGCGCTTCGCCGTCTGTCACGCCTGCGCCGTTCGAGAGTCTGATCCCTGGAACAGGGGAGCAATGTGCTCGTGAGCGAGGCGGATGAGTGGTCGGTGCTGATGACGCGCGCCCAGGCGGGGGACCAGGCCAGCTACCGCGCCCTGCTGCGCCACATCACGCCGCTGCTGACGTCGATCGCGCGCCGCTCGATGCGCCAGCCCCAGGATGTGGAGGACGCGGTGCAGGACATCCTGTTGACCGTCCATGTCATCCGCGCAACCTATGACCCACAGCGACCATTCCGACCCTGGCTGATCGGCGTGGCCCGCAACCGCATCGCCGACCGCGTCAGGGTTCGCGCACGGCGCCATGCCCGGGAGGTGGCGCTGGCGCCGGAGCACGAAACCTTTGCCGCCGGCACAGCGAAGTCCGATGTGGGGCTTGACGATGCCAGGCTGCACGAGGCGGTGGCACGGCTGCCGGCCGGCCAGCGCCAGGCGCTCGAGATGATGAAGCTGAAGGAGATGTCGTTGCAGGAGGCCTCCGCCCAGACCGGGTTGTCGATCACGGCGCTGAAGGTCGCGACGCATCGCGGCCTGAAGCAGCTGCGGCGCGTGCTGGGCGATGATTCGTGACCCGGTCGGACCGCAGCACCGCCGCTCTGATCGACCGCCTCGCGGCACAGGCCGCCCCCGTGCGCCGGCTGTCGCCGCCCTGGCTGCGCGCACTCGCGTTCCTGGCGCTCGCGGCCGCGGTGCTGGGCGCCTGGGCGCTGATACACGGCACACGGCCCGATCTGGCGCAGCGTCTGGCCGATCCGATGTTTCGCATGTGCGTCGGGGCCTCGCTGGCCAGCGGCATGGCCGCGTCCCTGTCCGCCCTCACTCTGGCGCTGCCGGACCGGTCGCGGCTGTGGGCGCTGCTGCCGCTGCCCTGTGCCGCGCTATGGCTCGGCTCGATCAGTTACGGCTCGCTCATGGACTGGGTGGTGCTGACGCCGGATGGCTGGCAGGCCGGCATGGCGGTGACGACGTTCACCACACTGATCCTGGGCTCGGTGGTGCTGTCGGCTGCGATGTTCTGGCTGCTGCGCTTCGCCGGCCGGCTGCGCCCGAGCCTGGCGCTCGCGCAGGCCGGCCTCGCGGTCTCGGCGCTCACCGCCTGCGCCATCTCCGTCCTGCACAAGTTTGACGCCTCGGTGCTCGTCCTGGCGTGGAATCTCGGCATGACCGTGCTGGTCGTCACGCTCGAGACCTGGCTCGGCCGCCGGCTGCTGCGATCACGGCTGTATGACGATTCACATCGGCTGAATTGACCCGCGGAAACACCGTCGCCATCTCCCGGACAGATCGGTCGGTTCGTGACCTGATCAGAAACCTGCGGAGGACTCCCGATGTCAGTCGACGTGAAATACACCACCGCCGCCACCGCCACCGGCGGGCGTGACGGCCATGCCGCGACCAAGGACGGCGCGCTGGAGGTGAAGCTGGCAACGCCCAAGGAGCTCGGCGGCGCCGGCGGCCCGGGCAACAACCCCGAGCAGCTGTTCGCGGCCGGCTACTCCGCCTGCTTCCTGGGTGCGATGAAGTTCGTGTCCTCGCAGGGCGGACCGAAGGTGCCGCATGACACGACGGTTACAGCAACAATCGGCATCGGCCCGCGCAGCGAAGGCGGCTTCGGCATCACGGCCGAACTCGCGGTAAGCCTCCCGGGCCTGGGTCACGCCGAGGCCGAGGCGCTCGTCGAAAAGGCGCACCAGGTGTGCCCATACTCCAACGCCACGCGCGGCAATGTGGATGTGAAGCTGAGCGTCGTCTGATCCAAAAAACCGGCGAGGGCAGGGGGCCACATCCCTTGTCCTCAAGCCGCCTTAACCCGCCAGAGCGTCACGACCCGCTCCAGCCGATCCTCCAGCTCCATCGTCGTCGGAACCCCGATCCGGGCGATCTCCACCATCCCCTTGCGTGGCATATAAGCCCGGCCGGGATCGGCGATCCAGACCTCGGCACCCTCCGCCATGGCGCGCAGCCACGGCAGGATATGCGCCGTCATCGGTGCCTCGTAGCAGATATCCCCGCACAGGATCACATCCCAGCGGCAGGCGCTGCCCACGATGTCGCCGTCCAGCACATCGACCGCCACGCCGTTCAGCCGCGCGTTGCAGGCGATGGCGACGCAGGCCAGGGGATCGATCTCGCAGGCCTCGACCCGGTCAGCCCCCGCCATGGCGCAGGCGATCGCGGTAAGCCCGCCGCCCGCCGCGAAATCCAGCACCCGCCTGCCAGCCACCAGAGCCGGATCGTCCAGGATGCGCCGTGCCATCGCCGCACTGCCCGGCCAGGCGAACGCCCAGAACGGCGGCTCCGTGCCGGTCTCATGCAGCCAGGCCTCCGTCGCGTGCCAGATCGGCGTGATCTCGGTCGCAAGCCGCAGCGCGATCTCCGGCACCAGCGCATGGCGCGAGATCGCCGTGCTGGCCTCGATAAACGCCGTGCGGTCCATCTCAGGTGGGGCGATCACCAGCGACCGAGCACGATCGCCACGGCCACCACCAGACCCACCTCGCGGTTGAGACGGAACAGCCGCAGGCAGGCGGCCGGATCGTCGATGTCGATCCGGGTCACCTGCACCGCCAGCAGCAATCCGCCCAGGGCCAGGGCTGCGAAGAATGCAGCGCCCAGGCCTGCCAGCCAGCCAGCCACGCACAGCAGCACCAGCGTTGCCGTGTAGCACGCAGCCAGGAACGGCCGCGTCCGTCCGGCGAACAGCCGCGCTGTGGAGCGCACGCCAACGAGCGCGTCATCCTCCCGGTCCTGATGCGCATAGATCGTGTCATACCCCAGGATCCAGCAGATCACCGCGGCATACAGCGCCAATGCCTGCCACTCGAGCCGGCCCGCGGCGGCGGCAAACCCCATCGGCGCGCCCCAGCCGAAGGTGAACCCCAGCATCAGCTGCGGCCACCACGTCACCCGCTTGGCCAGCGGATACAGCGCCACAAGGCCCAGCGACGCGACACCCAGGATCTGCGCGAGCGGATCAAGCACCAGCAGGATCACGAGGCTCACTGCCAGCAGCACCACCAGGAACACGGCCGCCTGCCGCATCCGCACCGCCCCCGAGGCCAGCGGTCGCCCCGCCGTGCGGGTCACCTGGCGATCGAGGTCGCGGTCCCACATGTCGTTCACCACACAGCCGGCGCCGCGCATCAGGAAACTGCCGGCGAAGAACAGCAGGATCAGGATCGCGCTGTCCTGCACCGGGGCGCACGCCAGCAGGATAGACCACAGCCCGGGCAGAAACAGCAGCCAGGCGCCGATCGGCCGGTCCACCCGCGCCAGCAGGGCATAAGGCTGCCAGCCCCGCGGCAGTCGCCGCACCCAGCCATCGGCAACGATATCGGTGTATCCGCTCATTGCTGCTAGATGTGGCCTGGCAATGACCGGGTCAATCCGCCTTTTCACCCCCCACCCCCTGCACGAGGGCGCCGAACTGCCGGCCTCGGCGGAGCAGGCGCATCATCTGGGTACTGTGATGCGCCGCGCCGTGGGCGATCCCGTCACGCTCTTCAACGGCGAGCACGGCGAATGGGCCGGCCGCATCGCGGCCCTGCGCAAGGACCGCGCGACCTTGTCGGTGCAGCTTTTGCTCCGCCCGCAGATCCCAGACCCGAAGCTGACCCTCGTCTTCGCCCCCCTCAAGCGCGATGCCACCGATCTCGTGATCGAAAAGGCCACCGAACTCGGCGCCACCCGCATCTGCCCGGTGTTCACCGAGCGCAGCAACACGCAGCGCCTCAACGCCGATCGCTGGGCCATCATCGCCCGGGAGGCCGCCGAGCAATGCGAACGCCTGACCGTGCCGGTGATCGCCCCACCGGCCAAACTATGGGACCTGCTGTCGGCTTGGCCGCCGGACGAGAACCTGTCCTGCGCCATCGAACGCTCAGGTGCACCCTATCCCCACCCCCAGGACGGGCCGGCGGCCTTGCTGGTGGGCCCGGAGGGCGGGTTCAGCCCGTCCGAGCTCGAATTCCTCAATCGGCTGCCCTTCGTCCGACGGATCGGACTCGGATCGTTGGTCCTCCGCGCCGAGACCGCCGCCATCACCGGCCTCGCGCTGTTGCAGGCCGCGCGCGTTCCGCGTTAATTCACGCCCGCTCAGCCAAACCACGGGACACAGATGTCAAATCCTGGAGACGCCGACACGACGCCGATCACCTCGGCGCGTCAGCTGGCCGAGTATCTCGCCGTCGGATGCAAGCCCCGCGAGCGGCACACCATCGGAACCGAGCACGAGAAATTCGGCTTCGACCTGCACACCCTCGCCTCGCCGCCCTACGAGCCGGGCGGTATCCGCGCGATGCTCGACGCGATCGGCAAGGATGGCTGGGATCCGATCCTGGACCACGGCCATGTCATCGGCCTCAAGAAGGGCCCCGCCTCGGTCTCGCTCGAACCGGCCGGACAGCTCGAGCTGTCAGGCGCCATGCTGTCGGACCTGCACCAGACCCATGCCGAGTTCACCGCGCATTACGCGGACGTGCGCAAGGCCGCCGAACCGTTGGGCCTCGGGTTCGCGCCTCTGGGCTTTCACCCCACCCACACCCGCGCGCAGATGCCGTGGATGCCCAAGAGCCGCTACGGCATCATGCGGCGCTACATGCCCAAGGTCGGCTCCATGGGTCTGGACATGATGACCCGCACCTGCACCGTGCAGGTCAATCTCGATTTCGCGTCCGAGGCGGACATGCGCCGCAAGCTGCGCGTCAGCCTCGCCCTGCAGCCGCTGGCCACCGCCCTGTTCGCCAATTCGCCGTTCATGGAAGGCAAGCCCTCGGGCTTTCTCTCCACCCGCGCCCATGTCTGGACGGACACGGACAACCAGCGATCCGGCATGCCGGCCCTCATGTTTGCCGAGGATTTCGGCTTTGAGCGCTATGTCGATTGGGTGATCGACGTGCCGATGTATTTCGTCATGCGGGACGGCGAATACATCGACATGGCCGGCCGGTCGTTCCGGTCCTTCATGGCCGGGCATTACAGCAACGATACCTGCGGAACCGCCACCATGGGCGATTTCGCCGATCACATCACCACCGTGTTCACCGATGTCCGGCTGAAGCGGTTCCTGGAGATGCGCGGCGCCGATGCCGGATCGCTGGAGATGATGGTCGCCCAATCCGCCCTGTGGGTGGGGCTGCTGTATGACGAGGCAGCACTGGAGGCTGCCCACACCCTGGTGCAGGGCCATGATTGGAGCGTATATGCGGCTTTGCGGCCCGAGGTTGCCCGCAACGCTCTAGGCGCTGCGTTCGGCACTGGCACCCTGCGCGATCTCGCGCGCGACGTGGTGGAGATCGCAGCCTCCGGATTGCGCGCGCGTGCAAGGCTTGATGCCCACGGCCGCGACGAAACTGTCCATCTGGCGCCGCTGCACGACATCGCAGCCGGGGCGCCGACACAATCGGAACGCTGGCTCGAACGATTTAACGGGGAATGGCGCGGTGACGTCACGCGGATTTTCACGGAGGCTGCAATCTAGCAGGGGTCTGCGCAGACGGTGCCGCACGGATTGGGAAAACCCTGAACCGTTTCGATCTCCTGCCGGATCATTGGCTTGCCAAACGAACCAGGACAGGCGCCTCCTTTGCATATGATCGCAGCAAATCCACGTCATTCCCTCCAAGCACCGGACATCCGTCCGATACCGCCGGGGGGTGACCCCGTGATGGTCAGGCTCCGGCTGATCGGCCAGATGGAAGCCTGGACCTTGACGTCCGATAGCATCCTGCCGACCGGGCGCAAGACCCGTGGCCTGCTCGCCATCCTCGCGCTGTCCGCCCCGCGCCCCGTGCTGCGCGGCAAGCTCGCGGAGATGCTGTGGAGCCGCAGGCCGGAGGAGCAGGCGCGCGCCTCGCTCCGCCAGGAGATCCACCGTCTGCTGGACGCGCTCGATCCGATCGGCAACCAGATCCTGGCGATCACCCGCGACCATCTGATGCTCAAGCCCGGCACCGTGTGGGTGGATGTGGAGGAGGTGCTGCGCGCCAGCCCCTCCCAACCCGCCGCCCTCTGCCTGCTGGACGGCGACCTGATGGAGGATCTGGACGGGATCGACCCCGCTTTCGACAACTGGCTGGCCACCGAGCGCGAACGTCTGCGGGATCGGGCGCGGGTGCTGGCGGAGGCGATGCTGCGTGACCAGTCCGATCCTGACCTCATGATACCAGCCGCCCAGCAGCTTCTCGCGATCGACCGCGCACATGAGGGGAGTCCGCTCGCACGAATGATCTGATGCATGGCGTACCACTCCGGTATGTGACTCGGACGCACTACCACTGCGGCCGGAGAAGCACGCCAACATAACCTGATACTGACAGGTACATCAATAATGGTGTGGCTTTTACTATCATATGTCATCCTATATACCTTTTATCGTGTTATATTATTTGTATGGCGACCAGCGCCGCGGCGGTGTCGACCGGGACGGTCACGGTGGCCGGGTCGCGGCCGGGGTAACGACGACTCGGAACGCGTCGGGTAGCCGC
>CAIQQQ010000101.1 GCA_903873995.1 uncultured Rhodospirillales bacterium
AATCGGCCGGGCTGCGGCCAGCAGCGCTCCGGCGGTGCCGATGTAATACGCACCACCCGGTGTCAGCAGCGGCGTGCCGAGCGTGGCGCCACCGGACGCGATCGTGACAGCATAGGCCGCCGACGCGGCCGAACTCGTCCCCGCCGCGTCTGTCACGGTGGCGGTGAGGCTGTGCACTCCGTCGGCGAGGCCTGCGGGCAGGGTGATCGCGAAATGCCCGGTGCCATCGACGGTGCCGCTGACCGTGGTCGCGTCATAGGCGACGCGCACCTGGCCGTTCGCCTCGCCGGTGCCGAGCACGGTCAGGCTGTTCGCCAAGGTCACGCCGTCGCTGGCCGAGACGCCGGTGTCGGGCGTGATGCCGGTGATGGTGGGAGCGGCAGGGGTGTGGGTGTCGTTGGTGATGGCGAAGTTGGGGGAGAACGCCGAGGTTGTGCCGGCGGCATCGACCTGAGTCGCAGCCAGCGTTACGGATTTGTTGGTCAGGCTGAGGCCGATGCTCCAGGCCCCCGTCGCACTCGCCGTGGCGCCCGCGATCTGCCCGAGATTGACGCCGTTCGCGAACTGCCAGATGGCAACCTTGGCCAATGGGTCTGCCGTGCCGGTCAGATAAAAGCCCGTGGCACTGGTGATCCCGTCGCCCGGGGTTCCCGTGTCTGGCGTGATGCCGGAGATCATGGGTGCTGCCGGCGTATGGGTGTCCACCGTCACCACCTGTGCCGCTGGCGCCGAAACATTGCCCATCCCGTCCGTCGCCGTCACCGCAAAGGCATACACGCCATCGGCCAACGGCGTCGGGTCTGTGAAGCTCCAGGTGCCGTTCGCGCCGGAGGTCGTGGTGCCCACCACGCCGCCGCCCGAAACGCTGACGGTGATCGTCTGGTTGGCCGGACCCGTGCCGTTGAGCTGCACCGTGGCACTGTTGTTGACGAAGCCGCCGCCGGTGCCGTTGGTCGGGTTGAGCCCGGTGATGGTTAGCGGAATGGGGGCAATCTGATAGGGCGAGACGATCAACGCCAGCGCGTCGTGATCGTTGAGCATCTGCGCGCCGGTGATGTGCAGCGTAGGCGTGCCGCCATCGGTGAGGGCGATGGACGAGATCTGCCCGGCCTTGGCCAGCGCCTCCAGTTGGTCGAGCGTGTTGGGCAGGTAGTAGCTGCTGTCCGACACGGTGAGCGGGGCAGTGAGGCTGGTGAGCACACGCGGATCGTCGAGCTGAAGGAACTGCGCGGTGCTGGCACTGACCGCGCCCACGACGGTGAGCGCGTAGGGGCCCTGGATGGCCTCCAGCTCGTAGGCGGCCAGATTGGTGGTGATCTCGTTGCTGTTGATGATGAGGTGGGGTGTGCCGGCGTCGGTGAGCTGGATCGGGTAGTTGCTCTGGTCGTTGAGGCGGAAGACGTCGATGTTGGCAACGAAGTTCGCGGCGCTGATTTGCACGAACGGTGCATAGTCGGTGTAGAACACCCGACCGATCTCGCCCTGCTGCGCCAGCTTTTCAAGCATCGGCAGATTGGCCAGAATATTGGCCACAGTGTCCTTCAGCGTGAAGTTCAAAAAGCCCGTATCGAGTGTGGCGGAGCCGATCTGTGCCACAGTCTCGTTCTCGGAATACTGTACCGGGGAGGAGAGTGCTGCGAACACAGGGGCATAGTTGGCCAGCTCCAGCGGCGTCGTGTTGATCAGCGTGAGGCCGGTGTTGCGGTTCTCGATCCCTGCGATTTTGCCGTTGGCCAGCAGCGTCTCGATGCCAACCTCGTTGGTTTGCACCTGGGAGTAATTATCGCGGATGGTGAGCGATCCGGCGGCGAGGTTTGCGACCACGTTGCCGCCCTGGTTGGTGATGCGGTTGACCGCCTGGCTGGCCCGCAGCGGTCCGCTCGACTGCCAGGTGAACGGTGTGGTGATCTTGTTCAGCACAGAGGTGACGTTGCCGTCGGCAACCTGCCATTCAGCCAGCGTGATCGAGGCGGTGCCGGCATCGGTCAGCGCGATCTGGTAGCTGCTGTTGATGCGGGCGATCGCGTCAATGTTGGAGGCGAGCTGGCCGGACGACAGCAACAAGACGGTGTTGCTGCCTTGAAGGGTGATGGAGTTCAGCCGGCCGGCGAGAGTGAGCGTCTCCAGGCTCGCGAGGTTGGAAACCACGTTGGCTGACGTGTCGTTGACCGTGACCGTCTGGGTTGCGGCCGTGAGCTGAGTGGTTGCGGCGACGGCGGCCGTGACGTTGAGCGAGGTGGTGTAGGCGCCCGCGATATGGCTTAGCGCGGCTCCGTCGTTGGCGAGTTGAGTCGCGGTGAGGTTGACGATCCCGGACACGTTCTCAAGGTCGATGTTGCCCAGCTTGCCGGCTGCGGCCAGCGATTGCAGCGCGTCGATGTTGAAGCCAACGCTGTTGCTGTAATCGAGCACGGCAAGCGGGGCGGACAGCTTCGTCGCCAGTCCGCTGTTCACGAAGGAGGCTGCCCCGTAGGACGAGACATAACCTGATACGGAGACCGTGAAGGGCGTGGTCACCAGATTGAGCAGCGAGAGCCGGTTCACCGCCTCGCCAGGGTTCAGCACCACATTCGGCGTTCCGGCATCGCTGAAGGCGACCGCGAACGACGAGGTGATGTGGCTCAGCACCAGCGCGTAGGTGGTGAAGTCGGCTGACGACAAAGTAAGGGTAGGCTTGCCGGTGTCGCTCAGCACGATGCCGCCGAGGGTGCCGGCCTTGGCCTGGGTTAGATAGCCGGCGAGGCCCGAGAGCAGAGTGGCAGCACTCGTGGCGACGGTGCTGCCCTCGGTGATCGCACCGACCGTGTAGGGTGTGGTGATCAGGGCAAGCACCGCCGCATAGGCGGTGGCCTGTGCACTGCTGAGGTTGAGCACCGGTACTGGGATCTGCTGGTTGGTGCCCACCTGGTATTCGTCGGTCAGCCGGATCGAGGCGATCTTGCCCGACAGCGCCAGGGCCTCCAGCGAGCCAATGTTGCCGACGATACTTCCGGAATAATCCTGGATCTGCAGCCCACCGGTCAGATGGGCGCGAACCGCGTTGTTCTCGCTTTGCACGCTGATCGCGGTGTAAACGCTGACCGGACTGCTGACCGCCAGATTCCAGTTCCCGGTGACCACGTTCAGGACATTGTTGCGAACGCCGTAATTATTGAGCAGGTCGCCGCCAATCGTCACCGTGGGCGTGCCGGCATCGCTCAGCACGATCGGAACATAGTTGATCTCGCTGTCGAATGAGAACGCATAGGCGCCGCGGGACAGCTGGCTCGCGGTCAACGTCAGAAGCGGCGAGTTGTCAGTGAAGCGCACGCGCGCTGCGCCACCGTGAAGGGCGAACGCCTCTACCGCGTCGATATTCGAGACGATGCTGGCGATACTGTCCTGGATGGTGAAATTGGTGAATCGCGGATCGAGCGCCGGACCCGAGGCGCCTGCCGCCAGCAGCTGCGCCACCGTGATGATCTGCGACAGCACGAAGCCGCCGCCAAGCTCGGCCGCCGCCGCCGCATCGCTGGTCAGGATGGCGGGCGTGAGGCTGAGCACAGTGCCGGCCCCGTCGCGCGGCAGGATCGCGGCGATCTTGCCAGAAGCTGCCGCGACCTGGAGGCTGTCGAAGAACTTGCTGTCCCATCCCTCAAAATCCACGATCACCAGACCGGTCGGCAGCAGGGACACCGCTGGCGTGGATCCGAAGGATAGCGTGACCGCTGGCTTGCCGCTGGTCGGATCGTTTGTATAGACGTTTGCGCCATCTGCGATGAAGTTGGCGAGCGCCGTGGCGCGGAAGCGCTGGCCGGTATAGGCGGTGGTGAAGGGCGTGGTGATATGCGCCAATGCGCCTGCGAAAGTGCCGCCGCCCATCTGGAACGTCGACAGGGATACCACCGGCGTGCCCGGATCGGTCAGCGTGATGGTGAAGGCGGTGTTGATGTTGGCGAAGACGTTGATGTCTCGCGCGAACGTCGCGGCACTGACGGAGAGCGCCGGGATCCCCGTATCGGACAGCGTGACTGCGTTCAGCTTGCCCTTGAGATACAGGCCTTCGATCGCGTCCAGATTGGCAAGCACGTTGGCCGCGGTGTCGATCACGCGCAATGCCGCAAATCCGGTGGCCAGCGCCACCGTTCCGGCCTGGGCCGCGGTGATCCGCTGGTTCAGCTGGAACGGCGAGGCGATCAGCGGCAGCACATCGGCATCCGGTGCAAGCTGGGCGGCCGTGATGCGAAGGCCCGCCAGACCGCCATTGGTGAACGAAATGCCGGTGAGCTGCCCCGACTTCGCGTAGCTCTCCAGCAGATCGAAGCTGTTCGACACGTTGGCGACCGCGTCGTTGAGCGTGAAGCTTCCGGGCACAGTGCCCGCCGTGATGTCCGCCTGGAGCGTGGCGATGCTGATGCCCGCCGCCTCGGCGGTGGGGGACAGCACATGCACCACGTTGCTGGCGGTCTTGCCGTTCTGGTCGGTCGCGGTGACGGTGAAGCTGTCGGTGCCGGTGAAGCTTGCGGGGGCGGTGTAGAACAGCGTGCCGTTCACGACCGCAACCTGGCCCAGCGTTCCCGCGGTGCCGACCGACGTGATCGACACGCTGTCGCCCGGCAGCCCCTTGGTAAGCGCGTAGTTGCCGACCTGGGTGAGGTTCACCGTCTGCCCGGGTGAGACCTGGATGGCTGCGTTGCGCAGGGTGGGACCCGGATCGACGGGCCCAGCCAGCGTGATGACGCTGCCGCCGGCGCCGTCCGAGGTTGGCGTCAAGGTCAGCGTGGCGCCCGATTGCGGCCCGCTCAGCGTGACGTTGGCGGTGCCCGCGGCGGTGGTGACATGCAGCTTCCCGCCGGAGATCGAGGCGCCTGTCACGATCTGTCCGGCGAAATCGATGGTGGCGCCGGAGACTACGGTGATGCTGGAGATGCTGCCCCAGCTCGGCTCGCTGCCGTCGAGCAACAAGATGCCGGCGCCGCTGAACACGACCGCGCCCGAGAGCGATCCCGCTTCCAGCGTCGCGCCCGCTGCGATGGTTGCGGTGCCGGTGGAGGTAACGGTGTCAAACTTCAGCAGCCCGCCGGTGGCCACGATGCCGCCATTGTTTTGAACGGTGCCGATCACGCGGCCATCGCCGGACAGCACTGCGCCGGCGTCGATCATCACACCATTTCCGGTGTCCGTGGTGCCGCCGATTTCGACGAGGGAGGTGCCGTCCACCGACAAGGTGGCAAGGCCGCCAAGATAGAGGCTGCTGGCACTGACCTGCGCATGGTTGGTCGCGGCAAGCGAGCCTGTGCCAGATGTCGTCAACGTGCCGGTTAGGTCGATGCCAAGCGTGATCGTGCCGGCCACGCGCAGTTGTGACCCCGTGCCGTCCACCGTGACCGTGCCGGTCCCGGCGCCGTATCCGCTGGCGTTGTACCCGTTCGCGTCGTTATACAAACCAATGTCGAGGAACCCCGCCGCAGCAACGCTGCCGCCGGCCTGGACGGCGAGCGTGCCGGTGCCGCCGTCACCGACATAGATGTCCCTGTTGGTCGCGGCAGAGGAGCCGACGCCGGTCACCGTCATGCGGCCGGTGGATGTCGCGGCGTAGCCGATATTGATCGAGTACTGCAGCGTATCGAAAGGGCTGAGCGTGACGTTAAGATGTCCCCCACCCTGGATGACCATGGTCCCGGCGCCGTTCCGTCCGACGCCGACGCGCCCGTAAGAATTGACCGTGGCACCCGTATCGATCGTCGCGGTCCCGATGCTTCCCGCCACGTCACCGAGCCTCAGGCCGTTTACGGCTCCGGTGATCGAGCCAAGATTCACGACGGCATTGTGCGACACGACGAGCTGGCCCACCCCGGTCTCACCGATCGCAGCCCCTCCGGTGAAACTCGCAAGGCTCCCGGCGCCGTCCACCGTCACATTCGCGGTGCCGAGCGTGTCCAGCGTGGAATTGGTCCAGCCGGCAAGCAGTCCATAACTGGAGCCTGCGTTCTTTGATGTGACGGTCGCGCCGTTGGTTACGGTGAGCTTGCTCGCTGCCGCCCCACCGCCGATGCCCAAGGCGATGCGCCCCCCGCCGGCGCTGAGCAGGGACCCCACCCCGTCCACGGTGATGGTACCCGTCGTGTTGGCCGTATTGCCGGCGACAACCGTTGTCACGGTTGGCCCGGTGTCAGACGCCGCCACGGTGCCGCCGTTGCTGATGGTCAGAACGCCACTGCCGCCGGCTGTGACACCCAACGCGATGCGCCCGTAGGCGACAAAGACCTGTGAACCGACACTAACGTTCAGCGACCCCGTCCCGGCCTGCCCGATCGTCAGATCTGCCGATCGAGCTGGAGTTATAACCGTCACAAAACTGCCCGCTTGTATGCTGGCGGTTCCCGTCACGCCGGCATTCTGGCCAATCGTCAAACTCCCGGCGAACAGACTCGCCTGCGACACCAGCAGGCTACCGGCGCTAGCCTGGCCGATGGTTAGACCGCTGCTGACCGAAAGGCTGCCGCCGGCGGTGATGTTCACCGCGCCCGTAGCGCTCGCCGAACCGACAGTCATGCTGCCGGCCGAAGCAGAGCCACCCTGGGTTACTGTCAGAGTGGCACTGGTGCCAACACCATTCGGATAGCCGCCGCCCACGACAAGATAGCCGCCGGTGTTGGTGGACCCAGATGGGGCGGCACCCCCAAGCACGTTCACCTGGCTGCCGGCGCCGCTCACCGTGACGCTCGCCGTGACGCCGGGCGCGTTGCCGATGAACAGGCTCCACGCCTTCAGCACGCCGCCCGCGGTGATGTTGGCGGTGGCATCGGCGGAGCCGCCGACGCTGATCTGCCCACCCGATGCATCGATCAGGCCGCCTGTGATCGACACCGAGCCGTCAAGATTGCCGCCGTTGTAAAAGGCATTGCTGCCCGAACCGCCGACCGTTCCGGTGACCCGCACGGTGCCGCTTTGTTGTACGATAAGGCTCGCAGTGGAGGCGCTGTAGTAAGTCGGAGTGGCAAGGCTGGCGCCGGGCGCGATGAACAACGTGCCGTTATTGGATGCCTGATCCGATGCGGTGATCGACCCGGTGACGGTGTCGATCGTCATGAACGTCAGATCGAAGGCTGCCCCGGTGCCAGAGACGATGCCGGCTGAGATCGTCACGAAATCCGAACTGCCCGGCACCACGGGGCTCGTGATGTTCCCGTCCGTGACGTCGATCCAGCTGGAGGCGGCCGAATAGGACGCGATGCCTGCATTGTTCCAGCGAAAGGTCTTGGCCATGATATCCGCTCCAAAAAGCACCGAATGTTAATGAGCAGTTAACATCGGTTGATCTGGACGGTCACCCCAAATATCGCCGGTTCCGATAGATTCATCTAAGCGTATCTATGTACACAAAATCTGTGATCCGCCTGGGCCTTGACTCACCCAAGGGGCGTCGAAGTCTGTCACCGTCGGTCGATCACCCGCCGCGCCTTGCCCAGCGAGCGCTCGATGCTGCCAGGCATCCCAACCACCACCCGCGCCGTAACACCGATCATCTCCTTGATCCGGTGCGCCAGCGCCGTGTCGATCCCGGGGGCCCCCAGCGCCTCCGGCCGGGCCTCCACATGCACCGCCATCTCGTCCATCCGGCCCTCGCGCGTCAGCACGATCTGCCAATGGCCCGAGAGCTCGGCAAAGCCCAGCACCTGCTCCTCCACCTGGGTGGGAAACACGTTCACGCCGCGCACGATCAGCATGTCGTCCGACCGCCCGGTGATCTTCGCCATCCGCCGCATCGCATTCGCCGTGCCCGGCAGAAGGCGCGTGAGGTCGCGGGTGCGGTAGCGGATCACCGGCATCGCCTCCTTGGACAGCGAGGTGAACACCAGCTCGCCCACTTCGCCGTCCGCCACCGGTTCGCCGGTCTCGGGATGCAGGATCTCGGGATAGAAATGATCCTCCCAGATATGCAGTCCGTCCTTGCTGGCCACGAACTCCATCGCAACGCCGGGGCCCATCACCTCGGACAGGCCGTAGATGTCCACCGCGTGCATGTTGAACGCGCCCTCGATCTCGGCGCGCATCGCCTCCGTCCAGGGTTCGGCGCCGAAGATGCCGGCCTTGAGGGATGTGGCGCGCGGATCGAGCCCCGCCGCGCGGAACGCATCCAGGATCGCCAGCATGTAGCTCGGCGTCACCATGATCAGGTCGGGCTCGAAATCGCAGATCAGCTGCGCCTGCCGCTCGGTCTGCCCGCCGGACATGGGAATGACGGTGCAGCCCAGCGCCTCCGCGCCGTAATGCGCGCCAAGGCCGCCGGTGAACAGGCCGTAACCATACGCCACATGCACACGCATTCCCGGCCTGCCGCCGGCCGCGCGAATGGAGCGTGCCACCAGGCTCGCCCACACCTCCAGATCGGCCTTCGTGTAGCCCACCACCGTCGGCTTGCCGGTGGTGCCGGAGGAGGCATGGATGCGCGCCACCTTCTCACGCGGCACCGCGAACATGCCGAACGGATAGTTGGCGCGCAGCTCCGCCTTGCCGGTGGTGGGGAAGTGGCGCAGATCGGCGAGCTCGCGGAAATCGTCTGGATGCACGCCGACGGCGTCAAATGCCTGGCGGTAATGCGGCACGTTCTCGTAGGCGTGCCCCAGCGTCCAGCGCAGGCGTTTGATCTGGTGCGCCGTGATCGCGTCGCGTGACGCCCGCTCCATCGGATCGAGCAGCCACGGATCGGCTTTGAAATCGGGCAGGGTCATGGCCGGTCCTCGAAGAACTTCGCGCCGATGCTGCGCGACTGGCCGCGGAATTCGGCCACCAGCGCGCCCTCGCGTGTGCTCACCCGCACATCGTAAAGCCCGCTGCGTCCGGCCTCGGCGCGCTGCACGGCCTCCGCCACCAGCGTTTGGCCGTGCGCCGCCGGACGCAGGTAGAAGATGTCGCAATGCGCCGCGACGTTTCGCTGGTTCTGGGTGTTGCAGGCGAACGCGAACGCCGAATCCGCCAGTGCAAAGATGAACCCGCCATGGCACATGCCGTGCCCGTTCACCATCGCCTCACCCACCGTCATGGACAGCCTGGCCGCGCGCGGCGCCACATGTTCCAGCACCATGCCAAGCCCACGGCTCGCGCCGTCCTCCGCCCACATCGCCGCAGCGCAGGCCTGTGCCATCTCGTCCTCGGTCACCCTGGCTTCCCCGTGAACACCGGCGCCCGCTTCTCCAGAAACGCCGCCACACCCTCGGCAAAATCAGGCGTGTTCCCCGCAATCCGCTGCAGATCGCGTTCCACATCCAACTGCGCATCGAAGCTGTTCGCAGCCCCGGCCGCGAACGCCTGCCGGGTCAGCACCAGACCCTGCGTCGGCATCGAAGCCAGCCGCTCGGCGATGGCACACGCCTCATCCAGCAGCGCCGCATCCTCGAACACCCGCCAGATCATCCCCATCGCGACGGCATCCGCGGCCGACACCGGCTCCGCCAGCATCGCCAGCGCCCGTGCCCGGCCATAGCCCACCAGCCGCGGCAGAATATGGCTCCCACCCGCATCCGGAATCAGCCCGATCTTTGAAAACGCCTGGATGAACCGCGCCGATTCCGCCGCCACCACAATGTCGCAGCCCAGCGCCAGATTGGCCCCCGCCCCTGCCGCAACCCCGTTCACCGCTGCCACGCTCGGCATCCGCAGCGCCTGAAACCGCCGCGCCATCGGATTCCAGCTCCGCTCGATCGCCGACCCCAGATCCGCCCCAGGCGAAATCCCACTCAGATCCGCCCCCGCACAGAACGCCCGCCCAGACCCCGTCAAGACAAGAGCCCGGCACTCAGCATCCGCCTCCGCCAGATCCAGCTCCCCAATCAATGCCGCAATCAAATCCGCCCCAAGCGCGTTCATTCGCTCCGGCCGGTTCAACGAAATCACGCGATAGCCTGCCCGTTTCTCGGTGCGAATGATGTCGGTCATCAGACCCTCCCACATGACGCCGACGCTAACCGACGGCTTGGCCAGGCGCCAGTGTGGGGCAGGCTCGGCCTCCTTACCGGGCCAGGGCGGCGCGCCGGTCGTTCTTCAAGCGGCCATCTGGCCCGGGGCATCACCGAACAGGAACGCGAGCTCGTCGATTTCTGCCGTGTCCAGGTCGATGTCTTCGTTGAGGGCGATGTTGGCGAGGTCTGCCTTGCGTTGCTGCAATTCCACGATCCGGTCTTCGACGGTGTCGGCGGCGATGAGTTTGTAGACGAAGACGGATTTGGTCTGGCCGATGCGGTGGGCGCGGTCAGACGCCTGGTCTTCGGCGGCCGGGTTCCACCAGGGGTCGTAGTGGATGACGGTATCGGCGGAGGTGAGGTTCAGGCCGCGGCCGCCGGCTTTGAGAGAGATGAGGAAGAGGGGGACTTCGCCGCTTTCGAAGAGCTTGACGGGTTCGGCGCGGTCACGGGTGTCGCCGCGGAGTTCGGCGTAGCGGAGGCCAGCTGCGTCGAGGCGCTCCTTGATGATATCGAGCATCGAGGTGAACTGGGAGAACAGCAGGATGCGGCGGCCTTCGGGGATCATCTCGCCGATCATCTCCATGAGGTCGTCAAGCTTGGAGGAGGTTTCGACGAGCCGGGCGGAGGCGAGCTTGACGAGGCGAGGGTCGCAGCAGACCTGGCGGAGCTTGAGCAGGGCGTCGAGCACGACGATGCGGCTTTGGGCGGCGCTGAGATCGGCGATCTGCTCGCGGACCTTGTCGTAGAGAGTGGCGCGGATGGTTTCGTACAGCTCGCGCTGTTCGGGGGCCAGGTTGATGCGGCGCAGGATGGTGTGCTTGGGCGGCAGGTCGGTGGCGACCTCGGCCTTGGTGCGGCGCAGCAGGAAGGGGCGGATGCGGCGGATGAGCTGCACGCGGCGCACCTGGTCGTTGTTCTTCTCGATCGGCGTGCGGAAGCGCTTGGCGAAGCCTTTGCGGTCGCCGAGCAGGCCGGGCATGAGGAAGGCGAACTCGGACCAGAGCTCGCCGAGATTGTTCTCGATGGGCGTGCCGGAGAGGCAGAGGCGGTGGCGGGTGTCGAGCTGGCAGACGGCCTTGGTGACCTTGGCGTCCGGGCTTTTGATGATCTGCGCCTCGTCCAGCACCACGATGTGCCAGGCGAGCCTTTTCATGTCCGCGATGTCGCGGGCGAGCACGGTGTAGGTGGTGATGACCACGTTCACATCGGCGAGACCCGCGCGTTTCTGGTGGCGATCGAGGCCGTGCAGCACCGCGACCTTCAGATGCGGGGCAAATTTCGCGAGCTCGTCCGTCCAGTTGGTGACGAGGCTGGTGGGGACGACGATGAGGGCCGGCAGGTCGAGCCGGCCATGGGCGTGTTCGATGGCGATATGGGCGATGGTCTGCGCGGTTTTGCCGAGGCCCATGTCGTCGGCGAGGAAGCCGCTGAGGCCGTGGGCGCGCAGATGCTGCAGCCAGTTGACACCGTGCTGCTGGTAGGGCCGCAGGGCGGCGGTGAAGCCCTTGGGGATCGCCACCTCCTCGATCTCGGCGCTCTCGCGGAAGCGGTCGGCATAGGCCTCGATGGCGGCGGCGTTCTCAAAGCGGGTGGTCAGCAGCTCCTCGAGGTCGAGCACGGTGTCGGCTTCGGTCGAGGGCAGCTGCAGCGTGTCGTCAACGCCGCGATGGGCGGCGTCGAGCAGGTCTGACATGACGGCGAGCAGGCGGCCGATGCGTTCGGCGGGCAGCTTGAGGATGCGGCCGTCATCGAGGCTGGTGATGAGCTCGCCGTCGATGACCGTGGCGGCCGCCATGCCGCCGCGGTCGAGCAGATGCTGCAGGATGGGGAGCAGGCCGATGCGGGTGCCGTCGATCTCGATGCCGAAATCGAGCGCGAAGCGGCCGGTGTCGGCGTCGCTCACCTGCACGTCGAGATCGCCGACGGATTGAACATGGCGCGGGCCGAAATCGCCTTCGATCATGTTGCGCCAGCCGAGCGCCTGCAGCGCGGACACGCGTTCGGAGAGGAACACCTGCCAGCGCTCGGCGGCATCGCGCCCGCGATAGACGAAGGCGGTGCGGCCCTTGGCGGTGGGGCCTTCGGAGAGGCGCATCTGGTTGAAGCCGTCCTGGCGCAGCGCGTCGAGGGCTGCGGTCTCAGACGCACGATCGCGGCGGACGAAGCTCGGCTGGCCAGGACGATCGCTGGATCTTCGCACCGGCACGAACTGGCGCTCGTCATCGGCTGCGGTGAGAGTGCCGTCATAGTCGAAATCGACAGTCAGCGCGTCGATCTGCTGCATGCGGCCCTGCTCATCCGGGCAGTCGACGCGGCGCAGGCGCAAGACTGGGGTGAGCATGCCGTCCAGGATCACCGGCTCGGCGGCGACGACCGCGACCGGCTCGACCCGGCGCGAGGCCGGGCGGCTTTGGCCGGTGAAGGCCGGCTTGCCTTTTGGGGCGGCGGGGGTTGCGGGCCGGAGCGGCCGTGCCGGGCGGGCAACGGGAGGTGGTGACGATACCATGCGCGTGGCGACGTCGCCGTTGGCCTGGCGAAGCCTGACGCGGCCCACGGCCCCGGTTGCGCCATCGACATACCAGGGCCCCGAATCGCCCAGGATGACGGCAGATTTCGGCGGCAGGTTGGGGGGCAGGTTGGCATGGAACACCCGCTCTTCCCCGGTGCGGAGCTGCGCGCCACCGGCATGCCAGCGTGCCTTGCCAAGCCTGCCGAGGAGGCTGAGCACCGAGGTGACATTCGCGGGAGACACCGGCGTGCGCGTGGTGTCCGCACCGCCCAGCAGCCGCGCCAGCACCTTTGTGCTCTCGCTGCTGGTGCGATCGGCCAGCAGCCGTTTCGGCGTCGTGTCCGTCCGTTTGCCGGTTCGCTCGCCCAGGGCAAAGGTGGTGACGAAGCAGGCATCCGGCGGCTGGCCGGGCGACAGCTCGAACACCATGCGCTGCCGCTCGCCTGCGCCATTGGCCGCGGGGGCTCCGGCCAGCGCGTCCAGTGCCGTGCGGGGGGCGGCCTTGCGCAGCACGGCAAATCGGTCAAGGGCGGCGAGGCAGGCGGCGGCCAGATGCGGGCAGGCGATCTGTCCGCAGCTGCACCGCGTGCGAAACGCGACCCGGGTTCCGGACAGATATGGCGTGATCTCCGCGGTGTTGCGGTTTCCCAGATGTTCCACCGCGGCATGGATGGCCGTCTCGTCCAACGTGATCTCCACCGTGCCCAACAGGACCAGGGTGCGGCCCTTGGTGAGAGTGCGGGCGTCGAAAACGCTTGCGAGGTCTTCGGTTGAGAACGGCGTCAGCATCAGGGAATGGCAGCCTTCATATGGGAACAGCGCAGCGGCCGCCATGGGCGTCTCGGGGTTAGCACCGCAGCCGCCCCTGATACGCCCATCCGAGCGGAAGCACGAGGGATCGTGTTGCAAGAGTGGCGGGCGGCTTTGTCTTGCCCCCTGATCCGGCCCTGATCTCATCCGAGGCCGGCCCAGGCGCGGAGCGGCCGCACTGCGTCTTGTTCCGCAACGAGTGACCTGGACCTGTGACGGCTTTTGTCCAGGACTGCCGCATTGTGCCTATTTGCTGCAATGACAAGGTATGGCCGTCGCGAAAGGGGTATTTGAATAAAAAATTTTCATGTGATATTTGCAGAACTAGGAGTAGTCTCCGATTCCCCAAACTAGAAAAAAGCCATGAACGAAAATCCCACCGCAAACGACCTGCTGCTGCTGACCTCTGACGTTGTTTCGGCCTATGTGTCGAACAACCGCATCGAATCGTCAGGTTTGGTGTCCCTCATCCAGCAGGTTCACAAGACCCTGTCCGAAGTCGGCGGCGCCGCCGAGGTGGTCGCTGACAAGCTCGTCCCGGCCGTACCGATCAAGAAGTCGGTGTTTCCGGCGTATCTGATCTGTCTGGAAGACGGCAAGAAACTCAAGATGCTGAAGCGTCACCTGGCGACGTCGTATGACATGACGCCGGAGCAGTATCGTGAGCGCTGGGGTCTTCCGCACGATTACCCGATGGTGGCGCCGGAATATGCCAGCCGCCGCTCGGAACTTGCCAAGAGCATCGGCCTGGGCCGTAAGCCCGCCATTGTCGAGATCGCAGCACCGACTCCGGTCGAAATGACGCACGCTGACGAATCGGACACCGCCGGCCCGAAGAAGCGCGGCCGCAAGAAGATCGTCGTCAACTGATTTGTAAAAGCGCCCATCCGGCCGCTTTTGCGGCCGGATGGGCGCCCTTCGATCGCCCGGCCTGCAATCAGGCTGGATCTGTCGGCGGCACGATCGTCACCCGGCTGCCATTTGAAGCGAACAGATGCCCGCCGCGCAGCGTCAAACCACAAGTATCGCCGCGTGACAGATGCTCACCTTCAACACCCGTGGCATCGATCACCGCATCGCCGGCCTGAACCACCAAAATCCGCCGCCCGCCGCCGGTCTCCCGCACCAGAACGACGCGCGCGCCGCCTCCCCCGCTAGACGCGAAGACATCCCCGGCGCGCGCGAACGCCGTTGCCGGGCCATCCTGGAGATCGGCGCACACAGATCCAAGGGCTTCGTTGGCAAATCGCACCATCCCATTGCGAACCTCGCAGTCCAGCCGAGCCGCCTCGCCTACAAACGCCGCAACGAACGGGGTCGCCGGCGCGGAAAGCAGACGCTGCGCGGTGTCGAACTGGGCGATCCGCCCGCGCTCCATCACGGCGATGCTATCCGCAAGCTCCATCGCCTCCTCCTGGTCGTGCGTCACCAGTACCGTGGTGATACCCAACTGGTCATGCAGGCCGCGCAGCCAGCGACGCACCTCCTTGCGCACCAGCGCGTCCAGCGCGCTGAATGGCTCGTCCAGCAGCAGCAGACGCGGCTCGATCGCCAGCGCCCGGGCGAGGGCCACGCGCTGGCGCTGGCCACCGGAGATCTGCGCGGGATAGCGCCGTTCGAGCTCGGACACCTGCATCATGTCCAGCAGACGACGCACACGTGCCGAGATCTCTGCCTCGGGCGGGCGGCGGCGGCGCACGCGCAGGCCGAAGGCGACGTTCTCGAACACCGTCATGTGGCGAAACAGCGCGTAGCTTTGAAACATCATCCCGATGCCGCGTTCGCGCGCCGCAACCCTTGTCACATCCTGCCCGGCGATGCGGATCGTGCCCGAGTCGCTGCCTTCCAGCCCCGCCAGCACGCGCAGGAAGGTGGTCTTGCCAGAGCCTGAGGGGCCGAGCAGGGCGGTGAACTCGCCCTCGCGCAGGGTGAGCGACACGCCCTCCAGCGCTGGCGTTGCGCCGAAGCGGCGCACGACATCGATCATCTCGACGGTCATCAGATCTCCTTGGCCCCGATCCGTTCCAGCAGAGCCTTCGCCGCCAGGGTGAGCACGCCGAGCAGCGCGAGCAACGCGGCCACCGCGAACGCGCCGGCGAACTGGTATTCGTTGTAGAGGATCTCGACGTGCAGCGGCATCGTGTTGGTCTCGCCGCGGATATGGCCGGAGACGACGGCCACGGCACCGAACTCGCCCATCGCGCGGGCGTTGCACAGCAGCACGCCGCTCAGCAGCGCCCATTTCACGTCCGGCAGGGTCACGCGCCAGAATATCTGCCAGCCACTTGCCCCCAGCATGGCCGCTGCCTGCTCTGCCTCCCGCCCCTGTGCCTGCATCAGCGGCAACACGGTGCGCGCGACGAACGGGAAGGTGACGAACAGGGTCGCCAGCACCAGGCCGGGCAGCGCGAAGATCACCTCGATATCGCGCGCACGCAGAAAGGCGCCGAGCCAGCCCTGCATGCCGAACACCAGCACGAAGCTCAGCCCCGCGATCACCGGGGACACGGCAAACGGTAGCTCGATGAGGACGACGAGCAGGCGCCTGCCCGGGAAATCATGCTTGGCGATGCACCAGGACGCCGCCAGGCCGCCGATGAGATTGACCGGCACGACCAGCACCGCGACCAGCAAGGACAGCCGGATCGCCGCCAGCGTGTCCGGCTCGGCGATCGCCGCCAGCGCCACGCCGAGCCCGCGCCGCAGCGCCTCGGCCAGCACGGCGGCCAGTGGGAGGACGAGCATCCCGAGTGCGACAAGTGCTGCGCCCAGGCCAATCAGCCAGCGCGCCAACGCACCATCCTCGGTCGCAAGACGAAGGACCGTCATGCAACGGACGCGCGCAAGCGCCGCTGCAGCAGGCTGGTGGCCAACAGCACAGCAAAGGACAGCACCAGCATGGCAAGCCCGACCGCCGCGGCACCGGCGTCGTCATATTCCTCGAGCCGGATCACGATCAGCAGCGGCGCAATCTCCGTGGCGCGGGGCACGTTGCCGGCGATGAAGATCACGCTGCCATATTCGCCAACGGCCCGCGCGAAGGCGAGGCCGAAGCCTGCGATCAGGGCTGGCGCCAGGGCCGGCAGCACCACGCGCCGCAAGGTCTGGCCGCGTGTGGCGCCCAATGTGGCCGCCGCCTCCTCCGCCTCGCGCTGAAAGTCACGCAGCACAGGCTCGATCGTACGCACGATGAAGGGCAACCCGGTGAACATCAGCGCATAGACGATGCCGGCCCGGGTGTAGGCGATCTTCAGGCCCAACACCTCCTGCACCGGTGCGCCGATCCAGCCGTTGGGCGCGGTGAGGGCAGCAAGTGCGATGCCGGCGACCGCCGTCGGCAGGGCGAACGGCAGGTCGATCACGGCATCCAGGAGCCGCCGACCGGGAAAGCGCAGCCGCACGATGGCATAGACCAGCAGCAGCCCGAGCGGCACATCCAGTGCTGCCGCCAGCAGGGCCGAGCCGAAGGACAGACGCAACGCCGAGAGCACGCGCGCATCCGCAAGTGTTGCCCACATCGCGTCGCCGCCGCCGTGAAACGGCCGCAGCGCCACAGCCGAGAGCGGCACCAGCACCACGACGCTGAGCCACAGCAGCGTAACGCCCAGGGTCAGCCGCAATCCAGGTATGGCCGACAGACGCGCGGTCATCGCTGCGCGCGGTTGAGCCGGTCGAACACGCCGCCCTCGGCAAAATGAGCGCGCTGCGCTGCAGCCCAGCCGCCGAACATGTCGTCGATCGTGGCGAGGTTCAGCTTGGGGAACAGGCCCGCATTGGTCGCCAGAACCTCGTTGTCGCGTGGGCGGTAGAAATGGCGGGCGAGCATCACCTGGCTTTCGCGGGTATACAGCCCGCGCAGGTATGCCTCGGCCGCAGGGCGCGTACCGCGCCGGTCGACCACGCTGTCCACCACCGCGACCGACGGTTCGGCCAGGATCGAGACGGACGGCGTCACGATCTCGAAGCCCTCGGCCTCAAACTCGCGCAGCGCGAGGTGCGCCTCGTTCTCCCAGGCCAGCAGCACGTCGCCCTGCGCTCGTTGGGCAAAGGAGGTCAGCGAGCCGCGCGCGCCGGTGTCCATAACGGCGACATTGCGATACAGCCGCCCCACGGCGGCCTCCGCCGTTGCCGGCGTGCCGCCCGGCTGGCGCAGCGCCCAGGCCCAGGCGGCCAGATAGGCCCAGCGCGCCCCGCCCGAGGTCTTGGGATTGGCCGTCACCACGCCGACGCCGGGGCGCATCGTGTCGGCCCAGTCATGAATGCCCTTCGGGTTGGCCTTGCGCACCAGGAACACGATGGTGCTGGTATAGGGCGCGCTGTTGTCCGGCAGGCGCCGCATCCAGTCTGTGCCGAGCAGGCCGCGCTGGGCGACCGCATCGATGTCGTAGGCCAAGGCCAGCGTCAGCACATCCGCCTGCAGCCCGTCGATCACCGCGCGGGCCTGGCTGCCTGATCCGCCATGAGAGCTGTTGATACGCAGCGTCTGGCCGGTCTGCGCTTTCCACTGCGCCGCAAAGCGCGGGCCATAGTCGCGGTAGAGCTCCCGCGTCGGGTCGTAGGACACGTTAAGAAGGGTTTGCGGCGCCTGAGCCTGCGCACGCGAGACCGAAAGCGCCGCGGCACCGGCGATCACCGTGCGCCTGGCAATCCCCGAATTCCGAGGTCCGGCTCCTGTCAAACGCCGCATTTGCTGCTCCGCACGTTGATGGTGCGTCCGTATAGAGCAGGCGCCGCCCCCAGGTTGAGTGCTATTTCACGCCCCAGCGCTCGATCCATCCGGTGGACAGCCCCGGAAGCGGCGGCGGCGCCACGCCCGTCATCCATTTTGGCGTCACGATCTGGCTGGTCAGCACATAGAGCGGGATGATCGGCAGGTCCTGCTTCGCCAACTTTACGATATCGTTCCAGTACAGCTTGCGCTTGGGTGCATCGAGCTCGGTGAGCGCGCCGGCCAAGGCGCGGTCCATCTCCGGATCGGCGATGCCATAGACGTTGTTGCCAAACCAGCCGTTGGCCTCGGTCGGGATCTGCTTGCTGTCAAAGCGGATCTGCGGCACCCAGTCGGGGAACGGCGTCCAGGACAGCAGGGCGAGGCCACCGAACTTGCGCATGCGCAGCCCCTCGGCCAGCAGCACCCGGAAGGGCTGGTTCTTGATCTGCAGATCGATCCCCACCGCCTTCAACTGGGTCTGCATCACCTGCTCCTGCAGGTCGTACACCCGGTTGCCGGCGGCAGCACTGATGTCGATCGAAAACTTCTCGCCCTCGGGCGACACCAGAATGCCGTCAGACCCCGGCTTGAACCCGGCCTCGGCCAGCAGCGCGCGAGCGGCCTTTGGATCATACGGCCAGAAACCCAGGTTTGGATCGAAGCCGAACTCTCCTGCCGTGATGAAGCTGTCCGCGACCGGCACGCGGCCGTCGAAGATCTTGGTGACAATCGTCTTGCGGTCGATCGACATCGCAATCGCGCGGCGCACCCGCGGATCGCGCAGCAGCGGATGGTCCATCTTCACATAAAGCTGCTGCACCCCCAGTGTCGGCACGATGGAGATATCGAACCGGTCCGGGGCGTTCTTCTGCATCGCCAGCACCTGGTCCACCGACAGCCCGATCTCGCCGGACATGTCCACGTCGCCAGACAGAAGATTGGCCTGCAGGGCCGCCGTGTTCTCGATGATGCGCCAGACGATCTTTTGGAAATACGGCTTCTCCGCCCCCTCCCAATACGGGTTGGGTGCCATGGTGATGCTCTCGCCGGGGCGATATTCCGTGATCAGATACGGGCCGTTCCACAGCCCCGGGTTCTCCGGATGGCGGTTGAACTCAGAGTGGTTGCCGTAATCGATGGTGTTGGCGGCGGCCGCGAAGATCGGCCCCTCGATGTGCTCCGGCACCGCGACAGGCGCCGTACGGTCGAAATCGTAGCGCGTTGCCTTGAGATGGACGATCAGATCGGCCGGGTTCGGTGCCTCCACCGAGGTGATCGTGGTGGACGGCGACATCGACTGGCCGACCTTGAAGGCAAATGCGAAGTCGGCCGAGGTGAACGGCGCGCCATCGCCCCATTTCAGCCCGGGCTTCACGGTGTAGCGCACATCCATGCCGTGCTTGCCGTCCGGCAGGTCCGTGATCACCGCCCGGCCGTTGGCAAGCGTCGGCACCTCCGTGCAGAACCGGCAATAGACCCGGCCTTCGCGGGTGATCCCGGTCATCGACCGGCGCGCCGCCGCCTGCACATGGATCGTGACCAGCGCGTTGCTGAAATACGGATTGAAGTCGCCGATCGACTCCGCGATTCCGATGGTCAACGTGTCATGCGGCGCTGCCTGGGCGCCTGAGTGCGCGGCCCCGGCCAGGACGGATACCAAAACGGCTGCGAAACGGCTGCTCATGGCGGGTGCACCTCGGTTGACGCGAAGACACAAGACTGACGGGCGGCGGCGCCTGCGGCAATAGGCGAAGAAGCGATCGTTAAGCGATCGGCTGATAGACCACCACCGATCCGTCCTCCGCCTCGCCCTGCAGCGCCACCCATTGGCCGTTCGTGCCGTACCAAAGATCGAGCGAGTGCTTCGCTGCCATTTTGAAACGTTCCGCTGCATGCATCCGCCCAGCCGTATCGGCCACGCGTGCCGGCCCCCTGGACGACACCGCAAACCGCAGCAACGTGCCGTCCTGCGGGTTGATCATCGGTGCTGCGAGCTGCGCCCGGTTCCAGTGCGAGCAGAGCATCGCACCCGCCGGCGCGGTATACGGCCGCGTGCCCGAGCCCGTGACGGACAGCGCCTCGCCAGTCCGGTCGGCCCGCATGAACGCTGCCTTGCCGTTGTTGTCGGTGTCTGACCTGATCTGCGCAAGCACGCCGCCCTCCCACAGCTCGGTGGCGCGCAGCCGATAGCGGAACACCGTGATGAAGCCGAGCTTCACCGCGTAGTCGATCGCAATGCCCACGGTGAGGCGGTCGCCGTCCTGCCGGAACGTCACCTCATGCGTGCCAAGCCGCGCCCGGTTGCGCGTGGCGATGAAGGACAGGCGTCCGGTGGCCGGGATGCAGCATGCGGCGGTGGTTGCTGTCGTATCGGTCATGATGATCTCCGCGCGCCTTCTGCCATGCCAGACATGTCACTCGCCAGCATCGCCACCGATATGGTTCGATGAACCATCAACCAAGAGAGAGCAGACATGCATCAGGTCATGGGCAATCTGAAACTCGGCGGGATGGCCATCCGCTACAGCCAGTTCGTGCCGCAGCTTTACAACTGGTGCCTGTCCCTGGGCTTTACCCGCGACCGCATGATGCCGTCCCGCGCGTTCTGCTCAGATGAAAGCCAGGGCTACCCCGTCATTCTGATGGCGCAGCATTTCGGCACCTTTCCGTTCGATCACGGCCAAGTCGGCGGCAAGGTCGCCACCGACCGCCACGGCCCGCATGCCCATCATGGCGAGGACCTGGTGATCGTCCAGGCAAGCCATGTCGGCTACGATGCCGCCTCCAAACGCTTCGGCGTCTATCCGCGGCCGCGCACCGCCCATGGTGGCTTCGGCGCCAATTGCGGCAAGATGAGCGCGGTGCTGCATTGGTATGAACAGGAATACGCCCACGCCGCCCGCGACGTTCGCCTCCAGACGCTGGACGGTGAAAAGTTCGTCGTCATCGACAACGCGCTCCTCGATCCCGGCCGCACCGAAGGCCTGTTCCTGCAACTCGACCGGCTGATCGATCCAAAACGGCCAGACCCCATCCAGGTGCTCAGCACTGCCAAGGTCTTTGCAGCCCACGCCGCGCTGCAGGCGCGCATCCCGCCCGACTCCTGGCCCAACGCCGGCGCCCCGATCGGCGCCCATCTGTGCGCAGATTTCTTCACCTTCCGCCACAGCCCCGTGGTTGGCCCGGAAGGCCACGACCTGCTGGAAGAGGCCATCGCGCCGGCCATGCCCACGCTCGTGACCTCCGCCAACCCCTCGCTCGACGCCGCCCGATATCACACCCAGATCGAGTTCGACCGCACCTACCGCTCCATCCAGCGCGAAGCCGCCTATCGCGGCAAAAACGTGCTGTTCATCTCCGGTCTCAACGTCGATGTCGCCACCAACAATGACCTGCTCTTCCCGCTGACCAAATTCGTCCCCTGGGCCGCCTACCTTCAGCGCCAGAACGGAACGACCCAACTCCTCGAACAAGACGAACTTACCGCGACGCTCACCCGCCAAAGCACAGAAAACCCAGACAAGATCTCCTTCGACACCGCCATCGCCACCATGGCCACCGCCGAAGCCGTCGACCTGCCGGCTGCCTGAGTTGATGGGCGGCTGAGACGGGAAGGCCAGGGACTCGGCCCTTTGGCGGGTTCAGCGCCTGGCCTTGCTGCTTACCCGATCAAACGGCAGATACGGTCCCACGATCTGACGGGCACGTTGTCGCGGGCAGAGACCTTGGCATCGAGTTCGACGTGGCCGAGCCAGAGGCCAGGTTGGAGCTCGGCGACGGTGCCGGCCTGGGCAGGGTCGTGGGCGAGGCGGACGGCGAGGAAGCGGTTTGCATTGTTGTGGCGGCGCACGGCTTGGAACATGCCGGTGATCTCGTCATCGGTCATGCGGAACTGCCATTCCTTGAAGACGAAGATCTTCTCGGCCTCTTCGAGAGTCTCCAGGATCGAGCGACGCATGAACTGGATGCGGCGATGCGCGGATTTCAGCAGCTCGCCTTCGTCGACCGTGCCGATCTTGGCATAGAGGTGGAGTGAGAAGTTGGGTGTCTGCACGTCCCAGTCCTCGTTGGGGCCGGGGATGAGGTAGAGGTTGGCGATGTCGTTCAGCTCGTTGAATTCGTTGTGCAGGCTGGCGATCAGGCCCTGCGGCGTGATGGCGGGCCAGCGCAGCAGGCCGAGCGGCTCGGCGCCGAAATGACGCTGCAACAGGCCGAACTCGCAATTGGCGCCGAGGCTTTCGAAGCCCATGTAGAACTCGGTGGCGGCCCGGTCGGCTGCCACAGTATCGGTTTCACTCATCTGAACCATCCATGGCCTGCGCCGATCAGGTGGCCGCCTTCTTGGCCTGGATCAGGGCCACGAGCTCGCCGACGTTCGCCAGCTTGTTCGCTTCACGCGCGCGGATTTTCACACCCATCGCTTCCTCGACCTGGAGGATGATCTCGATGTAGCGGAACGAATCCCATTTTGGGATGTCCTTCTGCGACGTTTCCGGCTTGAGGACTATGCCGTCATTGGTCAGCACAGTCCGAAAAATCGGGGTCAGCGCGTCGTAGATGTCCTGGTCGGTCATGATGCCTCTGAGTTCCGATTCAGTGCTTGAGGGTAGCGCAGATTGATCTCGAA
>CAIQQQ010000102.1 GCA_903873995.1 uncultured Rhodospirillales bacterium
CCTGCGCCAGCAGGGCTTCGCCACTGTCGCGGCCCTGGGAGATGTCACCGACCCCGCAGCCGAGGCGCGCAGGCTTGGCTGCACCCATGTTCTGTGGCAGGGCAGGGTCCTTCCTGTCACAGTCTAGTCTTATTTCCGGAGCACAGAATCATGGCCAATGTCACCGTCATCGGCGCCCAGTGGGGTGATGAAGGCAAAGGCAAGGTCGTCGACTGGCTGGCGAGCCGGGCCGATCTCGTGGTGCGCTTCCAGGGCGGTCACAACGCCGGCCACACCCTCGTCGTCGGCAATCAGACCTACAAGCTCTCGCTGCTCCCCTCCGGCCTCGTGCGGGGCAAGCTCGGCATCATCGGCAACGGCGTGGTGGTGGACCCCGAGGCCCTGCTCGCCGAGATCGACCGCCTCCGCGCCCAGGGCCTCACCATCACGCCCGACACATTGCGCATCGCCGAGAACGCCGTCCTTATCCTCCCGGTGCATGGCGCCATCGACCGCGCCCGCGAAGCCGCGCGCGGCGACCGCAAGATCGGCACCACGGGGCGCGGCATCGGCCCCGCCTACGAAGACAAAGTTGCCCGCCGCGCCATCCGCGTGTGCGACCTCGCCGAGCCCGAGACCCTGTCAGACAAGCTCGACGAGCTGCTGCTGCATCACAACACGCTCCTCGCGGGCCTCGGCGCACCGATTTTCGACAAACAGACCCTGCTGGACCAGCTTCTGGCCCTCGCGCCACAGATCCTGCCTTACGCCGAAGCGGTTTGGGAACGGCTGGACGAGGCTCGCCGCGCCGGCAAGCGCATCCTGTTCGAGGGCGCCCAGGCGGTGATGCTCGATGTCGATCACGGCACCTATCCCTACGTCACCAGCTCCAACACCGTCGCCGCCACGGCGGCCTCCGGCTCCGGCGCCGGGCCGGCCAGCGTCGGTTTCGTCCTCGGCATCGCCAAGGCCTACTGCACCCGCGTCGGCTCCGGCCCGTTCCCCACCGAATTGCACGACGACACCGGCCGCCTGCTCGGCGAGCGTGGCCGCGAATTCGGCACCGTCACCGGCCGCCCCCGCCGCTGCGGCTGGTTCGACGCAGCCCTGGTGCGCCAGGCCGTCAAGGTCGGCGGCATCAACGGCATCGCCATGACCAAGATCGATGTGCTGGATGGGCTGCCGGAACTCAACATCTGCACCGGCTATCGCATCAAAGGCGAGATCTTCCACCGCCTGCCCGCGGGCATGCAGTCCCAGGCCGCCGCCGAGCCGATCTACGAAACGCTGCCCGGCTGGTCCGGCACCACCCGCGGCGCGCGAAGCTGGGGCCAGCTTCCGGCCGAGGCGATCAAATACATCCGCCGCATCGAGGAGCTGGTGGAGGCGCCCGTCACCCTCCTGTCCAACGGCCCGGACCGCGACGAGACCATACTGATGAAAGACCCGTTCGAGGGCTGAGACAGGCTTCCGGGGCTGCCTGTCAGCACTTCATTAACCCGGGCCATGCATATTGGGGGTCCAGAACGGATCCCCGCCCATGGCCTCCGCCAACGCTTCGCCCCAAAATCGGGACGTCAAAGACCAGAGAACGGGCCCGGAGCCGATCGCCGGCGGCTTCGTGGTCGATCCGCAGCGTCCGCTGCCCGGCGCCGGAGGCGGACTGCCGGCCTTTACGGTCACCGATCTGCGCTATGCCCGCACCGACATCATGGCGATCCGCATCGCACGCCAGGCGCCCGCGCGCGCCGCCGCGGTCTCAACGCTCATCAACGCCGCGATCCCCGGCATGCTGTGCCCGGTGGGCTACGGCCCTGCGAACACCCCGGATGGTGGCCTCGCCCCCTATCTCGTCTGCATCGCCCCGCCCGGGCCTGCCCTATGGCAGGATCTCAATCCGGACGTCGCCCGCGCCCCGTGGAGCGAGGCCGAGCTGATTGGCCGCCTGCTGCGCCCGGTGGCCCATGCGCTCGACCAGCTCGCCGATCGCGGCCTGACCCATCGCGCCATCCGGCCGGACAATCTGTTCCACACGCGCCAGGGCCAGCCCGTGATCCTCGGCGCCGCCTGGGCCGCGCCCCCTGGCCTGATGCAGCCATCCGCGTTCGAGCCGCCCTATTCCGCGCAATGCCACCCCGCCTGCCGCGGAGACGGCACCATCGCGGACGATGTCTATGCCCTGGGCGTCACCCTGTTGGCGCTCGCCACCGGGCGGATGCCGATGGCCGGCCTCAGCGACGCCGAAATCGTGCGCCGCAAGCTGGAGCGCGGCAGCTTCGCGGCCCTGCTGGGAGACGAGCGGCTGCCATCGTCCATTCACGATCTCGTGCGCAACATGGTGGCAGAAGATCCGGACCATCGCCCGCCGCCGCTGCTGCTCACCGATCCGCTCGCGGCAAGGGCGCGCAGGGTCGCGGCCCGTCCGCCCGCCAAGGCCTCCCGCGCGCTGGAGATCGGCGGGCGCCAGATCTGGGATGCGCGCAGCCTCGCCTGGGCGCTGGCGCAGGAGCCGGAGGGCGGCGTCCGGCTGCTGCGCGAGCAGGTGGTGGATGCCTGGCTGCGCCGCAGCCTCGGCCAGGCGGCCATGGCGGTGCGCGTGGAGGAGGTCGTCCGCCTGCGCGCCGGCGATCCCGGCCCCGATCCCGGCCGTGCCGACACCATGCTGCTGCTGCACGCGGTGGCTTTCCTCGACCCTCTTGCGCCGCTGACCTGGCGCGGGCTCAACCTGTTTCCAGACGGCGTCGGCCCGGCCATCGCATGGGCGCTGCAACCGGCCGTCGACCCAGCGCCCGCCGCCGCTGGCGCCCCCCCCACCGGCGGGTCGCGCATGGCGCAGGCGATCGAGACGCTGGTGTCCTGGGAAGCGATCTATTCCTGGGCCGAAGCGCGGGCGGAGCGATGTGACGTCATGATGCTCAAATTAGATTCCCGGCAGTACCGCACCCTGCTGCGCATCAAGGGTTGGGCGGGCGGCCTCACCCGGCTGCGCTACGTGCTCGATCCCCTGGCCGCCTGCGCAAGCCCTGGGCTGGATCGGGCCTGCGTCGTCCGGCTGGCGGGCCTGCTGCCGGCACTGGAGGCCGGCGGTGAGGCCGCCGTGCTGGACAGCGACATCGCCTCGTTCATCGCGGCGCGATCCCTCTCGCCGATGGAAGACGATCTGCAGATCGCCGGCCGTGACGAGGATCCCGACATCGATCCCCCCGGCACAACTGCGTTGGCCGGGCTGCGGGTCCTGGCCGGGCTGCAGGCCGCGGAGCGTGCTGCACCCGTCCCCGGCCTTGCAGCGCGTCTGTTGCCCGCGCTGCTGCCGGCCTTGCGCACCTGGCGCCGTGGGGCGGAGCGGGAACGGCGCGAGATGGCGCTTCAGCAGGCGGCAGGCGTTGGCCACCTGCCGGCCATGCTGTCGGTGCTGGACGACCGGGAGGCCCGGGCCCAGGACCGTCACGACGCCGAGGCGGCAGGCGTGCAGATGCGCCGGATGCAGGCGCGGCGGGAGGCTCTGGCGGCCCAGATTGCCGCCCGCTCCCTCCATGCCCGCGTCACTGGCCATGAGGTCGCCCAGGCCCTCGGCCTCACAGCCCTGGTGGCGGCCAGTGTCGCGGCGGTTCTGTTATGACCACAGGCCTACCGGGCAAGGGCCTGCAACGCCATCTGCCGATGCTGCAGGGCGTGATCCTGGGCGCGCTTGCAATCCTCGCCACGCCGAGCGCGGTCTTGGCCGTCGTGCTGCTGCTGCCCACCGCCATGGCGATGGCGGCGGACCGTCTGCCGGGCCGTCCCGTTGGCCGAACAGTGCTCCTGTTCGGTCTGGCCGGTGCCTGCATGCCGCTGTCGCTGCTGTGGCGCAGCGGACATGGCTTTGACGCAGCCCTGGCGCTCGCGACCGACCTTCGTACTGTGTCCATCGGTTGGGCCGCCCAGGCCGCCGGCTGGCTCGTCGCGCAGCTCCTGCCGATCGTCATCGGCCTTTATCTGGAGGCCGAGGCACGCGCCGAGATCGCCTTGCTGGACCGCCGCCGCGCGGCGACCGCCGCGGAGTGGCCGGATTGATCCGGTCGCCGTAAGCTTGCGGCTCAACGCTGCTTCGGGTCCAGAGCCATGTCCCTCCGTCCGCGCCGCTGCCTCGCACCTTGCTTTGCCCTCATTCTGTCGCTGCTGCCAGGCGCCGTCCGGGCGGAGGCGCTGCCGGTGTTCAACCCTTCCGGCCCGTTCGCCGACGCCCTGGGCGCGGCCGCGGGCTATCCCGCCGGCTATCCCCAGACGCAACGGACCCTTGTCGGTAATTTCAGCCATTACGACAGCGTCAGCCGCACAAGGGAGGTGCCGCGCGCGTCCACGCCCATGCCGTTTGACCGTGCGCCGGCGGAGATCGCCCTGAGCTACACCTACAAAGATGGGCTCCACACGCTGCCGGACTACCTATCCCGCCATCCCGCCACTGGCCTGTTGATCCTGAAGGACCGCACGATCCTCGCCGAGCACTACCAGTACGGCCGCACCGAGCAGGACCGCTTCATGTCCCAGTCGATGGCCAAGACCGTCGCCTCCATGCTCATCGGCATCGCGGTCTCGCAAGGCAAGATCCACAGCATCGACGACACGACCGCCAGCTACGTGCCGGAACTCGCGGGCAGCGAGATCGGCGCCACGCCCATCCGTGCGCTGCTGCACATGTCCTCCGGCATCGCCTATCGCGAGGTGTATGATGGGCACGACGACTCAGCGAAGCTGAACGCGGCGATCTGGTCGAGGACCGGGGAGGGCGCCGCCGCCGCCGCACGACAGTTCAACACGCGCGAGGCGCCGCCGGACACGAAATGGCACTACAAGGGGCTGGACACCGAAACACTCGGCCTCGTTCTGTCACGCGCCACCGGCCAGCCGATCGCCGAAACGCTCTCCACGGAAATCTGGTCGAAGATCGGCACGGAGGCCAACGCCGCCTGGGCGATCGACGGCCACGGGCTGGAGCCGGCGTTCTGCTGCCTCAACGCCACCCTGCGCGACTGGGGCCGCTTCGGCCGCCTGCTGGCGTGGGACGGCGCGTGGAACGGCGAGCAGATCATCCCCAGGGCCTGGGTGCTGGAAGCGACCACACCCGCAGCACCCTTCCTCCGTCCGGGCGCCGGCGCCGGCTATTACGGCTACGGGTTTCAGGTCTGGCTGCTGCCCGGCTCACGGCGGCAATTCGTCCTGCTCGGCATCCACGGCCAGTCGATCTATGTGGACCCGCTCAGCAAACTCGTTTTGGTCCACACCGCCGTCCGCGCCGCCCCCACCGGAGACCCCACCCAGCCGGAACTCGGCGCGCTGTGGCGGGGCCTGGTGGCGCAGGAGGGCACATAATCGGGTGGCTGACCGTTTCTCAGGTAATCGCAACCGCGCAATGGGCGACGTAAGCCGGCCGCGCCACCAGCCGGTCATACCACGCCTGCAGATGCACAAGCTCCGGCCGTCCGTCGAACGAGAGCTTCAGCCAGCGATGCACATGCGGGCCGAACGCAATGTCCGCCAGGGACAACTCCTCGCCCGTGACGAACGGACGATGCGCGAGCCTGGCGTCCAGGATCGTCCAGATCCGCGCCGCATCCGCGATCGCCGCCGCGATCACGGCCATGTCGCGCTTCTCAGGCGGCGTGCGCACCAGCCCCTGGAACAACGCGGATTGCGGCCGGGTGAGCGCCGTCTGCTGGAAATCCATCCACATCTCAACCGTCGCGCGCGCAGCCGGCGCCGTGGGGTAAAGCGGGCTGTGCACAGCGTGTGCGTTGCATAGATAACGCAGGATCACGTTGCTCTCGAACACCGTGAAGCCGCTGTCATCCAGCGTCGGTATCACACCCAGCGGGTTCATGGCGCGATACGCGGGCGTCGCGGTGCCGCCGAACGCGCCGCCGACATCGACGCGCTCGTATGGCAGCGCCAGCTCATCGAGCGCCCACAGCACCTTCATCACGTTGCTGGAACTTGTCCGGCCCCATAGCTTGAGCATGGCGATCCCTCCGTTTGCGTGACGCTAGCCAGACCGACCGCAACAGGCAACTTGTCGGACCGGCGGGAACGCCGCATATCACGCTCATGATGATCCCACGCCTGCGCTGGGCCTTGCTGATCACCTCCGCCGCCAGCGGCGGAGCTTTGCTGTTTGCGCTGTCAACCGAATGGTACGGCGGCCTTGTGCCCTGCGCGCTGTGCCTCGTCGAACGCTGGCCCTACCGAGTGGTGATGGAGCTGGCAGTGATCGGGTTGCTGCTGCCGCGGCGCTGGGCCTGGGCAGTTCTGGCGCTGTGTGCCGCGATCATCGCCGGCGGCGCGGTCGTTGCGTTCGTCCATGTCGGCGTGGAGCATCAATGGTGGCCAAGCCCGCTGCCGGAATGCGCCGCCCCGCGCATGCCGTCCGGCCTATCCATCGCCGAGCGCCTGGCCCGCATGCCGGCCACCGTCTCCAAGCCCTGCGACGAGCCGACCTACCTCATCCCGGCACTTCCGGTCTCGATGGCGGCGATGAACCTGGCGTATGCCCTGGCGCTCGGCCTGGGCCTCCTCATCTTCATGGTGCGCAGCAACAGGAGTGTGCGATGACGACGCCGAACCTGCCGGGTGACCCCACGCCGTCTGAGACCCTGTCGCGCATGATCCGCGTGGACCATGCCGGCGAGTTCGGCGCCGCCCGCATCTATGCCGGCCAACTCGCCGTGCTCGGGCGCGGCCCGAAAGCCGACCTGATCCGCCACATGAAGGAGCAGGAGCAGGTCCACCTGGACACCTTCTCCCGCCTGATCGGTGAGCGCCGGGTTCGCCCCACGGCGCTTCTGCCGCTGTGGGACATCGCGGGTTTTGCCCTGGGCGTGGCCACCGCCGCCCTCGGCAGCCGTGCCGCCATGGCCTGCACCGTCGCCGTCGAGGAGGTGATTGACGAGCATTACGCAGCCCAGACCGCGGAGCTCGGCACCGACGAGCCGGAGCTGTCCAGCACCATCGAGACGTTCCGTGCCGAAGAGCTGGAGCACCGCGACATCGGCCTCGCCAACGAGGCCGAGATGGCGCCCGCCTACCGACTGCTCACCCGCGTGATCAAGGCCGGCTGCAAGGTCGCCATCAAGGTCAGCGAGCGCGTTTAGCTTGTTTCTCCCTCACGGCCGCGATATGTAGTGACAGTAGTGTATATCAAGGGTGCGATGAGCGAGACCATCACGGCCGCGGAGGCCAACCGGCAGTTCTCCAGGATACTGGGCGAGGTGAAGGACGGGGCGAGCTATATCGTCACATCCCATGGCAAGCCCGTGGCGAGGATCGTGCCGTTCTCCGCCGCCCACGACACCGATGGCCCAACCCCCGAGCAGCTTGAGGCGCGACGGAAGCTGATCGAGCGTCTTAAGGCCCAGCCCATCGTGGATATCGGGCCCTGGACGCGCGAAGAGCTTTACGAGCGTTGAAGGTCGCGCTGGACACCAACATTCTCATCTACGCGGAAGGCCTGGGAGACGATCACCGCTGCACAGCAGCGCGTTCCGCCATCGTCGCGATCGCGGACGGAAACCTGTTCGTCCCAACCCAGGCACTGATGGAACTGTTCAACGTGCTGCAGCGCAAAGGCGGCCTGGATGGCGCCGCCGCCCAGCAGCGTGTCGAGTGGTGGCAGGCAATCGGATATTCCGTGCCGACCGATTCGGAGCTGCTTGTCGATGCGATGGACCTGTCGGCGCGCCACAATCTCCGCATCTGGGACGCTGTGATTCTGGCAGCCGCCGCATCGGTCACCTGTTCGGCCCTGCTGTCAGAAGACATGCACCACGGCTTCGTCTGGCGCGGCACCACGGTGGTCAACCCGTTCCGCACTGCAGCCCACTGACCCGTCAACTCTCGAGCTCAGAGTCCCAATACAGGTAGTCGCGCCAGCTCTCGTGCAGGAAGTTGGGAGGGAATGCCCGCCCGTTGTCCTGCAGCTCCCAGGTGCTCGGCTGGCGCGCCGGCTTGCGCGGGAACATGCTGCATTCGCGCGGCAGATCGCTGCCCTTGCGCAGATTGCAGGGCCCGCATGCGGTGACCACATTCTCCCACGTCGTCCGACCGCCGCGGCAGCGCGGGATCACATGATCGAACGTGAGGTTCGGCGCCGGCTCGCGCTCGCCGCAATACTGGCACTCGAACGCGTCGCGCAGGAACACGTTGAAGCGCGTGAAGGCGGGCTTGCGGGCGGCGGGGATGTAGTCCTTCAGCGCGATCACGCTGGGCAGCCGCATGCTCATGCTCGGCGAATGCACCTCGGTCTCGTATTCATTGAGCACCGACACACGGTCCAGGAACACGGCCTTGACGGCGTCCTGCCAGGACCAGACGGACAACGGAAAATAAGACAACGGCCGGAAGTCGGCGTTCAGTACCAAGGCCGGAAAGTGCTGTCCGCCGTCTGGCAAAAGCCGCTCCCTGAAAGGCGGGCCCCAGATGATGCGCCCCAGAAGCATGAGGGACACAATAACGAGGTCTGCCGCCATCGACTGGGACAGATATCGCACCCGCACCGCCGCGTCGCAAGCAGCGTCGACGCGGATTCATCGTTGCGTCATTTTTCCGCGAACCCGCGCTGCAGCGCCAGGGCCCCGGCCGATAGCCCGGCATCGTCAAGCCCATGGCCCAAACCCGGGCAGAACAGCGTCTCGACGGGCACGCCCGCCCCAGACAGCTTCTCCGCGGCAAAGCGTGACGCCGACACGTCCACGACGGCATCGTCCTCGCCATGCACCAGCAGCACCGGCACAGGGTGGGACATCTACCCCAGCCGGTCCGCCGCCAGCAGCCGCCCGGAATACGCCAGAATCGCCCGCGGCGGACCTGACCTGCGCAATCCGGTGTGCAGCGCCATCATCGCCCCCTGGCTGAACCCCATCAGCGCATAGTCGCGCACCCCCAATCGTGCGAGTTCCGCATCCAGCACGACGTCGAGCACAAGGCGAGCCCGCTCCACCTCATCGGCCTGCACCGCGGCCGAGCGGTCGGCGAACGAGAACCACTGCCGCCCGAATCCGGCCTCCGCATAGGGCGTGGGCGCATGCGGCGCCAGAAACGCGGCATGGGGCAGGGCGCGCGCCCAGTACGGCGCCAGATCGATTAGATCCGCCCCATTCGCCCCGAGCCCGTGCAGCAGCACCACCAACTGCTGTGCCTTACCGTCGGCAGGGCCCCAGCGCAGCGCATCATCCCGGTCCGTCATTGCTGTTCCTCCCTCGATCTCCTGCGATATAGGCGAGGACGATGACGATTGTGACCCGCTTCGCACCCTCGCCCACCGGCCATCTGCATCTTGGCATCGCCCATGCGGCCCTTTATGCCTGGATGCGTGCCCGTAAGGCCTCCGGTCGGTTCCTCCTGCGCATCGAGGACATCGACACCCAGCGCTGCCGCCCCGAATACACCGCAGCGATCATCGAAGACCTCGCCTGGCTGGGCCTGGACTGGGACGGCGACATTCGCATCCAGACCCAACACCTGCCCGACTACGACCGGACGATCGCCACCCTGGCGTCCCGCAACCTCGCCTATCGCTGCTATTGCAGCCGTGCGGACATCGCAGCCGCCCCCACCGCCCCGCATGGCCCGGAAGGCGCGATCTACCCCGGCACCTGCCGCCACACCCAACAGCACCGCCCCGGCCAGAAATACGCCTGGCGTCTCGATGTCGCAGCAGCCCTCGCCGAAACCGGCCCGCTGGAGCGAGACCCGCGCCCCTTCGGTGACATCGTCATCGGCCGGCGCGAAACCCCCGCCAGCTACCATCTCTGCGTCACGCATGACGACGCGGCACAGGGCGTCACCCTCGTCACCCGCGGCGCGGACCTGGAACCCGCCACAGCCCTTCACATCCTGTTGCAACGCCTGATGGGCTGGCCGACGCCCGCCTACGAGCACCATCCGCTGCTGACCGACACAACCGGCCAGCGCCTGTCCAAACGCGACCGCGCCGTCAGCATCAGGGCTCTGCGGGACTCCGGCGCAACAGCGGCAGAGGTTCGGGCGATGGCGGGGTTTCCGACACCGGCATAAGCAGCTCGGCGTCGTTGTTGCGCACATTGCCCACCCGCGCCGCCACCTTCCACACCGAAAACGCCGCTTCGGACGGACGCAGCAGAGCCAGCGGATCGCCAGTCACCTCACCCAGCCACACGCTCCAATCCGCCGGTTCCAGCACCACCGCCATCCGATGATGCAGATGGGCGAGCGCCGCACAGGCCTGGGTGGTCAGGATGGTGAAGCTGCTCAGCGCATGGCCGTCCGCATCGCGCCAGCCCTCCCACAGCCCTGCCAACGCCATCGGCGCGCCATCCGCGCGCTGCGCCGCATAGGCCTGTTTGGACTTGCCTTCGCCGGCCCATTCATAGAACGCGTCCGCCGGCACCAGGCAGCGCCGCCGCGCCAATGCATCGCGAAATAGGCCGGAACTCGCCGCCGTCTCGCTCCGCGCATTGATCGGCCGCCGCGCCGCGGCCAGATCGGTCGTGAAATGCGGCACCAGACCCCATTGCAACAGATCGAACCGCCGCTCGCGGGACGGCGCCACGCGCAGCACCGGCGCCTGCTGGGACGGCGCCACATTCCAGTTCGGCGCGAAATTCGGCATCTCGCCCATCGCCGCGAAGATCGCGCGCAACTCGTCCACGGGGCGATGAAGAACATAACGGCCACACATGCAGGCAAGGTTGCCCCAGCCATACCGCCTGTCTAGTCTCCCCGCCTATTCCAACTCCCGAGAGCATCATGCATCTGACCGCCGAACGCCTGGACCGCATCAGCGCAAGCCCCACCATCGCGATCTCCACCAAGGCGCGGCAGCTCAAGGCCCAGGGCCGGGACATCATCTCGCTCTCCGCCGGCGAGCCCGATTTCGACACGCCCCAGTTCGTCAAAGACGCCGCCATCGCCGCTATCCAGGCCGGTGACACCAAATACACCGACGTTGCCGGCACACTCGCACTGCGCAAAGCGGTCGCCGAAAAGTTCCGCATCGATTCCGGGCTCGACTACAAGCCCGAGGAGATCATTGTCTCCACCGGCGGCAAGCAGGTGATCTTCAACGCCATGGTCGCCACCATGAACGCCGGCGACGAGGCAATCATCCCCACCCCGTGCTGGGTGTCCTACCCCGACATCGTGACCCTGGCAGACGGCGTACCGGTCTTTGTGCCGTGCAGCCAGAACTCCGGCTTCAAGATGCGCGCCGAGGATCTCGAGGCCGCCATCACCCCCAAGACGAAATGGGTGTTCATCAACAACCCCTGCAACCCGACCGGTGCCGCCTACTCGGCCGAGGAACTTCGCCCGATCTGCGACGTGCTGCTGCGCCATCCGGATGTGTGGGTGTTCACCGACGACATCTACGAAAAGCTCGCCTATGACGGCTTCAAGCCCGCCACCATCGTCGAGGTCGAACCAGGCCTGCGCAGCCGCACCGTCACGATGAATGGCTGCTCCAAGGCCTACGCCATGACCGGCTGGCGCATCGGCTTCGCCGGCGCTCCTGTGGCCATGACCAAGGCGATGGACAAGCTGCAGAGCCAGTCCACCTCCAACACCTCCTCGGTCAGCCAGGCCGCCGCCGTCGCGGCGCTGACCGGGCCCCAGGAATTCATCGGCGAGATGGTCGCCGTCTACAAGGCGCGGCGGGACCTGGTGGTGGACATGCTGAACCAGGCGCCCGGCATCACCTGCCACAAGCCGGAAGGGGCGTTCTACGTGTTCCCCTCCGTTCATGGCTGCATCGGCAAGACCACCGCCGGCGGTGCCAAGATCACGACCGACGAGGATTTCGTGATCGCCCTGCTGGAAGAGACCGGCGTCGCGGCGGTGCATGGCGCGGCTTTCATGTATCCCGGCCATTTCCGCATCAGCTACGCCACCGACACCGCGAGCCTCACGGAGGCCTGCACCCGTATCCAAACCTTCTGCAAGGGAATGGTCTGAATGCCGGCGCTCGCCACCCGCCTAAGCCGCACGCGCACCGCGGCCACCGTCTCCCAGACCATCAAGGCCCGCGCGCTCACCGAGGCCGGGCATGACGTGATCCAGCTCACCATCGGCGAGCCGGACTTTCATTCGCCCCGCCACGCCATCGATGCGGCGTACGAGGCGGCCCTGGCCGGCGACACCAAATACCCCCCGCAGGACGGCTCAAAGGCCCTCAAGCTCGCGGTCCAGGCCAAGTTCAAGCGTGACCGGGGGCTCGACTACGCGCTCGACGAGATCACCGTCTCCAACGGCGGCAAGCAAGCGCTCTACAACGCCATGATGGCCACCCTCGACGATGGTGACGAGGTGGTGATCCCCGCTCCCTACTGGGGCGCCTACGGCCTGATGGTGCAGGTCGCCGGTGCCACGCCCGTCTACGTCACCTGCCCGCAGAACAACGGCTTCAAGCTGCGGCCGGAGGATCTGGACGCCGCCATCACCCCCAAAACCAAGCTCCTCCTCCTCAACCTTCCCAACAACCCGACCGGTGCGGCCTGCACGCGCGAAGAACTCGCAGCCATCGCGGACGTGATGCGCAAGCACCCAAATGTTTGGATCATCTCGGACGATATGTACGAACACCTCGTCTATGACGGGTTCGAATACACCACGATCGCCCAGGTCGCCCCCGATCTGCGCGAGCGCATCGTCACCATCTCCGGCGTCTCCAAATCCTACGCCATGACGGGCTGGCGCGTCGGTTTCGCCGCTGGCCCCAAGGAGCTGATCCGCGGCATGACCCTGATGCAGGGCCACGCCACCGCCGGCGTCTCCGCGCCCGGCCAGGCCGCAGCCGTCGCAGCCCTCAACGGCCCCCAGGAAATCGTCACCGAGATGCGCGACATCTACCGCCGCCGGCGGGACATGGTGGTGGACGCGCTGAACCTGATGCCGGGCATCTCCTGCCACCGGCCGGAAGGCGCGTTTTACGTGTTCCCCAACATCGCAGGCACCATCGGCCGCACCACTGCTGGCGGCAAGCTGATCGAGACCGACCAGGACTTCGCCGCCGCGCTCCTTGACGAGGCTCATGTCGCCCTGGTCCACGGCGCTGCCTTCGGCATGTCCCCCTATCTGCGCATCAGCTACGCCACCGACGATGACAGCCTCGCCCGCGCCATGACGCGCATGGCCGAATTCGTCGCAGGCCTGCACTGACCGCCATGGGCGTGATCCGCAGCGGCCGGGATGACGACGCGCCGGCGATCATCGCCCTGATCGCCGCCTGCTGGGCCGAATACCCCGGCTGCGTGATGGATGTGGACGGCGAGAACCCGGAGCTCCGCGCGCTTGCCACCCATTTCGACACACTTGGCGGAGCGCTGTGGGTTGCGATCCAGGACAACGCCCTGGTCGGCATGATTGCCACGCGCCTGGAGCACGGCACGATCTGGGAGGTCTGCCGTTGCTATGTGGCCCAATCGGCGCGCGGCACCGGTCTTGCCAACGCCCTGCTGCGCCGCGCCGAAACCCACGCGCGCGACGGCGGCGCCACCCGGCTGAAGCTCTGGACCGACACGCGCTTCGATCGCGCCCACCGCTTCTACGAACGCCGCGGCTATGTCCGCGATGGCGGCATCAAGCCGCTGTTCGATGCCTCCAACACGATCGATTTCGGCTACGCCAAGCCGCTCACCGGCCTCGTGGTTCAGAAGCTCGACACCGCCGCCACCGCATCCGCCGCCCGCAGCCTTGGCCGCATCCTGCAGGCGTGTGTCGAGGACGGCGCCTCCGTCTCCTATCTCCCCCCGCTGCCACTGCAGACCGCCGAGGCGCTTTACCGCCGTGCTGCGACCGACATCGCAGCCGGCCGCCGCGTCCTGCTGGCCGCCTGGCTGGACGGCACGCTCACAGGCTCCGTCATGCTCGATCTCGCCATGCCGCCCAACCAGCCGCATCGCGCCGAGGTCCAGAAGATGCTGGTCGATCCCGCCGCCCGCCGCCGCGGCGTCGCCCGCGCGCTGATGACCGCGATCGAGGCCGAAGCCGCCCAGGCCCGCAAAACCCTGCTGGTGCTCGACACACGGCAGGGCGACCCGTCCGAAATCCTGTATCGCGGTCAAGGCTGGAACCAGGTTGGCGTGATTCCGGAATTCTGCGTCAACGCCGACGGCACCCTGTCCGGCACCGTGCTGTTCTACAAGAAACTCGCCGCCTGACATCAGGCGCATCTGGAGGAAGCCAAATGGATCCGGTTCTCGTCGAGGTCACGCGCGGCGCGCGCATCGAGTCGCGCCATGCCGGCGCCGCCGTTGTGGTCGATGGCCAGGGCAGCGTCGTGTTCAGCGCCGGAGACGTCGATCAGGCGGTCTATCCGCGCTCGGCCGTGAAGGCGCTGCTCGCGCTCCCCCTTGTTGAAACCGGTGCCGCCGACCGCCTCGGCCTCACCGACGCCGAACTCGCACTCGCCTGCTCCTCGCATTCCGGCGAGATCATCCACACCGAGGCCGCCGCCGCCATGCTCCACAAGGCCGGACGGGACGCAGCCTGCCTCGAATGCGGCGCCCATTGGCCGAGCTATGACCGCGCCGCCCGCGCGCTTGCCGCCTCTGGCCAGGAGCCCAGCGCGCTCCACAACAACTGTTCCGGCAAGCATTCCGGCTTCATCTGCCTTGCGTGCGACAGCGGCACCGACCCCACCGGATATATCTCGCCCGATCACCCCACCATGCAGGCCGTGACCGCCGCCCTCGCCGAGACCACCGGCGCCGTGCTCGACGCGCGCAACCGCGCCACCGATGGTTGCTCGATCCCCACCTACGCCATCAAGCTGACATCCCTGGCCCTCGCCTTCGCACGCTTCGGCACCGGCCTCGGTTTCCACGCCGACCGCGCCGCCGCCGCCAAACGCCTGCGCGCAGCCGTGGCCGGCAATCCTATGATGGTCGCCGGCACCAACCGCTTCGACACCAAACTCATGACCGCGCTCGGTGCCCGCGTGTTCAGCAAAACCGGCGCCGAAGGCGTGTTCTGCGTAGCACTCCCCGAACTCGGGCTAGGCCTTGCGGTCAAATGCGACGACGGCGCAGGGCGTGCCGCCGAAGTGGCCACCGCCGCCCTGATCGCCCGCCTGCTGCCCGACACCGAAGCCACGATCGCCGACATGATCCGCCCGGTTCTGCATAACTGGAACGGCATCGAGGTCGGAGGGCTCCGCCCAGGGCCAGTGCTGGCGAATTAACGGCTTTGTGACCATCGGAGTTGCGCGCATCAGCATTGCGCGTATCCTCTCCGCAAGAATGAGCAAGGGAGCAGACATGCGCACGAAACTTCTGGGACTGACGATGCTGGCCGCGGCGGCCTTGGTACCCGCACTGGCGAACCACGCCAGCGCCGCCGTCTTCAAATGGGCCAACAACGGTGACGTCCGTGCCATGGACCCCTACACCCTCAACGAGACCGTCCAGAACTCGCTGCTGTCCAACATCTACGAGCCCCTGGTCCGCCGCGACAAGAAACTCGGCGTCGAGCCGGCGCTCGCCTCCAGCTGGGAGCAGACCAGCCCCACCCTGTGGCGCTTCCATCTCCGCGCCGGTGTGAAATGGCAAGACGGCAGCGCGCTCACCGCCAATGATGTGGTGTTCTCCGCCAAGCGCATCGCCTCCAAATCCTCGCAGCTCTCAGACGTCGTCGGCGCCATCAAGGAAGTTCGCAAGATCGACGACATGACCGTTGAGATCGAGACCGTCGGACCAGACCCGATCCTGCTCTCCGAACTCACCTCCATGCCCATCATGAACGAGGCGTGGTGCCTCAAGAACAACTCCGCCGAGCCCGCCATCGTGGGCACCAACGAGAACTTCGCGCTCCGCAACGCCATGGGCACCGGCCCGTTCAAGCTCGCACTCCGCGAGGCCGACCGCCGCACCGTGATGGATAAGAACCCCGGCTGGTGGGACAAGCCCGAGCACAACCTCGACCGGTTCGAGTTCACCGTCATCAGCTCCGACCCAACCCGCGTCGCCGCCCTGCTGTCCGGCGAGATGGACATGATCTACTCCGTCCCCACCCAGGACATGGACCGGATCAGCCACACCCCAGGCCTCAAGCTCATCGTCGGCCCCGAGCTGCGCACCATCTATCTTGGCCTCGACCAGGCTCGCCCCGAGCTGCTGAAATCCACCGTCAAGGGCAAGAACCCGCTGAAGGACCGTCGCGTCCGTGAAGCCTTTGCGCTGGCCATCGACGAGAACGCCATCGCCAAGGTCGTCATGCGCGGCCAGGCCAAGCCGACCTGGGAGCTGTGGGGCGAAGGCATCACCGGCTTCAACCCGGCGCTGAACACCCGCCCCAAGACCGACATCGCCAAAGCCAAGGCCCTGCTCGCCGAAGCCGGCTACCCGGACGGCTTCGGCATCACGCTCGACTGCCCCAATGATCGCTACGTCAACGATGAAGCCATCTGCACCGCCATCAGCTCGATGATGGCCAAAGTGGGCATCAAGGTCGAAGTCTACGCGCGCACCAAGGTCAAGTTCTTCTCCGAAATCGGCTATCCCCGCTACGAAACCAGCTTCTACCTGCTTGGCTGGACGCCTGCGACCTACGACGCCCACAACGCCCTCAAGCAGCTCATGGAAAGCCGCGCCCCTGGCGGCCACGGCCTCGGCAACGATGGCGGTTACTCCAACGCCCATGTGGACGATCTGATCAACAAGATCGCCGTCGAACTCGACAACACCAAACGCCTCGCCATGATCGATGACGCTATCAAAACCATCCAAGGCGATATCGGCACCATCCCGCTGCACCAGCAAACCATCGTCTGGGCCGCCAAGAACAACATCCAACTCACCAGCCTGCATCACGAGGCGCGCCTGACCCGCCTGTCCACCGAAAAATTCATGCTCGACGGCCGCCAGACCGGCACCGGTGGGGGTAATCACGTCACGCTGGGTGGGCGCAGTCCTGCCGACAGCCCGCTGCTGCGCCGTCCTGACCTGCTGCGCAG
>CAIQQQ010000103.1 GCA_903873995.1 uncultured Rhodospirillales bacterium
CACAGCATCAGGGCGGTGACGAAGCTGCCGAAATCGCCCAGCGTGCCGATGCCCTGTGCTGCGCGCCAGCCGGCGAAGCCCAGCACCGCCGCCACGGCGCCGCCGCCCAGCACCTCGAGCAGCGGATCGATGCGGCTGCGGCTGCGGGTGATGCGCATGGCGGCCTGGAACAGGCGTTGGAACGCCGTCTCGGCCCGCTTCGTCTCGCTGGCCTCCAGCCGGTAGGCGCGCACGATGCGGGCCTGGGCGAAGCTTTCGGTGAGCCGCGCCGCCGTCTCGCCCATCGCCTCCTGCAGCCCGCCCGACGCCCGGCGGATGCGGCGGCCGATGCGCTGGATTGGCCAGGCGGCCAGCGGATAGAGGGCGGCGGCGATCAGGCTGAGCGCCCAGTCGGCGTAGAGCATGGCGCCGATCAGGCCCACCACCTTGACCGCATCGCCGACACCGTTGACGGCGCGCACCAACGCCTCGCGGATCATCGTGGCGTCCGTGGTGAAGCGCGCGGCCAGGGTTGCCGGCGCCTCGCGCTCGACGCGAGCGAGATCGGCGCGCATGAGATGGGCGAACATGCGCCCCTGCAGCCCGCGGATCGCCAGCAGCACGATGCGCTGCGCCAGCACGGCCTGGAAATACTGTGCCGCCGCCTTCACGCTGGTGATGGCGATCACCAACGCCGGCACCTGATACAGGATGCGGCGGTCGCGGGCCGCGAACATGTCCAGCGCGCGGCCGACCACGCGGGGATAGAAGGCCTGCAGCGACGCCATGATCGCGGTCAGCAGCAGGACCAGCAGCAGCAGCGAGAGATGGGAGCGGACATGCTCGCGCCACAGCCGGCGCAGCAGGTGGCGATTGGCGGGTCGTGGGGCGTTCATCGGGCGCGTGTATCAGGCGGAGCCGGGCGGGGCCAGTTGCGCCAGCAACGTCTCGCGAGAGGCATGGCAGCCTGAGGCGAGCCAGAGCCTGCGAAGTTCGGCAAGGGCGCTGCCCATCGCGGGGCCGGGGCGCCAGCCGGCGGCGATCAGGTCCCGGCCCTGCAGCGGAAACGCTGGAGGCTCGATCGCCGCAATCCGCGCGCGCAGCCCTGGGCTCCGCTGCGCCAGCCAGGCGCGGCCGGCGAGGATCGCGCTTGGCGTGTCGGCAAGCGCGCGGCGGAGATCGGCATCGGCGGCATCGTCCTCGGGCACCGGGCCGAACAGCGCCTGAAGCGTGTCGGCCTCCTCGCCGGACAGGCGCAGGGCCTGTGCCACGTCACCGGGGCGGGACAGCAGGGCTGCAAGACGCAGCAGCGGATCGGCTGGCAGCGGGTCGACCACCCGCAGCACGGCCTCCGGTAGAATCGCGTAAAGAACGCCTGTCCGGGATGCGAGCGCCAGCGCGGCATCGGGGTTGGAGGTGATCAGGATGCGCTTGAACTCGCTCCACACCCGTTCGGGCGACAGGCGGGCGAGGCCGCCAACCCCGTCGGTGATCGCCGCCACGGCCTGCGCATCGGCGCCGCCCTCGCCGTAGCGGGCGAAGAAGCGGAAGAAGCGGAGGATGCGCAGATGGTCCTCGGCGATGCGCAGGGCCGGGTTGCCGACGAACCGGACGAGGCGCGCCGCGAGATCGGCGAGGCCACCGAAATAGTCATAGACCTCGCCGTGCTGCGTCATGGACATCGCGTTGATCGTGAAGTCCCGCCGAGCCGCATCCTCGCGCCAGTCATCGGTGAAGGCGACCACGGCATGACGGCCATCGGTTTCGACATCGCGGCGCAGGGTGGTGATCTCAAAGCCGGCGTTGCCGGACAGGGCGGTTATGGTGCCGTGGGCGATGCCGGTTGGGATCGCGCGCAAGCCGGCGTTGGCGAGGCGGCGCATCACCTCCTCCGGCGGCTCGGGCGTGGCGAGGTCGATATCGGCCAAAGCGCGGCCGGCGATCCGGTCGCGCACGCAGCCGCCCACGAGGCGCGCCTGCGGCAGGGCGTGCAGCAGCGCCGGCAGGCCCGCCATCGTCGCAATCCAGGCTGGATCGAGGCGCAGGGCCGGCGTCGTCACGGGGACAGCCTCGACGGCGCTGATCTTCCATCATAGCTTGGTTTTATGCCGATCATGCCCCACGATACCTTGCTGGTGATGCCATCCGCCATCTATGCGCGCTCGTATCAGACCGCGGTGGGCGAAGGCTACGAGCCGGATGGCGCAGCCCCGCCGGTTCCCCCGACCGGTTCGATCGACGGCCATATTGCGTGGCTCAGCACGCAAGGCGATGAGATCGTCCTGCCGGATGGGCGTGCTGAGGTTCGAGGACCGCATGTCCAGCTCTGGCTTGTCCATGCCTACACCTTCATCGGGCGCGTCAATATCCGCTTCCGTCTGACCGAGCATCTGCAGAACTGGGGCGGCAATATCGGCTACGCCATCAGGCCGTCGTTTCGCAGGCGGGGGTTCGGCAACCACATCCTTGCACAGGCGATCCCGGTGGCGCGTGAGGCGGGTTTGGCCGGTGTGCTGCTGACGTGCCTTGACACCAATATCGGCTCGATCCGGATCATCGAGGCCAATGGCGGACAGCTCGCAGGCGTGGGGCCGCATCCTTATCATCCCGGCCAGACGGTCAGGCGCTATTGGATCGAGACCTGACGCGTTACAGAATTTCTTTGTGGTTTGGATTTCTGTGACATATTATGAGGACTTAACGAGGAGTGCGCTCGCATGTATTCCCAGGCTTTGAACACGTCCGAGCCCACACCCATCGACGTGTCCGACCAGGCGGCCCGCTTTCAGGCGCGGATCGACGCGGAGGACCGGATCGAGGCGAATGACTGGATGCCCGAGGCGTATCGCCGCACGCTGATCCGCCAGATCAGCCAGCATGCGCATTCCGAGATCGTTGGCATGCTGCCGGAAGGCAACTGGATCACCCGCGCGCCGAGCCTGCGCCGCAAGGCGGCGCTTTTGGCGAAGGTGCAGGACGAGGGCGGGCATGGGCTGTATCTCTATGCCGCGGCCGAGACGCTGGGCGCCTCGCGCGCGGCGCTGGTGGACCAGCTGCTGTCGGGACGAGCCAAATACTCGTCGATCTTCAACTACCCGACGCTGACCTGGGCCGATATCGGCGCCATCGGCTGGCTGGTGGATGGGGCGGCGATCATGAACCAGATCCCGCTGTGCCGGTGCTCCTACGGCCCCTACGCCCGCGCGATGATCCGCGTGTGCAAGGAGGAGAGCTTTCACCAGCGCCAGGGCTACGAGATCATGGTGACGCTGGCGCGCGGCAGCGCGGCGCAGAAGGCGATGGCACAGGATGCGCTGGATCGCTGGTGGTGGCCGTGCCTGATGATGTTCGGGCCGCCGGACAGTACGAGCACCCATTCCGAGCAATCCACGAAATGGAAGATCAAGCGCTTCTCCAACGACGCGCTGCGCCAGAAGTTCATCGCCGCCACCGTGCCGCAGGCGGCGCATATCGGGCTTGTCATGCCCGACCCTGAACTGCGCTGTGATGAGGCGACGGGCGAGTGGGTGCACGGCCCGATCGACTGGGATGAGTTTCACGCCGTTCTTGCCGGCAACGGGCCGTGCAACCGCGAGCGTCTGGCCGCGCGCAACACAGCCCATGACGAGGGCGCCTGGGTGCGCGAGGCGGCATTGGCCTATGCAGCAAAGCAGCGCCCGCAGCGCGCGGCCGCGTGAGCACGCCTGAGATCCCGCTGTGGGAGGTGTTCATCCGCAGCCGCTCCGGCCTGTCGCATCGCCATGTCGGCTCGGTGCACGCGGCTGACGCCACCATGGCGCTGGGGGCGGCGCGGGATGTCTACACCAGGCGCGGCGAGGGGCTGTCGATCTGGGTGGTGCCGTCCAACGCCATCGTTGCGTCCGACCCCGCGGACAAGGCGATGATGTTCGAGCCGACGGCCAGCAAGATCTATCGGCACCCGACCTTCTACGAGGTGCCGGACGACGTGGGGCATATGTGACCACGACATCGATCGCGGTTCGAGAGACGCCTTTGGTTTTGTTCCTGCTGGGCCGCGCGGATGACGCGCTGGTTCTTGGGCATCGGCTGTCGGAATGGACCGGGCATGCGCCGATGCTGGAGGAGGAGTTGGCGCTGGCCAATCTCGGCCTCGATCTGATCGGCCAGGCGCGCGGGCTGTATGCACTGGCGGCCGAGGCGGAGGGTGCGGGGCACAGCGAGGACGATTTCGCCTATTTCCGTGACGAGCGAGCGTTTCGCAACGTGCTGCTGGTGGAGCTGCCGCGCGGCGATTTTGCGCTTACCATGGCGCGCCAGTTTCTGTACGCGGCTGCGATCGATCCATGGTGGCGCGCCTGCATGGCGGGGCCGCACGCAGGGCTCGCGGAGATCGCCGCAAAGGCTGAGAAGGAGACCGCCTATCACGTGCGCCACAGCGCCGAATGGCTGATCCGGCTGGGGGATGGCACGGCAGAGAGTCATGCCCGCGCCCAGGCCGCGATCGATCTGCTGTGGCCCTATACCGGCGAACTGTTCGATCCGGTCGACCCCGCCTTGGCGCCCACGCCGGACCGCGCGGCGTGGCTTTCCGCCGTCGATGCGGTGCTGGCGCGCGCCACGCTCACCCGGCCGGCGGATGGCTGGATGCAGCGCGGCGGCCGCGGCGGGCGGCACACCGAGCATCTCGGGCATCTGCTGGCGGAGATGCAGTCCGTCGCCCGCGCACATCCGGGAGCGGTGTGGTGAGCGCACCCGATCTTGCACGCCAGGCATGGCTTGCCGTGGCGGGCGTGGTCGATCCGGAGATCCCGGTGCTGACCATCGCCGATCTGGGCGTGCTGCGCAGGGTGACGGAAAACGAGGCGGGCGATGCGGTGGAGGTGCAGATCACGCCGACCTATTCCGGCTGTCCGGCGATGGGCGTGATCACGCTGGAGGTTGAGCTGGCGCTGGCCCGCGCGGGCATCAAGGGGGCGGTGCGCACCGTATTGGCGCCGGCCTGGACCACCGACTGGATGAGCGAGGACGGGCGGCGCAAGCTTCTGGATTACGGCATCGCACCGCCGGGGCCGGCCGCCGGCCGGCGTGCGCTGTTTGGCGTTGCGGACATCGGCTGCCCGCGCTGCGGTTCGCGGCAGACCGTGCAGGTCGCTGAGTTCGGCTCGACGTCGTGCAAGGCGCTGTGGCGCTGCGAGGTGTGCCGTGAGCCGTTCGACCATTTTCGCTGCCACTGATTGCAACGCAAGGCCCAGCATGAGCCGGTTTCACACCCTTGCCATCGCCGATCTGCGCCGCGAGACGGAGGATGCGGTGTCCCTCGCGTTCGCCGTGCCGGCAGCGCTGGCCGACGCGTTCGCCTTCACGCCGGGGCAGTATCTGACGCTGCGGACGATGCAGGACGGCTGCGAGCTGCGGCGCAGCTATTCGATCTTCGCCGGGCCTGACGACGGCGAGCTTCGCGTGGCGATCCGCCATGTGCCGGGCGGCGCGTTCTCGAGCCTGGCCAACACCGGGCTGCGGAGAGGCGACAGCATGGACGTGATGCCGCCGCAGGGGCGGTTCGGCATGACTGCCGGCGGGCCGGGCACCTATCTCGGACTGGCGGCCGGGTCGGGCATCACGCCGATCCTGTCCATTCTGAAATCGGTGCTGGCGCGCGAGCCGGACAGCCGTTTCGTGTTGCTCTATGGCAGCCGCAGCACGGCCGCGATCCTGTTTCGCGAGCAGCTGGAGGATCTGAAGGATCGCTTCCTGGGCCGGCTTTCGGTGCAGCACGTGCTGTCACGCGAGCAGCAGGACGTGGCGATGCTGCATGGCCGGCTGGACGATGCGAAGCTGCGCCGGCTGCTGCCCGGGCTGGTGGCGCCGGAGACCATCGATCACGCCTTCATCTGCGGGCCGGACACGATGATCGAGGGGCTGCAGGCCACGCTTGCAGCCTTGGGCGTGGCGGATGATCGCATCCACAGCGAGCGCTTCACCTCGACGACGCCGCATCGCGCGCTGCCTGTCGCAGCGGCGGCGCCGGCCGGGATCGCGGCCACCATCATCCACGAGGGCCGCGCCACGGCGATCATGCTGGAGGGGGGCGAGACGGTGCTGGACGGCGCGATTCGGGTGGGGCTCGATCTGCCCTGGTCGTGCCGCGGCGGCATGTGTAGCACGTGCCGCGCCAAGGTGACGGTGGGTACGGCGGAGATGGCGGTCAACTTCTCGCTGGAACCGTGGGAGACCGAGCAGGGCTATGTGTTGACCTGCCAGGCGCGGCCGACCAGCGGGCAGATCACGGTCGATTACGATCAAGTGTAGGCGCGTCGCACAGATTTCGCGATGCGGGCCGCGCCGAGCGAGGCTAGATAGCTCCAGTTCTGGGAGATCCATGATGTCGAACATCCGCAGCCTTGCAGCAGCCCTTCCGATTGCGGCACTTTTGGGCGCCACCCCCGCATTTGCGGCGGATGTGACGCAGGCGCAGGCGCAGGATCTCGAGGGGCAGCTGCGGGGCTGGATGGCCGGGCTGGTGGCGCCTGCGGTCGATGTCGGTGCGCGCCCGGTTCGGGTCAGCGCGGATGGCGACCATTACCGTATCGAGGTTCCGGCGCCTGAGATCATGTCCAAGTCGGGCATCCTGGAGCCCGGGCTCTCGATCAGCGTGAACGCCCATCCGCTGGATGGCGGGCGCTGGTCGATTGACGATCTGCGCCTGCCGTCGCCGCTGCGCATGCATATCCCGACACCAGCCGACACGACGAAGCCAGCGGCACCGGGCGTTCCGGCCAAGCCGGACTCCTTTGTTCAGGAGTTGGCGGTCGACAAGGTCGAGTCACATGGCATTTTTGACCCGAGTTTTGCGACGACATCGAGCCTGGATCTGACGCAGACCGGCTATCGCTTCATCTCGCCCATGCAGACCATCACCGTTGCAAGGCAGAGCGGACACACTGCGCTGCAACCGTCGGGTGACGGCCGCGTGAACCTGATCTCGGAGAGCACCGGCACGCAGCTTTCGGCGCAGGTGAATGTGACCGACATGCCGCCGGTCACCTATTCGGCCGCGACCATCCGCAGCAGCGGGCACATCACCAATCTGGCGCCCGCGACGCTGGCGACCCTGATCCGTACCATCGCCGCATTCGCGCCGATGGCGAAAGACATGGACAAGAGCGACGCGCCGACGCCGGAGCAGCGCAGGCTCGCGCACACGGCGCTTGCGGCGCTGGCCAACACGGTGACGTCGTTCGACCAGAGCGTGACGCTGGAGGGCGTCAAGTTCGGCGCGATGGGTCAGGAGGCGACGCTGCGACGCGCCGCCTTCGGAACCGATTTCGGCGCGCCGGATGGCAAATACTCGCTCGGTGTCTCGATCGAGCTCGAGGGCCTCGACACCGCCGCGGTACCGCCCGGTGTGCTGCGCGACTATCTGCCGCGCAAGATCACCCTCAAGCCGCGGGTGGGCGGTTTCTCGACGCGTGACGCCAATCGCCTGCTGGGCAACGCGATCGATGCCGATCCGAAGGCGATCGGTGCGGTCCAGGCCGACGCGCTGGCCACGCTTGCGAACAACCCTGTCGAATTTTCGATCGACGATCTGGTGATCGATCTTGGCCTTGCCAGCGTCGCGGCCAACGGCTCGATCACCGTCTCGGCGCCGGATGACGTGACCGGGGAGGCCGAGATCACGGCGAAGGGGCTCGATGCGCTGATCAAGCGCGCCAATACCGCGCCCGAGCTTAAGCAGATCGCGCCGGCGCTGTTCTTCCTCAAGGGGATCGCGAAGCAGGACGGCGAGGACTATGTCTGGCAGATCAACTACGACAAGACCGGCGTGACGGTGAACGACACCGACATCAGCGATATGATAGGGCAGAAGAAATAGTCGCCGAAAGGGCGGTCAGGGCAGAACCTTGCCGGGGTTCATGAGGCCGCGCGGATCGAGCGCGGCCTTTATCTTGCGCATCGCATCGAGCTCCGCCCCACCCCTCCAGGTCGGCATCATGTAAGGCTTGAGCCGGCCCACGCCATGCTCTGCTGAGAAGCTGCCTTCCAGATCCATCACGATGTCGCCCACCATGTCCATGATGTCGTGATCTCGCGCGAGGAAGGCTGTGGCTTCCATATCGATCGGCTGCTCGAAGTTCAGATGGATGTTGCCGTCGCCCATGTGGCCGAACGGGACCATGCGGATGCCGGGCATCAGGGCCTCGGCTGCGATGCGGGCGCGGGCCAGGAGTTCGGGCACCTTGGAGACCGGCACCGAGACGTCGTTCTTCACCGAGGCGCCTTCGCGCTTCTGGCCCTCTGCATGCTCCTCGCGCAGGCGCCAGATGGCGGCGCGCTGGGCGTCGCTTTCGGCGAGCACCACGTCTGTCACGGTGCCGTCCTCCAGCGCGGGCATCAGCAGCGCCTCGAAGCTCGCGCGCAGATCGGCGGCCTCGCGCGGGGAGGCGAGCTCGATCAGCACGTAATGCGGGGCAGGCGTCGTGGGCAGGTGGGTGCCGGGGATGTGGCGGAGGACGAAATCCATGCCGGTGCCGGACATGTATTCAAACGACTGGACGGCGGAGGGGTCGTGGCGGCTGAAGCCGGTGTAAAGCTGCAACGCCGCCTCCGCGCTCGGCACCGCGCACAGCGCCACCTCGATCTGGCGGGGACGGGGGGCGAGCTTGAGGACGGCGGCGGTGATGATGCCGAGCGTGCCTTCGGCGCCGACGAAGAGCTGGCGCAGGCAGTAGCCGGTGTTGTCCTTGCGCAGGCGGCGCAGGCCGGACCAGATCTGGCCGTCCGGCAGCACGACCTCGAGACCCAGCACCAGGTCTCGGGCGTTGCCGTAGCGCACGGTGTTGTTGCCGCCGGCGTTGGTGGCGAGCACGCCGCCGATCTGGGCGGTGCCTTCCGAGCTGATCGACAGCGGCAGCAGGCAGCCGGCCTCGAGCGCCGAGGTCTGAGCGGCCTTGAGGGTGACTCCGGCCTCGAGTGTGACGGTGAGATCGATCGGATCGATGGCGCGGATGCGGTTCATGCGCGCGAGGCTCACCACGATCTCGGTTCCGTTGTTGGACGGGGTGGCGCCGCCGACCATGGAGGTGTTGCCGCCCTGCGGCACCACGGCCACTCCGGACCTGACGCAGGCTTGGATGACCGCGGCGACCTCCGCCGTGTTGGCCGGCCGCACCACGGCGGGCGTCCGGCCCTGGTAGAGGCGGCGCCAGTCCTCGGTATAAGAGGCGGTGTCAGCCGGATCGGTCAGCAGCCCGCGATCGCCGACGATGTCGCGCAAGGTGGCGATCAGGGCGGGCATGTCTTGTATCGGCGTGTCGGGCATGTCTGGCATGGGAACGGCCTCCGGGAGCGACTGTATCTGGCGGCAGCGCCCGGTCAAACCCCGTTGGAAGGGACTTCGCGTGGGGCCGCGGCGCGCTGCAGACGGTCGTTGATGGCCGCGCCCAGGCCCGTGTCAGGCACCGGCATGACCGCGATCCGCCGCGATGGCGCGCGGTCGAGACAGCGCAGACCCTCGAACAGGCGGGAGGCGGCCTCTGTCAGGTCCTTTGTGACGCTGAGCTGGAACAGCGTCCCCGCGCCGGCCAGAGGCGGGCCGAAGGCGAGCAGCGCCTCGTCGGTTGCAACGTCCGCGGCGTTGAGGCGGACCGGCAGGCCCGGCGCGTAATGGGACACGAGCAGGCCCGGCGAGCGCAGGCCGCGCGTGGCCTGTGCCTGGGCGAGTGTGAGCCCCTGCTGGATCGGGCCGATCACCGCCTCAATCGCCTCGCGCGGGACGCCGCCGGGGCGCAGCAGGAAGGGCAGCGGGCCGGTGAGGTCCAGCACTGTCGATTCGACGCCGACACGGCAGGGGCCGCTGTTGAGGATCGCGTCGATGCGGCCATTGAGACCGTCCAGCACATGGGCCGGCGTGGTGGGGCTGACCTGGCCGGAGCGGTTGGCCGAGGGGGCGGCCACCGGACGGGCGCAGGCGACGAGCAGTGCCGTCACCACGTGGCCCTGCGGCACGCGCACCGCCAGCGTGTCCAGCCCGGCGCCGGCGAGCAGGCAGACCGGGCAATGCGGCCGGCGCGGCAACACGAGGGTGAGCGGACCCGGCCAAAACGCGGCTGCAAGACGCTCGGCCCTCTCGTTCGACATCACATGCGCGAACGCTGCCGCGGCGTTGGGATAGTGGCTGATCAGCGGGTTGAAATGCGGCCGCCCCTTGGCCTCGAACACGCGCGCCACGGCTGCGGCGTTGGTGGCGTCGGCGCCGAGGCCGTAGACCGTCTCGGTGCCGAAGGCTATCAGCCCGCCCGCGTTGATCATGGCGGCGGCCGTGGCGATGCCCTCGGCTGTCGCCTCGATGAGCGTGGTCAAGCGCGCCCAACCGCCACAAAATGCGGGTTCTCGAAGCCGTGCTTGCCGTAGCCCAGTGCTGCGCCGGTCTCGGCGTCCAGAACAGCGCCGCCGGCGGCCTCCAGCACGGCCTGTGCCGCTGCGGTGTCCCACTCCATCGTGCGGCCGAAGCGCGGATAGAGATCGGCCGCACCCTCCGCCACCCGGCAGAATTTCAGCGCCGATCCCATGTCGATCCAGTGCGCCACCTGAAATTTCGCCAGATAGGGGGCGACGCGGGGATGCTTGCCCGAGGAGCGTGAGGCGATCACCGTCACGCCTTCGTCCGGTGGGGTGCGGGTGGTGATGGAGTGTTCGCCGGATGCATCGCGCCGGACCGCGCCCTGTCCCACGATCCCGCCATAGACCGCGTTGTGGGCCGGCGCGCCGACCACACCGAGAACCGGGCGGCCGTTGCGCACGAGGCCGATGCAGACGGCGAAATCATCCCGGCCGGCGGCGAATTCCTTGGTGCCGTCGAGAGGATCGACCAGCCAGAACACATCGCCGCCGATCGTGCCCGCGCCGAGGGCCATCGCCTCCTCGGCGACCACCGGGATCTGCGGCGTTGCGCGGCGCAATCCCTGCTCGATGATCGCCTCCGCGGCGTGATCCGCCTCTGTCACGGGGGACGAATCGCCTTTGAATGTTGTCTCGAATCCGCGCGCGCGGATTGCCAAAATCGCGTCACCAGCCTCGCGCGCCAAGGCGAAGCACAGGTCCAGCATTTCGATGTCTGTCATTTGCGTTCCATACAGGCTTCGAATGCATCGCAACAAGCGTTCCAACTGGTCATGCTGGCATGTGCTGCTACAGTCCCCTCCTGACAGATCGCCTGCCATCGCCGAACAGGAACACACATGCTCGATATCAGCTTCTCGAAGTCGGCCCTCCCGAAGACCGGGGCGCTTGTGCTGCTGGTGGATGACCACCTGACGGCCGATCTGCTGCCTGCGACCGACGAGGCCACCGGCGGCGCGATCAGCCGCGCGTTCGCTGCCGCCGAGTTCAAGGGCAAGGCCGGCACAACCTGCGTGATCCTGGCCCCGGGCGCCGGCCTGTCGCGCGTGGTGGCGGTGGGGATCGGCAAGGCCGACGCATTGACCGGCAAGATTGCCGAGGAGGCCGGCGGGCATGCCGTCGTGCATCTGAACCGCGATGCCGCGGCAACGGTTGCCGCTGGCGGCCTTACGGTCGAGCTGGCGGCTCATGTGGCGCTGGGGGCTGCGCTGCGCAGCTACCGGTTCGATCGCTACCGCACCACCGAGAAGGCCGAGGACAAGCCGAAGCTCGCCAAACTCGCCGTTCTGGCGGCCTCGCCGGCCAAGGCCAAGGAGGCGTGGGTGCCGCTGAAGGCGATCGCCGATGGCGTGGTCTTGACCCGCGACCTGGTGAGCGAGCCGGCCAACATCCTCAATCCCGCCGAGATGGCCGATCGCTGCCGCGCCCTGGAGAGCCTCGGCCTCAAGGTTGAGGTGCTTGGGCCGAAGGAGCTGACCAAGCTCGGCTTTGGTGCCCTTCTCGGCGTGTCGCAGGGCTCGGCCAACGAGCCGCGCGTTGTGGTGATGCAGTGGCATGGCCTGTCCGGCGAGCCGGTGAAGCCGAAGAAGGGGGCTAAGGCCGAGCCGCGGCCGCAGCCGGTGGCGTTCATCGGCAAGGGTGTTACCTTCGACACCGGCGGCATCTCCATCAAGCCAGCCGGCGGGATGGAGGATATGAAGTGGGACATGGCAGGCGCCGGCGCCGTCGTGGGCCTGATGGCGGCCCTGGCCGGGCGGCGTGCCAAGGTGGACGCTGTCGGCATCGTGGGGCTCGTGGAGAACATGCCCAGCGGCACCGCGATGCGCCCCGGCGACGTGGTGAAATCATATTCCGGCCAGACCATCGAGGTGCTGAACACCGACGCCGAAGGCCGCCTTGTGCTGGCGGATGTGCTGGCCTATTGCGCCGCCACCTATAACCCACGCTTCATGGTCGATCTCGCAACGCTCACCGGCGCCATGATCGTCTCGCTCGGCCACGAATATGGCGGCTTCTTCAGCAATGACGACACGCTCGCTCAGCAGCTTCACGCCGCCGGCGAGGCGACGGGCGAGCTGCTGTGGCGTCTGCCGCTGGCCGATGCCTATGACAAGCAGCTGAAATCCGACATCGCCGACATGAAGAACATCACCGGACGGCCCGGCAGCGCGATCACCGCGGCGCAGTTCATCAAGCGCTTCGTGGGTTCCACAACCTGGGCGCATCTGGATGTGGCCGGCGTGGTGTGGAGCACGAAGGATGCCGCGACGACGCCGAAGGGTGCCACCGCCTATGGCGTGCGGCTGCTCGACCGGCTGGTCGCGGATCATTACGAAGGGTGACACAGCGCCTCGTGCTGCCTCGGATCCGCATCGGCGCATCGGCGCCGAAGGCGGCAGCCCGGGTTCTGCCGGTGCTGGCTGGCCATGTTCCGCCTGACTGCCAGGAGGCCGCCCGCGCGGGCGGCTTCTCCGGCGCGGCGGGCACTGCCTGTGATATTCTTGGCCCCACCGGACGGAAGCTGCTGGTAGGCCTTGGTGCCGCGCCGAACGAAGATGCCCACCGCCTTGCCGGCGCACTGGCCGCATCCCGGCTCAACAAGGTCGGGCGGATCGCGATCGATGCGACCGCACTGCTGCCGGACAACGCCGCCGCCTTCGCTCTCGGTGCGGCGCTGCGCGCGTGGCGGCCGGACGGTTTTCAGACGATCCCTGATCCGGACGGCCCCTCGCTTGCGGCCATCGATCTGCTCAGTACGGCACCGGGCATCGAGGCCGCATGGCAACGCGCCGCTGCCGTTCTGGCCGGAAGCTGTCTTGCCCGTGATCTGGTGACCGAGCCCTCCGCCAGCCTCACGCCGCAAGGCTTCATCGATCGGCTGGCCCCGCTTGAGAAGGCCGGCGTGCAGATCACGGTGCTGCGCCGGCGCGATCTGGAACGCGAAGGGCTGGGCTGTCTCCTGGCCGTCGGCCGCGGGTCCGAGCATCGGCCCCGCCTGGTCATCCTCCGCCTGCCCGGCGCCATCGAAACCCAGCCCATCGCCTTCGTGGGCAAGGGCATCACGTTCGACACCGGCGGCATCTGCATCAAGCCGGCCGACCGGATGTGGGAGATGCGCGCCGACATGGCAGGGGCCGCCGCCTGTGCGGGCGTAATGCTGACCCTTGCGTTGCGTGGCTCCCCTGCCCCGGCCGTGGCCATCCTGGCGCTGGCCGAGAACGCGATCGGGGAGGACAGCTATCGGCCCGGTGACGTGCTCACAAGCTTCTCCGGCAAGACTGTCGAGGTGGTGGACACCGACGCCGAAGGGCGCCTCGTGCTCGCCGACGCGCTCGCCTACGCCGCAAGCCGCCTGCGCCCGGCCGCCATCGTCGATCTCGCCACTCTCACCGGCAGCATCGTCACCGCCCTGGGCCATGAGATGGCCGGGCTGTTCACCAACGATCCGGCGCTGGCCGCCCACGTCGCCGCGGCCGGTGCCCAGACCGGCGAACGCGCCTGGCGCATGCCGATCAGCGCCGTGCAGCGTTCCGATCTCGACAGCGACATCGCCGATCTGCGCCACTGCCTGAGTGGCCGCCTGCAGCCCGATGCCTGCCACGCCGCCGCGTTCCTGCGCGAGTTCGTGGGCGACACGCCCTGGGTGCATCTGGACATCGCCGGCGTCGAAAGCCGCGAGACCGCCGATGATGCCCACGCCCACGGGGCCACCGGCTTCGGCGTTCGTCTGCTCGACCGGCTCGTGTCCCTGCGGTTCGAAGACCCTCACCAGGCCTGAGCATGGCAGAGATCGGCTTCTATCACCTCACCCGCACCAGCGCCGACCAGGCGCTGCCGCTGCTGCTTGGCCGCACCCTCGCCACCGGACAACGCGCCGTCATCCGCTGCGCCAGCGAAGACCGCGTGACCGCCCTCGACACCGCCCTCTGGCTTTGCCCAGAGCCCGATTGGCTGCCCCACGGCACCAAAGCCACCGGTGACGCCGACCTTCAGCCCATCTGGATCACCACCGAGGACGATGCGCCCAATGGCGCGAAATTCCTCTTCCTGCTCGACAACACATCAAGTGAAAAGCTCGAAACCTACACGCGCGTCTTCGACCTCTTCGACGGCACCGACGAAAACGCCGTCACAGCCGCCCGACTTCGCTACACCACCGCCCGCACCGCAGGCCATCCGCTGACCTACCACCAGCAGGGCCCTCGTGGGTGGGAGCGGAGGGGGTGATGGAGGTAAGGAAGGCCAGGGCTTTGCCCTGGACCCACCAAGGGGCCGAGCCCCTTGGAACCTCATAAGTTTAAGCGTGCGGTAGATAGAGAGAGGGGCATACCCGACGGGTCGATCCACCCGATGTGTATGCCCCTCTCTCTATCTACCGAACACCTAGACTCTTGCGGGTC
>CAIQQQ010000104.1 GCA_903873995.1 uncultured Rhodospirillales bacterium
AAGGCCAGGGCTCTGCCCTGGACCCGCCAAGGGGCCGAGCCCCTTGGAACCTCATGAGTTTAAGAGTTCGGTGTCATGACAAGGGGGCATACACGTCGGCTCGATCGACCCGATGTGTATGCCCCTTTTCATGACACCGAGTTGCTAATCTCGTGAGGGTCCAGGGGGCTCGGCCCCCTGGTGGGTCCAGGGCAAAGCCCTGGCCTTCCTTCCTACTCGTCACGCCTCCGCATACGCCCGGACCGGTTCATCGTTGTGCTCGAATCGGCCACGGCGGACGGCGCCGCGGAGGAGCTGGGCGAGGAACATGCGGCCCCAGCCGAGGGGGGAGCGGTGTTCGATGGCGTTGTAGAGGGCTTGCCAGCGGTCCTGTCGTTCGGCGAGGGACATGGTGAGGGCGGTGGTGAGGGCTTCGGCCATGGCGTCGGCGTCGTGGGGGTTCACGAGGAGGGCGGCGTCGAGCTGTTGGGCGGCGCCGGCGAAGCGGGAGAGGATGAGGACGCCGGGGTCGGCGGGGTTTTGGGCTGCGACGAATTCCTTGGCGACGAGGTTCATGCCGTCGCGGAGCGGCGTGACGAGGCCGACGCGGGCGGTGCGCATGAAGCCTGCGGCGGTGGCGCGGTCCACGCCGTGGGAGATGAGGCGCAGCGGCAGCCAGTCCGGCTCGCCGAAATCGGCGTTGAGGTTGCCGGATTCGCGATCGAGGGCGGCGCGCAGGGCGCGGTAGGAGCCGACCTCCTTGCGGGAGATGGCGGCGACCTGGAGCAGGGTGATGCGGCGCTTCCATTCGGGTTGGGTTTCGAGGAGGCGGCGCAGGCCCGCGATGCGCTGGAGCAGGCCTTTGGTGGGGTCGAGCCGGTCGAGGCCGAGGATGAGGGTCTGGCCGGGCAAGGACTGGCGCAGGCGCACGACGGGGAGTTTGCGGGCGTTGGCTTCGGCCTGGCCTGCGAATTCCTGGGCGTGGATCTCGACGGGGAAGACGCCGAGCAGCACGCGGCGGCCGTTGACGGAGAGGGTGTTGCCGGGCAGGCGCACGGCGCCGGCGAGCAGAGTGGCGGCGGCTGCGAAATTGGCCATGTCGCCTTCCGTCTGAAAGCCCACGAGGTCTGCCTCGAGCAGGTGGGTGACGAGGTCGCCCATGTCTGGGGCGGCCTCGAGAATCTCCGGCGCTGCGAAGGGGATGTGGAGGAAGAAGCCGATCGGGTTTGCCACGCCGCAGGCGCGGAGTGCGGCCGGGAGCGGCAGAAGATGGTAGTCGTGCACCCAGATCAGATCGTCCGGCCCGATCAGGGGGGCGACCTGGGCAGCGAGACGGGTGTTCACGTCGCGGTAGATCTGCGCGTCCGTGCGATCGTATTGGATGAGGTCTGGCATGGAGTGCAGCAGCGGCCAGAGCACGCCGTTGGAGAAGCCGTTGTAGTAACGGTCATGCTCCTCGGGCGTGAGATCGACGGTTGCGTAATCGACTGTGCCGGCGGTGGTGACCTGCACGGGGCGGTCCGTCGCTGTGGAGGAGACGGTTCCGGACCAGCCGAACCAGAGGCCGCCGCGCTTTTCCATCAGCCCATCGAGGGCCACGGCGAGGCCGCCGGCGCGCGGGCCGATGCCGGGCAGGGGCACGCGGTTGGAGATGACGACCAGGCGGTTCATCGAGCCGGGGGCTGCGGGCGCGTGCTCGGAGCGCGTGGCATCACCCGTGCGGGGATGCAACTCGGTGACATCGGCGGTGCCGCGGATGGAAAAGGGCAGACGGGTCACGAAACGCCTCCACTTCATGAGGGGGCGGGGAACGGGGGCCCTCTCACGAACCGTTGTTGTGTCGCATCGGGTGATGGCGAGATTGCGGCGCCGATTATGTCCGTTGTGCCTTGGTGCGAGCGCTTGCGTACAGATGGGGGTTGGCGCGCCGGGTCTTCGGGTGGAAGATTGCGGCATGGAACGAGCCCTTGCCGAAAAACTGACCGGGTGGCGCCGGCATCTTCACACCCATCCCGAATTGTCGCTGCAGGAGGCACAGACCTCGGCGTTCGTGCGCGCCCGGCTGGATGAGCTGGGGGTGCCTTATGTGGCTGGGGTTGGTGGTCATGGGGTGGTGGCGACGATCGCGCGAGGCAGTTCGAATCGCAGCGTGGGGCTGCGGGCGGACATGGATGCGCTGCCGATCATGGAGACGACGGGGCTGGCGTATGCGAGCCAGACGGCTGGCGTGATGCATGCTTGCGGGCATGACGGGCACACGGTGTCTCTGCTGGGGGCGGCGGCTTTGCTGATGGCCGATCCGGATTGGAGCGGGACGGTGCATCTGGTGTTCCAGCCGGCGGAGGAGGGGGCCGGTGGGGCGCGCGCCATGCTGGCGGACGGGTTGTTCGAGCGGTTTCCGATGGAGCGGATCTTTGCCTATCACAACTGGCCGGGGCTCGCGGCGGGGACGGTTGCGGTGCATCCGGGGCCGGTGATGGCGGCGGGCGCGCGACTTGAGTTTTTGATCGAGGGGCATGCCGGGCACGCGGCGCTGCCGCATTTGGCGCGGGACCCGATCGTGGCGGCCGGGCATCTGCTGGTTGGGCTGCAATCGGTGGTGTCTCGCACCGTCGATCCGCTCGAATCGGGCGTGGTGACGATCGGGATGATCCAGGGCGGGGCGGCGCCCAACCAGATTCCGCGCGAGGTGCGGCTGCGGGGGACGGCGCGCAACTACAGCGTGAAGACCCGGGATCTGATGGATGTGGCGATGCGGCGAGTGGCGGCCGGGGTGGCTGCGATGTGCGATGTGGCGATCACGGTGGACATTCATCACGGCGTGGGCCCGACGGTGAACAGTGCTTTTGAGGCGGAGCTGGCCTGCGATGCGGTGCGCGAGGCGGGTCTTGGGTTGCGGCGCGACCTGCCGCCGGCGATGACGGGGGAGGATTTCGGCTGGATGCTGCAGCAGAAGCCCGGCGCGTATGTGTGGATCGGCAACGGCCCGGCGGATGACGGGCGTGAGCTGCACAATTCGAGCTATGATTTCAACGACGCGATCTTGCCGGCGGCGGCGGGATTCCTGGCAGGGGTGGCCCGCCGGTCACTCCGGGAAGGCTGAGCCGGCCAGCGGGTTGGGCGGGGCGAGGGCCTCGGCCAGCATGCCCTGCGTGATCGCGTTGCGCGTGGGGGTGAGACTTTTGGCCAGGGCGGCGCGGCGGATTGAGAGTGCGTGCTGCCAGGTTCCGGCGAGGATCGGGCGGGGTGGTGCGTTGGTGAGGCCAGAGCCGGTCCAGAGCCAGTAATCGGTCCAGGTCTCGCGCAGCCAGCCGCCGTGGCTGGCGTGACGGGCTGCGGCACGTTCCAGCGTGATGTGACGATGGTCTGGCATCACGGCGACGTGTGTGGCGATGCTGCCGTTGGCTGGGCCGCTCCAGCTCAGCAGATCGAGTGCGAGCAGCGCGCCGGAGGGGCCGACCAGCGCCAGCCAGTCCTGCCGGGTGTCCTGCGTGTCTGCCCCGAAGGCTGCGGCGGTGATCTCGGCGCCGGTCACGTGCAGCACGCTCAGCACGCGGGCGCGGAGCGCGGGGAAGGTGAAGCCGGCGCCCACGGCGAGGCGCGCCATGTCCTGGTCGAGCGGGGCGTTGGGCTGCAGGATGTCCGGGTGCGGGGCGGCGGCCACCTGGATCGGCAGGGCCAGAAGCGGCACGGCCAGAAGTGGCACAGCGAGGAGCGCGCGGCGATGCATGCCCCAGCATGGCGCGCGGAGGTTAACGGCTCGTGAAGATTGCAAGACCTGCGAAGGTGGCGAGGAGGCACAGTCCGGCCGAGGCGGCGACGTTTGCCAACGCGGCCATCGGCTGTCCGGCGCGCAGGAGAAACACGGTCTGCAGGCTGAAGGCGGAGAATGTGGTGAAGCCGCCGCACAGGCCGGTCATGACCAGCAGCCGGATGGTCATGTCACCGTCCATGCGCCCGCCGGCCGCGGTGAGGCCGCCCGCGGCACCGATGACGAAGCTGCCGAGCACGTTGATGAGCAGCGTGCCCCATGGAAAGCCGTCCCCGAGTATCCGGGCCATCGCCATCCCCACCCAATAGCGCCCCAGGCTGCCAACGGCGCCGCCTGCCGCCACCATGATCACCGCCTGCATGAATCTGTCTCCTGCGTCATATCAAAGACGAACGCTCTCAGGTCCGGCATGGCGCAGGGACTGTCAATCCAGGCGGCTTGCGCTAAAACCGGTCTCATGAATCGAACCTCTCGCAGCGCGCCGACGGGCGCCAAGGCCTGGCTGGCCCAGCAGGGCGCCATTGGCAAGCGTGCAGCACGCCCGCTGGTGCTGATCGGACTTCTGAGTGTCATCCTCGCCGCAGGACAGGCCTGGTGCGCCGCCACCTTGCTGGCGATGGTGCTGGATCTGGACCACGGGCCGATGATCTGGCCCGCTCTCGCCTTCGGCGTGATCGCCATGGCCCGCGCGGTGCTGTTCTATGTCGGCGAGGATCTGACGTTTGCGACCGGTGCCGCCCAGCGCAGCCGGCTTCGACTCGATGCGATGCGCAGGCTTTTGGAGGCCGGGCCGGCGTTGCTGCGCACGGCCCATTCGGCGGAGCTGGCGGCGGTTGTGGTGGACCGGATCGAGACGGTGGATGGCTTCTTCGCCCGCTGGATGCCGGCCGCGACGATTGCGACCTTTGGCCCGGTGATCCTGCTGATCCTGGTGGCGTGGCTGGACTGGACGGCGGCCCTGGTGTTCCTGGCCACGGCTGCGATGGTGCCGGTGGCCATGGCGCTGTCGGGCATCGGCGCGGGCCGGGCGGCGGCAAAGCAGTTCGACGCCATGACGCGGCTGCAGACGCGTTTTCTGGATCGGATGCGCGGGATTGCGACCATCGTGCTGAATGGGCGCACCGAGGACGAGGCGGGGCGGCTGCTGCAGGCCGCGACCGAATTGCGGCTGCGGACGATGCGGGTGCTGCGGGTGGCGTTTTTATCATCCGTCGCGCTGGATTGCGCCGCGGCGGTGGCGCTGGTGGTCCTGGCGATCCGGGCGGGGCGGCAATTTGCCGAGGGGACATTGCATTCGCCCGTGACGGCCTTGTTCCTGCTGCTGCTGGTGCCGGAGTTCTTTGCACCGCTGCGCAGCTTCAGTGCTGCGTATCAGGACCAGTTTCAGGCCAAGTCCGCTGCCGATCAGCTTTCCGCCCTGCCGCCGCTGCCGGCGCCGGAGCCGCTGCGCGCGGTGCGGACGGTGGAGGCGAACGGGATTGCGGTGGCGTTCGAGACTGTGGGGCTGACCTGGGACCCGGCGCGCGGGCCCGCGTTGTCTGGCGTGTCGTTCCGGGTGGCGGCGGGGGAGACTTTGGTGCTGGCGGGGCCGTCCGGCTCGGGCAAATCCAGCATCATTGAGATCCTGCTGGGCTTCGTGCGGCCGAGTGAGGGGCGGGTGACGATCAACGGGGCGGATATCGCAGAGCTGGTGCCGGCGGCGCATGCGCGGCTGGTGGCGTGGATCGGGCAGCGGCCGGTGCTGTTCGCGGGCACGATCCGCGACAACATCCGCTTCGCGCGGCCCGAAGCGAGTGCTTCGGAGATCGACGACGCGGCGCGGTTTGCCCGCCTGGACGGGTTTGCCGAAGACTTGCCGCAGGGGCTCGACACGATCGTGGGCGAGGGCGGGTTCGGCCTGTCCGGCGGGCAGGCGCAGCGTGTGGCGATCGCGCGGGCGGCGTTGAAGAATGCGCCGCTGCTGCTGCTGGACGAGCCGACCGCGCATCTGGATCCGGTGACGGAGGCGGAGGTGCTCGATTCGCTGCGCCGGCTGACATTGGGGCGCACCGTGATTCTGGCCACGCATTCCGCTGCCGCCCATGCGTGGAACACGAGCTGGGGCGGGCGGCGGCTTGATCTGCGCGCAGGCTCGGTTGTGCAGACGCGGGGGGCGGCATGAGATCTCTTCTCGCCGTTGCCAGCCATTCGCGCGGTCAGGGCAGCTATCTGCTGGCCGGGTTGCTGATCACGTTGTCCGGCACTTTGGTTGGCATTGCGCTGAGCGGCTCGGCCGGCGCGGTGCTGGCGGGGACGGGGGCGATGCTGGCCGCGCCGATCCTGCTGCGGGCGTTGGGGCCGGTGCGCGTGGTGCTGCGGTATTTCGAGCGGCTGACGACGCATGACGCGCTGTTTCGGGCCCAGGCGGATCTGCGGGTGTGGTTCTTCCGCGGGCTTGCGGCGCGCATGGCCGGCGGGCTGGGGATGCAGCGGGCCGGGGATGTGCTGGCGCGGCTGGTGGGTGACGTTGAGGCGCAGGACGTTGTGTATATGCGCATCATGCTGCCGTTGGCGGCGGCTGTGACGCTGTTGCCGCTGTTGATGATCCTGCTGTGGCGCGAGAGTGCCGGATTGGCGCTGTGCGTGGGGGCGCAGCTGGTGCTGGCGGCGCTGGTTCTGCCGGGGCTTGCGGCACGGGCGTCGTTGTCGTCGGGCAGCCGTTTGGCGCGGGCGATGGCGGGGCTGCGGATTTCGGCGTTGGACGCGCTGACCGGGCTGCGCGAGGTGCGGGCGTTCGGCGCCGAGGGGCGGATGCTGGAGGATGTGCGGGCGCATGAGGCGGAACTGATCGCGGCCCAGCGACATGTTGCGCGGCGGGGGGCGCTGGCTGCGGCGCTGGCTGCGATCTGTGCGCAGTCGGCGATTCTTGCGGCTTTGGTTGCTGGGCGTGGCCTGGGTGTGGCGGCGGTGGCACTGGTGTTTTTGGTGATCGCCGCGTTTGACGCTGTCTCGCTGCTGCCGCGCGCCGGGGTGCAGGCGGGGCAGGCGGCGGCGGCGGCCAAGCGGGTGATCGATGCTGCGTCCGGACCGATCCCGCTGCCGGATCCGGCCAGCCCGGCGGCATTGCCGGACGGTGCGGGGCTGCGGTTCGAGGGCGTGAGCTTTCGCTGGCTGCCCGATCGCGCCTTGGTGTTCGACGGGCTCAATCTGGATATTCCGGCGGGCAGCCGGGTGGCCATTCTGGGGCCGTCCGGCGCTGGCAAGTCGAGCCTTGCAGCACTTGCGTTGCGGCTGGCGGCACCTGAGCGGGGGTGTGTGCGGCTTGGTGGCGTTGATATCGCCGAACTGGCCGCGACCGATCTGCGGGCGCGGATCGGCTGGCTGCACCAGGCGACCTATCTGTTCGATGACAGCATTCGTGCGAATCTTCTGCTGGCGCGGCCCGGTGCGAGCGATGCCGAATTGTGGGCCGCTTTGGAGCAGGCGCGCATCGCCGATATGGTGCGTGATCTGCCTGACGGGCTGGAGGCCCGCGTGGGCGAGGGCGGGCGGCGGTTTTCGGGCGGGCAGGGGCGGCGGCTGGCGCTGGCGCGTGCGTTGTTGTCCGACGCACGTATTCTCATTTTGGATGAACCTTGCGCGGGGCTTGATGCCGAGATCGAGCAGCAGTTTCTGTCGACGCTCAATGATGCCGGGGATGGCCGCACCATCATTCTGATTGCGCATCGGCTGACCGGCGTGGAGCGGCTTGACCGGATCTACCGCCTCGCCGGTGGGGTCGCCGTGGCGGCGGCAGGATGACGGCGGCACCGAAGCACACCAAGACCAAGAGGACACAAGCCCCATGACCGACGCCTTTATCTGCGATTTCGCGCGCACCCCGATCGGCCGTTATGCTGGCGCCCTGAAGGATGTTCGCGCGGATGATCTGGCGGCGCATCCGCTGCGCGTGCTGCGGGAGCGCAACACGGGCGTCGATTGGGCGGCGTTGGACGATTGTTATTACGGCTGTGCGAACCAGGCGGGGGAGGACAACCGCAATGTGGCGCGGATGGCGACCCTGCTGGCGGGGTATCCCGTGGACGTGCCGGGGGCGACGCTGAACCGGCTGTGCGGCTCGGGGCTTGATGCGCTGGGGACGGCGGCGCGGGCGATCCGGGCCGGAGAGGCGGAGCTGATGCTGGCTGGCGGCGTGGAGAGCATGACGCGGGCGCCGTTCGTGCAGGGCAAGGCCACCGAGGCGTTCAGCCGGGCGGCTGAGATCTATGACACGACAATCGGCTGGCGCTTCGTCAATGGGTTGATGAAGACGATGTACGGCGTCGATTCGATGCCGGAGACGGCGGAGAACGTGGCGGAGGATTATCAGATCTCGCGCCAGGATCAGGATCTGTTCGCGCTGCGCAGCCAGCAGAAATGCAAGGCGGCACAGGAGAGCGGGTTCTTTGCGCGTGAGATCGCGGCCGTGACGATCAAGGGGCGCAAGGGCGATATGGTTGTGGACACCGACGAGCATCCGCGCGGGGACACCACGATCGAGATGTTGGCGAAGCTCAAGACGCCGTTTCGCGCCGGCGGCAGTGTGACAGCGGGCAATGCGTCTGGCGTGAACGACGGGGCGGCAGCACTGGTGCTGGCGAGCGAGGCGGCGGCTGCGCGCCATGGATTGACGCCGCGCGCGCGGGTGGTGGCGATGGCGACGGCGGGGGTGCCGCCGCGGGTGATGGGGATTGGGCCGGCGCCGGCTGTGCAGAAGCTGCTGGCGCGGACCGGGCTCACGCTGGGCGATATCGATGTGATCGAGCTCAACGAGGCGTTTGCAAGTCAGGGGCTGGCGGTGCTGCGCCAGCTGGGGCTTTCGGATGACGATGCGCGGGTGAATCCGCAGGGCGGCGCGATCGCGCTGGGGCATCCGCTTGGTGCGTCTGGCGCGCGGCTCGCGATGACGGCGGTTAACGCGCTGGAGACGATGGGGTTGAAGCGCGCCATCGCCACCATGTGCATCGGGGTGGGGCAGGGGATCGCGGTGTTGATCGAGCGGGGTTGAGGAAGGACGAGGTTCTTTTTTGAACAAAGAACCAAAAACTTTTGATACCTGACTCGTCGTGCTCCACGACGCGTCAGGTATTAGAAAGTCTTTTGCTTCTTTTCTTCAGAAAAGAAGGCCTTTCTTAAGCCTGTAACTTGAGCTCTTGCTCCACCACGCTGACCCAGTAACCGACGCCGTAGGGGATGGCGGCGTCGTTGAAGTCGTATAGCGGGGTGTGCACGCCGTGGAAGCTGCCGTCTTCGTTGGCGCCGTTGCCGAGGAAGATGAAGGCGCCTGGCTTCTGCTGCATCATGAAGCTGAAATCCTCGCCGCCGGTGACAGGGCGGATCTCGGTGTTCACCGCGTTGGTGCCGACCAGGAAGGAGGCGGCGGCGATGGCGACGTCCGTCGGTTCGTCGGCGTTGAACACGGGGAGGGCGATCCAGTCGAAGTACAATTCGGCTGTGGCGCCGTGGAGGGTTGCGAGCTGCTGGGCCAGGGCGGTGATGCGGGTTTCGAGGATGTCTTTCACCGGCGGGTTGAAGTAGCGCGCGGTGCCGCCGACGGTGATTTCGGCGGGCAGCACGTTGCACGCTGCGAGGGCGCCGCCGCCGAGATGGCCGACGCTGATCACCGCAGTGTCGAAGGCGGAGATGTTGCGGCCGACGATCGTCTGCAGGCCCAGGATGAAATGGGCGGCGGGGATGCTGAGGTCGGTTGAGAGATGCGGGGCGTTGCCGCCATGGCCGCCGGTGCCGCGGAATGTGGCGTGGAAGGTGCAGCCGCCGGCCATCATGCCGCCCTTGCAGATGCCGAACTGGCCGACCGGTGTGCCGGGCCAGTTGTGCATGCCGTAGATTGCATCGCAGGGGAAACGTTCGAACAGGCCGTCCTGCAGCATTTTGGCGGCACCGCCGCGGCCTTCCTCGGCGGGCTGGAAGATCAGCTGGACGGTGCCGCTGAAATCGCGGTGCTCGGAGAGGTAGCGGGCGGCGCCGAGCAGCATGGTGGTGTGGCCGTCATGGCCGCAGGCGTGCATGCGGCCGGGTTCGGTGGAGGCGTAGGGGAGGTTGGTGTGTTCCTGCATCGCGAGTGCGTCCATGTCGGCGCGCAGGCCGATTGAGCGCTGGCCGGGGAGCTTGCCTTTGATGGTTCCGACGATTCCGGTGCCGCCGATGCCGGTGGTGGTCTCGATGCCCCATTCGCGGAGCTTGGATGCGACGAGGGCTGCGGTGCGGTGTTCTTCGAGGCCGAGTTCGGGGTGGGCGTGGATGTCTCGGCGGATGGCGATCAGTTCGGGGAGATTGGGGGTGAATTCGGTGGGGGTTGGCATGGTGGGTGTGCCTTATGCTGGTTTGGCGAGATGTTGGAGTTTCAGCGGACCGAGCGCAAATGTTGGGGCTTCGACGGGCAGGCGCGTGGCGCCGTGATACCGAGTGCGGCAGGCAACTGTCTGTACGTTCACTCCGTGACGGCAGCTTTGCGCCCAAGGTCGTCGCTCAGCCTTCCTGCCGCCGTCCCCTCAAGCCGACATTGCCCGCGGCCGCCCGAATCACCTAAGCGGGGCGGGACCCGCTAGTGTCCCGCACCAGAAATTCGCAAGGCGAATTCCTGGTAAAGCGGGCCACTAACCTATTGATCCTAGTGTCGACTGATTCCGAAATTCGCCCTGCGAATTTCAGAATCACGACACTAG
>CAIQQQ010000105.1 GCA_903873995.1 uncultured Rhodospirillales bacterium
CAAACCTGTTCCACTGGCTGCGCACCTCGCCGACCAGCTTCTGCGGGCGCGGCGTCAAGGTCCGCGTCTCGAGAAACGTGGTGAAGTCCATGATGTGGTGAGAGACGACGTCGTTGGGCCCGACATCCCGGGCTCCGCAGTAGCGGGCAAAGCGGCGAAGATAGATCATGTCCTGCTTGTCGAAGGGCGCCAGCAACGCCTCCCAGGTGGGCGTCAAAGCGAGCGGCTCCTCGTCGAGCAGGCCGAGCCGGAGCATGGTGAAGGTGATATCGGTCTTCACATTGGTCTTGCGGCCTGGTGACACCCCGAAAGCCTCGGCCGACTTGCCCAACACCTCAGTGCGCAGAAACGCGGGATCCAGCGGAACATCCTCTGGCGCGCGGCCGACCCAGCGAGCGACAGTTGACAGCGACGACGTCAGATCACGGCGCTTGATGTGGGACAGGTCCGACCAGCTGGCGACGGCGGTGAAGGCATCGGCGACAGACGGGATGACTTGCGTGGTGGGGTTCCCGGTCGGGGCGATCTGATCGGGCAGGGGGTCGTTGTGGGTCATGGCAGGGTCTCCGGACAGAGGCGGACATTCGTGGGAAGAGGATACACCAGTCGCAGGCCAATTGACTGGCGTATCCCCACGAAACAGAACAACGCATTGATTTGTATGAGGTATCCTGCATCATTGGGTTGACGGCTGGGGGCGCGAGGATTTGCCCGCGCCGAGCCGCGCACGGCCCAGCGAGCGATGGGCGATCTGCTCGCTGATCAGGTCCTGGACTTCATCCACCAGGACGAACTTGCCGCCACCAACGCGCACAACCGACAGGGCGCCGTCGGCAATCCAGCGGCTCATCGTGCGCGTGGTGCGGTTGAAATACGCGGCTGCCTCGCCGATCGACATGAGGCGAGGGAGCTGCAGCGGCGCCACGGCAGGTTCAGCTTCGCCGCTCATCATGGCGCGACCTCGGCACTCTCGGCGACCAGATCAGCGGCCACCAGGCGTGCCAGCAGCGTCACCAGCGGGCTGAGGGGCGCCAGGACTTCTGGCATGTCTGCTTGCTTCGCAGCTGAACTCGCGCGTGTCTGTCCACGCTGCCTGCTGGCCTGCGGCGTAGAAAGATCAACTGAGGGCGGGATAGAAGTCGGCATGGCCAGACTATGGGAAGTCCGGCAAGTCATTCATAAATGGGGGCTGAACGCCGACTACGTCTCAGAACAGCCGGTGTGCCGTATTGCCTGACGTCATGGCGTCAGCTTCGGGCGAGGCGATGCCGTCGCTCGGCGGCGTCAGATGCGCCGTCTGTTCCACCTGCTGGCCTCCCGAAAGCCCTGAATCCAACCAGCCAGAGTCTCCAAACTGGGGTGCCGCATCTCGGCCGGCATCACCGCCACCATCGCGACCGGTACCCTTTCGGGGAAAGCCTCGTAAAAGCAGCACAAAAATTTGATGAGAGGGCCGGAAGGTTTCTGGGGGAGACGAGATGTTTCAGGGGGGCGTGAAAAGCGCGCCCCTTTGCCTGTGAGATCAACGTAGACGCCGATCAGCACCTGCCCGAACAGCGCGCTCCGCCGGCGCCCTTCCTGTTCGCGCTCAACGCTGTACCTCTTGATGCCGGCCGCAAAGCTCGCAGCCGCGACTTGCGCCAGGAAGCTGATAATCTCGGCCGCTGGCGCATCATCTCCCGGAACCTCCATCATGAGCCGCAGCTGAGGCAGCGCCAGCGCGGCGTCGCGGAGGGCCAGTATCAACGGGTCATTGCTCTGAGGCGCAGTCGAGGTCGGCGACCAGAAACTGTCCAGCGCCCCGCCGTCCTGGGACAGGAATTTACGAAGCCCTGCGAGGTATCGAAAATCACCGTTGGCGATCGCCGTGAGCGTCTTGTGGATCGCCTTGATGTTGTCACCCTGATTGTCGCCGCGCGCGACAAACGATGCCAGGCCGGCGTTCATTTGCCGGCACGCCTGCGGCACAGCGTCCAGAGCGGTGATCCTGACGCGTGCTTCGACGAAAGTCTCCAGCAGATGCGCTGGCTTGAAGATCTGCTTGATAAGCGTAGGTCTTGGCATTCTGAAGTAACGTGGCATTTATATCGCCTATACATGCATCAAAAATCATAAAAAGATTGAATTAAGACACGTAATAACCATATATAATTTGCAGATATCATATTCTGTCTATCCCTACATCACTCTCAAACCAGCCAAATTTGGCCGACGACCATCTACGTGTGCTCCCGCATCTGCCGCACGGGTCAATCGATCGTGGG
>CAIQQQ010000106.1 GCA_903873995.1 uncultured Rhodospirillales bacterium
CGTCGGTATGAGTGGTGGTTTGGCGCGCCGCCGCCGGCCAACCCGGCGCGCGATACCAGCGGCTGGAAATGATGGAAGAGTCATCATTTCCAGCCGCTGGTATCAGACCAACGCTGCCTCGGCCTCCAAGGTCACCGCCACAGCATGCACGACGGCTGCGATCCGCACCGCGGTCTGCACCTGCTCCGTCGACAACCCGCCGTGACGGACCACCTTTTCATGCGATTCCATGCACATGCCGCAGCCGTTGATGGCGGAGACGGCGAGCGACCACAGTTCGAAATCCACCTTTTCCACACCCGGCTTCGCCATCACGTTCATGCGCAGCTTGGCCGGCAGCTTGGGATAATCGCCGCCCACCAAATGGGTGAACCGGTAATAGACGTTGTTCATGCCCATCACCGAGGCGGCCGCCTTGGCGGCGCCCAGCGCCTCTGCTGACAGCTTCGGCGCAAATTCTTCCACGATCTCGCGGATCACCATCGCGTTGCGCGAGGCCAATGCCGAGACGATGAACGTGCCGGCGAGCTGCTGCGCGCTCAGGCTCGGGTCCATGGCAAGCGAGGAGAGGTTGAGCTTCTGGTCCTTGGCGTAATCGGGCAGGGCGTTCTTCAGCGTGTCGATCGACATCTCGTGTCTCCAATAAAAGTCATGCGAAACGAAAAGGGCCGGCCCTCGTGAGAGGTCCGGCCCTTCTCAAGCATTGAGCGGGATCAGGCGGCGACGAACAGCTCGGAAGGCTTCAGGGTCTCCTGGCCCTTCTCCCAGCCGCACGGGCACAGCTCGTCGGTCTGCAGCGCGTCGAGGATGCGCAGCACCTCCGCCGGGTTGCGGCCGACATTGAGGCCGTTCACCGAGGCCCACTGAATCGTACCGTGCGGATCGACGATGAAGGTCGCGCGCAGCGCCACGCCTTCGGACTTGTCGAGCACGCCCAGTGCTGTGGTCAGGTCGCGCTTCACATCGGCCAGCATCGGGAACGGCAGCGCGTTGATGTCGCTGTTGTGCAGGCGCCAGTTGAGATGGACGAACTCGTTGTCTGTGCTGACGCCATACACCACCGCGTCACGGTCGTTGAAATCATCGTTCAGCTTGCCGAACGCCGCGATCTCGGTCGGGCAGATGAACGTGAAGTCCTTCGGCCAGAAGAACACGATCTTCCACTTGCCCTCGTCGGTCGTGTTGCTGATCTCGGTGAAAGACTTGCCCGGACCGCCGAGGCCCTCGGCGCCGCCCTTGACCGCCGTTAAATGGAAGGCGGGAAATGTGTCACCAACTGTCAGCATTTGAATCTCCTGAACTTGCGCAGGCCCACCGGGCCGCCGCACTGCTTATGCCGCACTGCAGCAATTCAGTCTATCGCAAATCTTCTCCAGAATGATGGAAAATTTCGATCATTCCAGTATCGCAACGCGCGATCCGCTGGACCCTGGATGTTGAGTGTGACAATTCATGAACCCATGAAAATCCATCGAGACCGCCGATGACGCCTTTGCCCACGCCGCAGCAGCTGCGCTACATCCTCGCCCTGTCCGAGTTGCAGCATTTCGGCCGCGCCGCCGATGCCTGCGGCGTCACGCAGTCCACCTTGTCGGCGGGCGTCCTGGCGCTGGAGCGGCAGATGGATGCCCGCCTGCTGGACCGCGACGGCGGCAAGCGTGTGGCGTTCACAGCACTTGGGCGCGAGATGGTGGAGCGGGCGCGCCTTGCCATCGCAAGCCTCGAGGCGATGGTGGAGGCGGCGGATGCGGCCCGTGCGCCGATGAGTGGGCGGCTGCGCCTGGGCGTGATCCCCACCATCGGCCCGTTCTTGCTGCCGCGGCTGATGCCGGCGCTGCGCGGGCGGTTCCCCCGGCTGCGTCTGTTTCTGCGTGAGGACACCACGGACAACCTGGTCTCAGGCCTCGGCTCCGGTCGCGTCGATGTGGTGCTGCTGGCGCTGCCCTGCGCCTGCGCGGGAGCCGAGACCCTGCCGGTGATCGCCGACGCGTTCGTGGCAGCACTTCCGCCAGGTCACAAGCTGGCGCGTCGCGCCTCCGTCTCGGTGGCGGCTCTCGCGTCTGAGACCCTGCTGCTGCTGGAGGACGGGCATTGCCTGCGCGACCAGGCGCTGCAGGCCTGCGGCTTCGCCCGCGGCGAGCGGCCGCTGGACCCACTCGACGATTTTGCCGCCACCTCGCTTCACACGCTGGTGCAGATGGTGGCCGGTGGCCTCGGCGTGACCTTGTTGCCGCGCATCGCCGTCGATGCCGGGGTGGCGTCCGGCACCGGCGTGGAACTGCGCCCGCTTTCGGAATCCAAGGGCGGGGCCGCGCAGATGTCGCGTATGCTGGGCCTTGCCTGGCGCCCTGGATCGCCGCGGGCCGCGGATTTTCGAGCGCTCGGACATCTGCTGGCCGAAGCGGTCGGCGGCTTGGAAGCTGCGGCGTGACGATCGACGCGGCCTTCGCCCCGGTGCTGGACGCGATCGCGGACGGGCGGATCCCCGGCGCTGTGCTCGGCGTGCTGGAGGGGGGGCGCCAGCATATCCGCCACGCCGGCCACGCCAGATTGCTGCCGAACCCGGTGGCCATGCGGGCCGAGACGGTGTTCGATCTCGCCTCCCTCACCAAGGTCGTGTTCACCACCGAGGCGATCCTGGCCCTGGCAGCACAAGGCCGCATCGCCCTTGACGATCCGCTCACGGTGGCCATCCCCGATCTGCGGCAATATGATGTCGACGGTTCCGCCGAACGGCGCCTGACGTTTCGCCGGTGCCTGTCCCACCAGACCCATCTGCCCGCGGTCGAGCCACTCTATACCTACGGGCAGAACCCGGCGACCTTGCGCGCGTTCATCCTCCAGCGCGCCTGGAAGGCGGGCCCGGCGGTCTATTCCGATATCAACTTCATGCTGCTTGGCATCGCCATCGAGCGTTTGACCGGTCGGGCGCTGGCCATGCAGGCCCTGCCGCCGGGCCTGTCGTTTCAGCCGGACCCTGCGGAGTGTGCTGCGACCGAGCTTTGCACCTGGCGCGGCCGGGTGCTGTGCGGCGAGGTCCATGACGAGAACGCGTCGGCACTCGGCGGGGCGGCCGGCCATGCCGGGCTGTTCGGCACGGCGCCGGCCCTTTTGGGGGTCGCGGCAAACCTGCTCGCGCGGGGCGGCGCCATTTTGGAACGTCAGTCGGCCACCCGCACTTTGGGTTGGCAGATCGCCCATGACGGCTGGGCCGGCGGCGATCGCTGCTCGCGCGAGACGATCGGGCATACCGGCTTCACCGGTACCGGACTATGGATCGATTTCGCCCAAAGGCGCGCCTGGACGCTGCTGACCAACCGCGTGCATCCGAGCCGCCATCGCGACAGCGGCATCCACACCCTGCGCCGCGCTGTGGGCGCACGGCTCGCCGTGCCCGGTTAAGTGAGGTTCTGGCCGCGGCCGATGACGTTTCGAAGTCTCGTCGCGCCCGGATTCAGGATCGACACGGTTGTCCGCTGCTCAGGGTGACAATTCTGGACGCCATAATGATGCCGGACCGTCGGGTTATGGCGCTTCTTGCTGGCCACTGGCGGAAATTCGGTCTACACTCCTTTCAGCTTCGAAGCTGTAACGGAACAGCCTCGGGCGTTTCGTATGGCTTTCCCGCTTCGCACAGACCAAGGACGAGTTACTCTTGAGCATGACCAACCATGGCCGCAGCCGCAAAACCCGCGGTCGCGGCTTCGACGACGATTTCGGTTCTTCCGACCGCCCGTCGTACAACGATCGTCCCAGCTTCGGTGACCGCGGTTCGTTTGACCGTCCGTCCTCACCTGAGGCCCCCCGTTATGGCGCCCCGCCGGCCGGCTTTGGCCCCGAGCTCGGCGCCTCGGTCAAGTGGTTCAACCCGGAGAAGGGGTTCGGCTTCGTCGAACTGTCCGACGGGTCGGGCGACGTGTTCCTCCACATCAACGCGCTGTCCACAACCGGCGCCACAACGGTATCCCCCGGTGCCACCCTCAAGGTGCGCGTCGGCCAGGGCCAGAAGGGCCGCCAGGTGACCGAGGTCATCTCCGTGGACGAAAGCACCGCCCAGCAGGGCGGCGGCGGTCGTGGCCCCGTTGGCGCAGCGCCCCGCACCGGCGGCCCCCGCCGTCCGACACCGGGCACAGGCCAGGAGATGCGCGGCACGGTGAAGATGTACAACGGCGCCAAGGGCTTCGGCTTCGTCGCCGTGCCGGACGCTGAGAAGGATGTGTTCGTCCATGCCTCCGTCCTGCAGCGCAACGGCCTGCAGTCGCTGATGGAAGGCCAGACCGTTGTTGTCGAAGTCGTCCAGGGCGCCAAGGGTCCCGAGGCCGTCTCCGTCCGCATGGCCTGACGCTTCCAGGGCTATCCTATGAAGGGCCGGAGCGGTTGCTCCGGCCTTTTTCATGTTCGGCACACGCTCTGTGCGGCCGAACCCGTTTTGCATGGAGTTCCGGATGGCGTTGTGGGTTCGCGTGGCGCGTGGCGACGCTGCGATGTGGGGGCAGCAGGAGGGCGCGCGCATAGCACTCTATGATACAGCCCCTTGGGACGGCGCGGCGCCCACCGGCGAGACGGTCGCCGCGGACGAGGCTGTGATGCTGGCGCCGGTGACGCCGCGGAATTTCATCGGGCTGTGGAACAACTTCCATGCCGCCGCAGCCAAGCAGGGCAACGCCATTCCGGCCTTGCCGCTCTGGTTCCTTAAATCCACCGGCAGCATCACGGGCCCGGACGCCGTGATCACGCCGCCGCGCAGCTATGCCGGCCGCGTGCTGTATGAGGGGGAGCTTGGCATCGTGATCGGCACCCCCTGCCGCGAGGTGGACGAGGCGGGGGCGCTTGCCGCGATCTTCGGCTACACCTGCGTCAATGACGTGACCGCCCTCGACCTGCTGACCGAGGACGCATCGTTCCCGCAATGGGCCCGCGCCAAGGGCTGCGACACATTCGGCCCCGTGGGCCCCGCCATCGCAACCGGGCTCGACTGGCGCTCTTTGCAGATCCGTACCCGGCTGGCCGGGCGCGAGCGGCAGAACTTCCCGGCGGCCGACATGATCCTGAGCCCGCCGGCCATTGTAAGCCTGCTGTCGCGTGAGATCACGCTTCGTGCCGGTGATCTCATCGCATGCGGCACATCGCTGGGCGCGTTGCCGATGCGGGCCGGCCAGGTGGTTGAGATCGAGATCGACGGCATCGGTGTGCTGCGCAACCGAATGGCCGATGCGTTGCAAAAATAGTCGTAAATTTTTGGTGATGGCGAATTGTTACGTCGCGTGTTATCGCGCAGCCGCCCGTCAACGAACGGATGAGTTTTCAATTCGAAGAGGAACGTCCCCATGGCGAATGTCACATTCAAGCTTGGCCGCCGGCTCGTCGCGGCCCTGGTGGCGACAACGGCGCTGACGGCTGCCGCCCACGCCGCCGACCCGATCAAGATCGGCCTGACCGGCCCGTTCACCGGCGGCTCCGCCTCCATGGGCGTTTCGATGCGCGATGGCGTGCGCCTTGCCGTCGGTGAGATCAACAAGGCCGGCGGCGTGATGGGCCGCCCGTTGCTGCTCGTTGAGCGCGATGACGAGGCGAAGAACGATGTCGGCGTGCAGGTCGCACAGGAGCTCATCAACAAGGAGAACGTCGTTGCCACGATGGGCTTCATCAACACCGGCGTCGCCCTGGCATCGCAGCGCTTCTACCAGGAAGCCGAGATCCCGGTGATCAACAACGTGGCCACCGGCACCGTGATCACGAAGCAGTTCCCCAAAGACAACTACATCTTCCGCATGTCCGCCAACGACGTCATCCAGTCCGGCATGATCGTGGACGAGGCGATCACGCGCCGTGGCTTCAAGGCGCCGGCGATTCTGGCCGACAGCACCAATTATGGCCAGCTCGGCCGCGAGGATCTTGAAAAGGCCCTGGCCGCCAAGGGCGTGAAGCCGGTCACGGAAGAAAAGTTCAACATCGGCGACACCGACATGACCTCGCAGCTGCTGCGGGCCAAGGCCGCCAATGCCGACGTGATCCTGACCTACGGCATCGGGCCGGAACTGGCGCAGATCGCCAACGGCATGGGCAAGCTCGGCTGGAAGCTGCCGCTGATCGGCTCCTGGACCCTGTCGATGTCCACCTTCATCGACAACGCCGGTGCCAACGGCGAAGGCGCGGTCATGCCGCAGACCTTCATCCAGGCGCCCTCCACGCCCAAGCGCAAGGCCATCGTCACCAATCCGCCGTTCAAGAATGCTGGCGAGTTCGTCGCGCACGCGTTGGATCTGTGCCCCAGGGTTGTCATGTTGCTGCGCCTGGCATTCCTCGAAAGTCAGAAGCGGACCCCTATTCTTGATAGCGGCCACCTCGCTCGGGTGCACGTCTTCCGCAAGCGACTTCCGATGATGCACCGGCATGGCTGGGACGGCCCCACCAACTCGAACAGCGGGATGGCCTTCGCTTGGTTCGTTTGGGACCACCACCATAAGGGGC
>CAIQQQ010000107.1 GCA_903873995.1 uncultured Rhodospirillales bacterium
AGCACCGCGTCCACGGCGCCTGTCTCAAGCAGGCGTTCGGCGAGGCGTGTGGTGATGCCCGTCCATTGCGCGCCCGGGCGTGGCTCGGCGAGGGCTGCGCGGACCATGCGGCGATAGGGACCGAAATGCAGCTCGTCGCCGCGGGCCGGGTCGCGGGGGCGGCCGTGGACCTGGGCTTCGAGCGCGGGATAGTCCTGCCGGATGAACTGGCAGGCGGTGCCGCAGGCCTTTGCGTCGGTCATGCGGGAGACACCGCAATCGGTGCAAAGCCCGCGTGGGGCGGCGGGGCGAATTTCGGGGGTGATCATACGAGCTCTGCCAGCTTCTGGGCGACGCTCGATATTTCGGCGACGGGGCGGAGGGCGGCGATGGCGGTGTCGTGCGTGGTGCGGTCGAACGCGGCGCAGCCGTCTTCCAGGACGGTCACGTGGAAGTCTCGCACATGGGCGTCTCTCACGGTGCTGGCGACGCCGCCGTTGGTGACGATGCCGCAGACCCAAAGATGGCGGATGCCGGCGCGGGTGAGCATCCATTCGAGGCGGCTCATGTAGAACGCCGAGAACGCCACTTTTTCGGCGGCGAGGTCGGGGCGGCCGAGTTCGTCCACAATGGCGTGGCCCCAGCTGCCAGGGGTGAAATCGCCCTGCGTCAGGAACGGACGAAGCTTCTGCAGATGCGGGCTGATGAAGGGGGCGCCGTTGCGGCCCGGGACCAGGGTGAAATGCGTGGAGACGATCCAGCCGCCATTGGCGCGCACCGCTTCCGCCAAGGGTGCGATGCGGGCGGGCAGCGCCGCGATGTCGGCATTGCCGAGGCCGGCGCGGCCATAGGCGCCGTTGGGGTGGATGAAATCGTTCTGCAGGTCACACAGCAGGAGAGCGGTCTCGGCGATCACGGCAGCATCTCCAGGATCAGGTTGCCGAACGGATCGACCCGCGCCTGCTGGCCAGGTTCCACCAGGATCGTCGCGTCCGGCTGTTGCAGCACCGCGGGGCCGGTGATGACCGCACCCGTTGGCAGAGCGAGACGATCATGGATCGCAGCCTCGGTCCAGCCGCCGAACCAGACCAAGCGGTGCGGGCGGGCTGAGGCTTCGAGCGAGGCGTTGGAGGCGGGCGCCAGGGACATCAGGTCGATCGGCGGGCGCTCGCCGATCAGGGTGGTGCGGAGGTTCATCACGCGGATGGGCACGTGGGGCAGCAGGCCGCCATAGGCGCCGGCGTAGATTTCGGCGAAGGCGGCGGCGAGGCTGGCCTGGTCGAGGGCATCGGGGACCGGGACGCTGACGGTGTGGGTCTGGCCCTGGTAGTGCATGTCCAGCGCGTGCTCGATCTTCCTGGCGGAAAAGGTCATGCGGGCCTCGTCCAGCAGCGGGGCGAGCACGCTTTCCGAGGTGGCCATCGCTTCTGCCAGCGTGTCCGGGTCGAGCGCTGCGAGGGGTCGGGCCAGGGTCAGCACACGGTCATGGCGCATGTCGGCGATGACGCAGCCCAAGGCCGAGGTGACGCCGGGGTAGCGCGGCACGAGGGCGCAGGACAGGCCGAGCTCGCGAACCAGGGCGCCGGCATGCAGGCCGCCGCCGCCGCCGAACGGCATGTAGGCGAAATCCTTGGGGTCGTGGCCGCGCTCGATGGAGACGAGGCGGAGTGCTCCGGCCATGCGGGCGTTGGCGACGGTCAGGATGGCTTCGGCCGCCTCCATCACGCCGATGCCGAGCGGAGCGGCGACATGGGTCTCGATCGCGCGCTTGGCCGCGTCCACGTCCAGTGCCGGGCGGTTGCCGATCGGGCGGGCGCCGTCGATGCGGCCGAGCAGGAGGTTGGCGTCTGTCACGGTGGGGTTGGTGCCGCCGGCGCCGTAGCAGGCGGGGCCGGGGATGGAGCCGGCGGAGCTGGGGCCGACCTGAAGCAGGCCCGCGCTGTCGATCCGCGCGATGGAGCCGCCGCCGGCGCCGATCGAGGTGATCTCGATCATGGGCGCGCGGACGACCTGGCCGAATTCGAGCGTGGTCTGGGCGGCGAGCGAGGGACGGCCGGATTCGATCAGCGAGACGTCGAAGCTGGTGCCGCCGACATCGCCGGTGATGACGTTGGGGAAGCCCGCGGCGGTGGCGATTCGGGCGGCGGCGATGACGCCGGCGGCGGGGCCGGAGAGCGCGGTGCGGACGGGGAATTTTGTGGCCTGCTCCACACTCATGACGCCGCCGTTGGACTGCACGATGGCGAGCGGGCCTTGGAAGCCCCTGGTGTGGAGGCGTGTGGCGAGGATCGTGAGGTAGTCGCCCACCACGGGCTGCAGCACGGCGTTCAGGGCCGCAGTGCTGGTGCGTTCGAATTCGCGGATCTCGGGCAGGATGTCTGACGAGATGGCGACATGGTCGTTGGGCCAGACGGCGCGGACGGCCTGGATGGCTGCGCGTTCGTTGGCGGGGTTGGCGTAGCTGTGCAGGAAGACGATGCACACCGCCTGGCAGCCTGCGGCCAGCAGGGCGCTTGCGGCTTCGGTGATCTCGGCGGGATCGACGAGTTGGGCGATGCGGCCGTCGGCGAGGGTGCGTTCGGCCACTTCGATGCGGCGGTCGCGCGGGATGACAGGGGTGAAATTGCCGGTGAGGCCCCAGGTCTGGCGGCGGTCGCGGCGGCGCATGGCAAGGACATCGCGGAAGCCGGCGGTGGTGATGAGGCCGGCCTTGGCGCCGGCGCGTTCCAGCAGCGCGTTGGTGCCGACGGTGGTGCCGTGGACGATGGCGGCGAGCTGGGCGGGTTCGGTCAGGGTCGCGATGCCTGCGAGGAACCCGTCCGCTTCGCGGCCGCGGGTACTGGGGACCTTGCCGACGCGGGCCTGGCCGGTGGCATCGTCAAACAGGAACAGGTCGGTGAAGGTGCCGCCGACATCGACGCCGAGAACGAGGCTCATGGCACCAGCCCCAGGGTTGCGTCGCGTTCGAGATCGGCGGCGCTGCGCTCGGAGATGGGACCGCGGCCGCCGCCGCCGGGGGTTTCGAGGCGGATGCGCTGGCCGTGGGTGAGCTGGAGGCCGACAGCCTTGGAGCCGAGGGCGGGGTGGTGCCAGCCGTCGGCCTGTTCGTAGGAGATCACGTTGCGGGCGCCGTCGCCGCCGCCGAGCACGCCGCGGGGCGGGAAATGGGCGCGTTCGGCGAACACGAAGGCCTGGGCCTGATCGCTCTCGATGGCGATCTCGTAGATGGCGCCGAGGCCGCCGCGCTGGGCGCCTTCGCCGCCGGAGCCGTCGCGCAGCGCCCATTGGGTGAAGCGGACGGGGTAGGCGGCCTCCAGGATCTCCACCGGGGGGATGATGGCTGTGGCGATCGGGGGGTTGCCGTGGCTGAGGCCATCGCCCTCGGGATTGCCGCCATGGCCGCCGCCGAAGAAGGAGAACATCACCCAAGGCTGGCCGTTCTCGCGCGTGCCGGTGATGCTCAGCGCATTGATGGTGCCGTAGGCGCAGCCGGTGGCGGCGTCTGGCCGAATATCGGCAAAGATGCAGAACAGCACGTCGATGATCCGCAGGATCGTCTCGGTGTAGCCGCCGACCGGGGCGGGGCGCTGGGCGTTCAGCAGCGAGCGATCAGGAATGATGATGTCGATCGGCTCCATCACGCCCGAGTTGGCGGCGATCTCGGGGAACAGGTGTTTGAGTGCCACATAGACGCTGGCTTCGGTGGTGGCGCGGCTGATGTTGACGGGGCCGGCGGTGGGGCCGGCCGATCGGGTGAAGTCGAAGATGAGGCGGTCTCCGGCCACCGTGACGTCACACGCGATCGGCAGGGGCGTGGCGCTGCGGCCGTCATTGTCGAGGAAATCCTCGCCCGACCATGTGCCGTCGGGCAGGGAGGCGATCTCGGCGCGGATCTGGCGGGCGCTGATGGCGGTCAGGCTGTTGAGCGCCGAAGCCAGACGCTCGGTGCCGGTTTCGGCGAGCAGTGCGGTCATGCGGGCGGCGCCGAGGTCGAGGGCGGCGAGCTGGGCCTGGAGGTCTCCCTGCGCGGTGTCCGGCAGGCGGGAGGCGGCGAGGATGATGTCGAGGATGTCCTGGTCGAGTGTGCCGGCGCGGACCAGGCGCACCGGGGGGATCAGCACGCCTTCCTGGAAATAGCTGGTGGCCTCGGGATTGTAGTTGCCGGGCACCGGGCCGCCGATGTCGTGCCAGTGGCCGACGCTGGCGAGCCAGCAGAAGACGCTGCCATCCGCGAAGACCGGGCGGATCAGGCGCATGTCGTTGATGTGGGTGCCGCCGAGATAGGGGTCGTTGAAGACGAACACGTCGCCCGGGGCGGGTGGGCGGTCTGCGAATTTTTCGATCACGGCGCGGACGCCGTGGGCCATCACGCCCACGAAGATCGGCAGGCCGGATTTGCCCTGGATCAGGGTGGCGCCGGAGGTTGCGTGATAGATGCCGTGGCAGGCGTCGTGCGCCTCGGCGATGGTGGGGTTGAAGGCGCGGCGGAACAGGGTTGCGTCCATCTCATCGGCGATCTGTTCGAGACGGCCTTTCAGAACGGCAAGTGCGACGGCACCCAAGGCTTCAGACGCCATCGTAAAGCTTCCCCTTGGCGAGAATGGCATCGGTTCCGAGGAGCTGGTTGAGCTCGGTGAAGTTGAACATGCGGTCTCGGAACGGGTCGGTGGTGCCGTGTTCGGCGAGCGAGGCGAAGTAGCGCTGCGCCGCCCAGGACAGTGCGCGCACCAGGCCGCCGGGGAAGATCACGAGCGAAAAGCCCATCGCACCCAGTTCGGCCGCGGTGTGGATGGGGGTGGTGCCGCCTTCAACCATGTTGGCCATCAACGGCACCTGGCCTGCGAAACGTTCAACGATCGCTGCGAGTTGTTCGTCGCTCTCCGGGCCCTCGACGAAGATCAGGTCTGCGCCGGCCTCGCGGTACAGCTCCGCGCGGTCGAGGGCTGCTGCGAAGCCTTCCACGCCGATGGCGTCGGTGCGGGCGATAATGAGCGTCTCGTCTCGGGCATCGAGGGCCGCACGGATCTTGCCTGCCATCTCGGCGGCCGGGATGAGGGATTTCTGGCGCAGATGCCCGCAGCGCTTGGGGAAGGCCTGGTCCTCGATCTGGATCGCGCTGGCGCCGGCGCGCTCGAACGCACGGACGGTGCGCTGCACGCCGATGGCGTTGCCGAAGCCGGTGTCGCCGTCGATCACGATGGGGAGCGCCACGCGTTCGCGGATGCGGGCCAGCACGTCTGCCATCTCGGTCATGGCCACGAGGCCGATATCGGGGCTGCCGAGGCGGGTGTAAGCGACGGCGGCGCCGGACAGGTAGACCGCCTTGAAGCCCGCCTGTTCTGCCATTGCGGCACTCAGTGCGTCATGCACGCCCGGCACCAGCAGTGGCGGAGTCCGCAACAGATGAAGCAGATCATCAGGGCACGTGGTTGGCGACGGGGCGGGCATGGGGTATCCTTGGTGACTGGACCGAGGCTTAACGCACCCGACGCGGCGTTCGTCAACGCGGTGGGCCGGTGATGCAGGCTCCAGAGGATGTGACGGGCGATCCCTCGCCCGGCGGAGGCTGTGGTGCTACAACGCGTCGGTTTCGTTGCGGGGGAAAGCGCCATGATCGGGTTTCGCAGGGGTTTGCTGATGTCGGGCATTGTGTGTCTGACGGTTGTGGCGGGGCGGGCTCCTGTGCGCGCGCAGCCATTGATCCCGGGCAGTACCATCCAGCAGCGGATCGGTCTGACGCCGGACGCGATCTCGAACGCCACGCGGGGCATCCGCCCGGCCGGCCCGGCCGCGGGCGCGCCGGCCCCTGCGGCCAAGGAACTGGCGATTGACCTGACCGTGCGCTTCGCGACCGGTTCGGCCGAGCTTACGGCGCAGGCCACAGCGCAGCTTGACGAGCTGGGTGGCGCGCTGAAATCGGCGCCGTCGAGCTACCGGTTCCGCATCGAGGGCCACACCGACACGACCGGCACGCCGGAAGGCAACAAGGCGCTGTCGCAGCGCCGGGCGGACGCCGTGGTGTCGTATCTGACGTCGAAGTTCGGGATCGCTGCGTCCCAGCTTCAAGCCGTTGGCCGCGGGCAGGAGAAGCTGCTGG
>CAIQQQ010000108.1 GCA_903873995.1 uncultured Rhodospirillales bacterium
CAGGGGCTCGGCCGTCACGCCCATGGGCGTGCTGACGTTCGACGGCGGGTCATGGGCAAAGCCCTGGCCTTCCCACTTTCAAGGACACACCGATGAGCGACTGGAGTGCTGGCTACCGGACTGATCTGGACTACACCACCGGCTATTACGTTGATCAGAATCCATGCCGTTTCGAGGTGGCATTGCTGTTGGCCGGCGTGGCGCCTGGAACCTGGCGGGTCGGTTGTGAGCTTGGGTTTGGCAATGGCGTTTCGCTGGCCATTCATGCCGCGGCCGGGGGGCTTGAGTGGCATGGCACGGATTTTCTGCCGGCCCATGCCAATTTCGCGCGGGGCCTGACGGAGGCGGCGGGCGTTGCCGCGCATCTGCGCGACGACACCTTCGAGGCATTCTGCGCGCGGGCCGATCTGCCGGATTTCGATGTGATCGTGGTTCATGGCGTGTGGAGCTGGGTGAACGAGGCGAACCGCGCGCGGATCGTGACGTTTGTGGCGCGCAAGCTGCGCCCGGGCGGGGTTCTGTATCTGAGCTACAACACCGAGGCTGGCTGGGCCGGGATGCTGCCGCTGCGCAACCTGATGCATCTGCATACGATGCGGATGTCGGTGCCGGCGGTGGGGGCGGCCACGCAGATCGACGAGGCGATGGTGTTCGCGGGTCGGGTGCTGGCGGCGAGCCCGCGCTTTGCGGATGCGAATCCGACGGCCGCGCGCAGGCTCGAGGCGATGAGCCAGCAAGGCCGCGCCTATCTCGCGCATGAATACTTCAATCGGGACTGGCATCCGATGCCGTTCTCCGAGGTTGCCGAGGCGCTGGCGGAGGCGCGGCTCACCTATGTCGGCCCGGCCGGGCTGCTGGACATGGTGGATGGTCTGCATCTGACCGTGCCCCAGCAGGAGATCCTGGCCGCTATCCCCGATCCGGTCCTGCGGGAGAGCGCGCGCGACCTGATGATGGGCCAGACGTTTCGCCGCGACCTGTGGGTGAAGGGGCCGATGCGGATGTCCGCGTTGGCGCGGATGGAGGCTCTGGACGGGCTGGTGGTGATGCTGCAGGTCCATGCCGATGGGCTGGTGTCGACGGTGCAGGGCGGCCTGGGCGAGCTCACCCTCAACGATGAGATCTATCGCCCCATCGTGACGTTCCTGTCCGACCACGCGCCGCGCCAGGTGCGCGAGATCGTGGCGCTGCCGGAGCTTGCGTCCTGCACGCGGTTCCAGGTGGAGCAGGCGATCACGGTGCTGCTGGGCAAGGGCGATCTGGTGACGGTGCTGGACGAGGCGGCGTCATCGCGGGCGCAGGCGCCGACGCGGCGGCTGAACCGGGCGTTCTGGCAGATGGCGCGGGATCGCAAGGATTTGCCGATTCTGGCGAGCCCGGTGAGTGGCGGCGGCGTGCGGGTGGAACGTCTGAACCAGCTTCATCTGGCGGCGCGTGCGGCAGGGGTGCAGTCGGCGGAGGATCTGGCGCGTCATGTGTTCATGGTGCTGCGCTCGCAGGGCGAGTTGTTGTTGCGCGATGGTGTTGCGGTTGAGAGCGATGACGAGACGATGATGCTGCTGACCGAGGGCGCTGAGCTGTTTTTGACGCGATCGGTGCCGCTTCTCGAAGCACTGGGGATCTATTGACGCGCCGTGCCCGCGGGCAACCGGGAAAACGCCGTCATGTCACCATTATGCAGAGCGATTTTTCATATGATTCAATTGTAAAAGAGGTCATTCATAACGCGTGATCATTCCCAGGTTGATCGGGTGCCAGAAGGAGCTCGTCTTTATATCGGAGTTAAGATCACGATTGTTCGGTCTTAGTGCGCGTTTGGGCGATGTGGACTGTCTCGCCCGGCGGGACTTGGTCTCTGAGGCTCCGGTCAGCATCGGAGGGATTTCCAGCAATACGCTTGAGTTCGCCGGCGCCTATACCCACCGCCACTCGACATTGGTCAATGGCGTCTCGCGCATCGGCCGGTTCTGCTCGATTGCTCATTCGGTCGGATTTGGCGAGTTCGAGCATCCGACGGATTGGCTGACGACATCCAGCACGGCGTTTCATGCCGATTCCTGGCAGTTTCGCCGGCCGCCGGTCGGCGGCCGCTATGCAGCGCAACCCCCCGGAATCGTGATCGGCAATGATATTTGAATTGGCGCGCACGCCTGTCCTCGCGGCGGCATCAGGATCTGAGACGGCGCGATCATCGGCGCCATGCAGGTGTGACAAAGGATATGCCGCCATTTGCAATCGTCGTCGGCAACCCGGGGCGGGTCACGAGGTATCGGTTGCCGGACCGGGTCATGCAGTCGATCGTAAATGGTGATATGGCGGTCTCAGCCGAAGTCTGATTCCGTCGCCGAATTTTTCAATCGAGCGAGATGCAGCGGCGGTGCGTGAGGATCAGAGCCGTCGAAGATTTAAGGCGAACGGATCGCCGGCAGACGCTTCGGCTTCCACCGCCGTTGGACAACGGGTCCACCTCTGTTTTGCCCCCGATTGGAGGACCCGAGGACTTGAGGGTACGAGGGCTTGCGCGCTAGAGCCGCTCGATGAGCAATCCGCGCCCCACCATTCGCCCCGCCAACCCCAATTTCGGCTCCGGTCCCTGCGCCAAGCGGCCAGGCTGGTCGCTCATCGCGCTGGAGGGCGCGATGCTCGGCCGCAGCCACCGCGCCGCCGCCCCCAAGGCCAGGCTGCGCGAGGTGATCGACCGCTCGAAAGCCCTTCTCGCCATGCCGCCGGACTGGCGGGTCGCCATCGTGCCGGCGTCTGACACCGGTGCGATCGAGATGGTGCTGTGGTCCCTGCTCGGCGCGCGGCCGGTCGATGTGCTGGCGTTCGAGACCTTCTCCCAGGCCTGGGCCACCGATGTGGTGAAGCAGCTTCGCCTGGCCGACGCACGCGTGCTTTCCGCACCATTCGGGGAGGTGCCGGATCTGGCGGCGGTGGATTTGTCGCACGACGTCGTGCTGGCCTGGAACGGCACCACCTCCGGCGCGCGCATCCCCGACGGCGACTGGATCGCAGCCGAACGCGAAGGCCTCGTGATCGTCGATGCCACCTCGGCGGCCTTTGCCATGGAGCTGCCCTGGGACAAGCTCGATGTCGTGACATGGTCTTGGCAGAAGGTGCTGGGTGGGGAGGCGGCGCATGGCATGCTGGCGCTGTCGCCGCGGGCGGTGGCGCGGCTGGAAAGCCACGTGCCGGCCTGGCCGCTGCCCAAGATCTTCCGCATGACATCCGGCGGGAAGCTCAACGAGGCGCTGTTCGCCGGCGACACGCTGAACACGCCGAGCATGCTGTGCGTGGAGGACGCGCTAGACGCTCTTCGCTGGGCCGAGGGGCTCGGCGGCCTTTCCGCGCTCATCGCACGCAGCGAGGCCAATCTCGCAACGGTCGCCGCGTGGGAGGCGGAAAGCCGCTGGGCGCGGTTCCTGGCAGCATCCGCCATCCGGTCCTCCACGTCGATCTGCCTGGTGATCACGTCGCCCTGGTTTGCGGCGCTGGACCGCGAGGCCCAGGTGGCGGCCTCGCGCAGGCTTGCTTCCCTGCTGGAGCGCGAAGGTGTCGCTTACGATATCGCGTCCTACCGCGATGCGCCGGCCGGGCTGAGGATCTGGGGCGGAGCGACCGTTGAAAGCTCAGATATGGCCGCCCTGCTGCCATGGCTCGACTGGGCACATGGCGAGATGGCCTAAGACCGCCGCCTATTCGTGCGGATACAGTGCCTTGGCCGCGTCGCGGAATGGGGCGCGGTTCGCCTCCACGGTGTAGAACATGTGTCCGCCCGGATAGACCTCCAGCGACACCCGATCCATGCCGACGCTGCGCGGGATCTGGTCGAGCTCCATCTGCGTCAGAAAATACGGCGTGGCGAAGTCGAACAGGCCGTGGCCGATCAGCACGTGAAACGAGGGGTCCAGCGCCAGTTCGGTGCGCATGGCCGAGATGGATTCCGGGCGCGTCGCGAAGCTGCCGAAATCCCAGGCGCGTTCGGCGCGGAGATTCTGTTGCTCGAACGGCCCGTCCGGCAGCCAGTTGAAGCGGCGGCCGTAGAGATCGAGCATCGCGCTGCCGAACGGCGCGGCGAATGCGTCGCTGAGAGAATCGAACGGGAAGAAGTTGATGTATTCGGGAAACGGGTCCGGCCGCTCAAACGAGCTGTCATAGCGGCTGGCCATCTGGTCCGGCTTGCGCGTGCGGTAGAAATCGTTCGTGTAGGTGTAGCCGTGGCGGCGTTCGAGCAACGCGCGATCCAGGCCCGTCAGCGCGGTTTCCCGATCGAGGCGCCGCGCCACCGCCTTCGGATCGGCCTGACCGCGCACCAGGTCGACGAGATACTCCCCCCCGGCATAGGCCTCGACATCTGCCATGTCGGCGCGCGTCAGCGGGCCGTGCTTCGCGCGTTCGCTCGCGGCCAACGTCGGCAATATGCTCGCAAAATCCAGCACCGGCAGTGCGTTGGTGTTGCCGCCGTAATCCATCTTCGGCGAGATCAGGATCATACCGCTCACGCCGATGCTCTGGCTGGCCGACAACTCACGCACGAGCCGCGGTGCGCGCAGGCCGCCATAGCTTTCGCCGACGATGTATTTCGGTGCGGCCATGCGAAGTGCGGATTGCAGATACTGGCGGATCGCGTTGCCCATCGCCGTCACGTCGCCATTGACGGACCAGTATTTCTTGCGTGTCGCCTCGGTGTCCACCAGCAGTCGGCTGAACCCGGTGCCGACGGGATCGAGGAACACGAGATCGGTGAAGTCAAGCCAGGTGTCGGCGTTGGGGATCGGTATGGCTGGGGCGGAGGGGCGGGCGCCCTGGTCGTCCATCCTCATTCGCCACGGACCGAGCAGGCCCAGATGGATGGTGGTGGAGGCGGCGCCCGGCCCGCCATTGAAGGCGAAGCTGATCGGGCGTTGCGACGCGCTGCCGCCGGGCCCCGCTCCTTGCGGCTTCGTGTCCAGCACATAGGCGACATAGGCCATTTGCGCCTCGGCCACCCCGTTGGCATCAGACAGCGTGACGCTGCCGGCGGTGACGGAGAAGGACAGGGTGCGGCCGGGCAGTTCGACGCTGTGGTGGGTTGTGCTGTCGGCCGGCAGGCGGCGGATCGCGGGGGGCGCCGCGCGCGCCGGTTCGGGCGTGGCTGGCTGGGTGTTGCGCGTCTGCGCGTGCGTGCCTGGCATGGTTAGGTATGCGGCGAGGGCGAGCGCGGTCAAAGCGGTTCTGCTTGAGGTGCGCATGTTGGAAACCTCCCTGCTGGCGGCGGCAGCGTATCAGTGCGTACGCCCACTGCAACGGTGCCTGCACCGATAACACGACGGCAGATGCGGCTTCGATCACGAAATCCTGAACACGGTTGCCCGGTAGAGTGATGCGCAAGGATCGGCGTGCTGATTTTTGTCACCGAAATGAATTCCTGATGCGTCATAGTTCAGGGCCTGATGAGTTGAATGATAGATTTTTTTGGGATAAAATTGAATTCTATATATATAGGAAAATCTCTAGAGGATTCTCAGGAATCGAGCCAAATTTTGAGAGTTGATTCAACTCAGAGCTATCAATACGGAATTAAACATATTGCCATTCATCGTCTGGATCTTCAATGCGGGTTATAAACCTCTCTGTTGAAGACGCGGAGGCATTCCGCAGTGTTTTTTGAGGTTGCGAAGCTGGCGCGCGCCCACTACCTCCTGATAAGGGAGGCCACGACGATGTCAGACACGATCGATGCCACGAAACAGGAATGGGTTGCGCGTGTTCTTGGCGTGCGGCCAGGATCCACTGCCAAGCCCGAGCCGGCGGTCGATTTCAAGAGCAAGTGGAAAGCAAGCTTTGAGTCCTGGCGCGATGCGATCGAGACGGTCGATTCCCAGATGGCGGCTCTTGGCGCGGCGTGCCGGCAGACGAAGGACCCCTGGCTCGAGGCCATCGCCGACATGGGCCTGCCGGCCCTGACGAAGAACCACAAGACTCCGTTGATGGCCGCGTGCATGGAGGTTTCCCAGGCGACGGGTGAAAAGGTCCCCGTGGCTGCTGCGAAGGCCCGCACGGCGATTGAGAACTTCGCCAAGCATATCGGTTCTGATCCCAAGATCGCCGGTTGTGAGCGCAACCCGTTCGGCGTTTCGGTCAGCATCCGGGCGACGCTCGGTCCCGCGTTGAAGTCGCTCAACGACGCGTTGCGGGCCGCACGGTAAAGACTTTGGTGCGGTAAGATCCTTCTCTTTTTGCGGGGAATCCTCTCATGTCGCTCTCGTTGATCGATGAGTTCAAATCACTGTTCATGGAGCACAAGCCCAAGGGTGAATTGAAATGGCAAGAGGACCGAGACCTTTCGCAGGTTGATCAAAAAATCAAGACCGGGACCGAGGCGCTTGAAGAGCTCCGGGGCGACAGCATCGTCAGCCCGTTGGTCGACGTCCGGAAAAAAGTCGATCAGCTGCAGCTCACTGTTCTTCACATGATCCCGCGGTGGAATGAAACCGAGGCCAGCAAGGTCAAGGAAGCGATCAATCTTGCCAAGGAGCGGGTCAAAGACCTCAAAAAAGAGGTGACAACAGCAGAGGGCGAGCTGTCGTGGAAATTCTGGCGCCCCGAGGAGCAGCAAAAGCAGCTCGACGAGGTCAACTCCGATATTGATGGCATTGAGGAGACGCTCGATAAGCAGATCGTGGCTCTTGAAAAACGCAATGATCTCAAGATCGGCGAAGGAGGGGACTTCACGCGGCACGGCCTTCAGGAGGGTTGGGTCCCGGGTGTCGGCAAGGACGAAGGCTCCTTCAAGAACCTGTCCGACGAGGAGTGGGACAACCTGAAGAAGCGCGGCGTTAAGCAGGATCTTGCGACCGGGGCCCTGGAAATGGACGTTCTGGCGAAGGGACCTTTCGGGAACACGCATGTTCGCAAAGGCCAGGTCGTTGAGCTTGCCAACGAACGGCTAAAGATTGAGCGCGATACGTCCGTGACATTGCGCAAAGACATGAATGACCGCTTCAACGAACGGCTGAAGCAGGAAGGTCCGGTCAAGGAGGGAATCCTCGCCAGCGCGAAGATGGCTGGGACCTTGGCTGAACTCTTCAACGACAAGAGCATCAACCCAGATGACTTTTTCAAAAAAATATCCCGTGACGACGGCAAGGGCAGCACGTTGAAAGAGGATGGGCTTCTGTTCCGTGCGATCGGCGGGATCGAGGGCCAGGGACAATTCACAGGTAACACCCCACCGAGTGATATCGCGAAGGATTTCAAAGGCATAACGGAAAAGCTCTTTGATAACAAAGGTGAGCTGATCAAAGAGGTAAATGACAAAGGAGAGATCACAAAAGAAGCGGAATTCGATGATGGTGCGGCCAACAAAATCCAACAGTTCATCTCCGCTTTTGTTGATGGTCTGACGACCGTCAACGAAGGAAACAAGGCTGCTCAAGATCAGTACGATCTGCTCTGGCCCAAACTAGAGAAGGCGTTTGGCCTGAGCAAAGAAGACAAATTCAAGCTCATGGACCGGGTCGATGTTTACAAAAAACTGGCCAACGGCCTTGCCGATACCGGAGATTCTGGAAAAGGCGCGCGCAAGGGCTTGACGCGCAAAGGCCAGATGCCGGTCGATAAGAACAACACGATCGAGGACCCCGAAGCCATTATCTCAGGCGATATTTCCGGTTCCATGCACTCGCAGTTTCTCGCCATGGAACTCGCCGAGACCCTCAGCGGCAAGGCGAAAGACGAGTTCGGCCAGCCGATCAAGGGAATCCAGTCGGCAGGCGCCTCGGTCCAGATCAAGAACAAGGACGTGCTCGACTCCCGCATGCTCGACGCGCTGTCGATTACCGCCGGCGGCAAGATGGTTCACGAAGGAGAAGAAAAAGACTTTGTGATGCACTCCGCTTACGAAATGATCAACGGCTCGCAGGCCATCACCGGCGTTGCCAACAAGGTCACTCAAAAGACCGCGACGAAAGTCATGGAGTTGCTCAAGGACGGCAAGAGCTTCTCGCAGGCGATGGAAGAGGCCCTGCCGAACGAAGTCTTCCCCTGGCAGTTGCAGGATGCCAAGGCTGTCAATGACCGCGCGGCGGGCGCGCTGAAAGAGGCGGAAGACACCAAAGAGGACGAGCAGGTGTCGGCCGCGGTCGACAAACTGGTCCAGGACATCATGTGGATGTCGGTCGAACTGAGCCAGGTTCGCAAAGAAGATCGCAGGCGGATGAGACTGTGGATGGGTCTTGACATCGACCGGCCCAAGCAAGGCGACGATGATTACGATAAAATCACGAAAGAAATCGAAACGGATGAGAAAAGCGTCGCCGATGGTCTGGAGACGATCAAGGGCGAGCTTAAAAAGGGCGTCACGTTGACCGAAGCGCTCAAGAAACAATTCAAGACGGAGAAATTCGCCTGGGGCTAGAGGCTTCGTCCGAATGGCAAGAGCACGATGCGGTCACAAGCCCAGCAACGGGGCCGGATCGTTCTCTCCGCCAGATCTGCGGTTCCTACCAGTCCAGGTCCGTGCCCAGGTGGAACAGGCAGTCCCCGCGCATGATCCGGCCGGGCGTGCGCTTGCAAAGCACGAAGCCATCATGACGGAAATGCACGGTCTCGGCCGGCGCCCACGGGGTCTCGGGTGTATGGACGCGCGCGGCCGGCTGGCCAGCCACCACGGAGTCCCCCGGTTCCGCCAGCGGCTCGAAAAGGCCGGTACCGGGCGCGTAGACGAAATAATCCTGCCCCGCGACATCGAGGATGCGGACCGGCCCTGGCTCCGCCGTCTCCGGCGCCGTGATGCCCATATGTGCCAGGATGTTGCGAACCCCGCGCTCGGCCACGCGTAGGGCGTCAGCCGTCACGGTGCCGCTGCCGCCGAGCTCGGTGCCGAGCGCGAGCTTGCCCGCGCGTCTGGCCGCGGCCTCCGTCGTCCGTCCCGCGCCCTGGCCTGGCTGGGAATGGCCGACATAGGCGACGGGGGATGCGAACGCCTTCAGTGCGTCGACCAGCTTTGCCTGCCGGCCTGGGTTGTCGTCGTCCTGCATCATCAGCGCGGCCGGCACGTAATGCAGTGACGAGCCGCCGGAATGTAGATCGACCACGATATCGGCCCGCGAAACGAGCTCATGCTCGATATAATGGGCGATCTGCGTTGTGGGCCCGCCCAGCGGATCGCCGGGGAACAGCCGGTTGAGGTTGCCGTCATCGAGCGGCGAAGTCCGCATGCCCGCCACCGCGGCGGGCAGGTTGGCGGCCGGCAGCAGGATGACGCGGCCCTGGATCGCCTCCGGCGTCAGTGCGCGCGCGAGGTTGCACAGCGCCACCTGGCCTTCGTATTCGTCGCCATGCGTGCCGGAGATGAACAGCGCCGTGGGGCCGGTGCCGTTCTGGATCACCACGATCGGGATCGGAATATAGCCGTAGGCCGAACGATGCACCGAGTGGAACAGCCGCAGAAACCCGCGCTGCAGCCCCTGCGCCTCGTAATCGACCTCCGAAATGATCGCGGTCCTGCTCATGTCTCATCCTCCCTCGCGATGAGCGTGCGAGCGATTGCAGGCTGGCGCAAGCTGGGCTGATACTCGCCCTAAGACTCCAACGGTGTTCAGGGGAAACGACCAGGATGTTTGATTTCGTTCTTCGCGGCGGCCGGGTGATCGACCCGGCCAGCGGCATCGATGCCGTGCTCGATGTTGGCTTTCTGGGCGGCAAGGTCGCGGCGGTCGGGCCAGAGATCGGCTCCGCCACTCAGGAGCGTAACGTCGCGGGCTGCATCGTGATGCCGGGGATGATCGATTTCCACACCCATGTCTATTGGGGCGGCACCTCCATCAGCGTTGATGCCGACCAGCTGGCCCGGCGCTGCGGCACCACCACCTGGCTCGATGTCGGCTCCGCCGGCCCGGGCAATTTCGCGGGCTTCCACAAGCACGTGATCGAGCCGAGCGAGACGCGCATCCTGGCCTACCTCCATGTCTCTCACGCCGGCATTTTCGCTTTCTCGCCGCAGATCATGGTGGGCGAGAGCCAGGATCTGCGGCTGATGGACACCCACACGTGTGCGGCCGTGGCGCGCGAGCATCCCGATGTCATCCGCGGCATCAAGGTCCGGGTGGGGGCCAACACCTCCGGCGTGAACGGCATCGCCCCGCTTTATCACGCGCTGGAGGCCGCCGACCGGGCCGGCCTGCCGGTGATGTGCCATATCGACCGGCCGCCGCCGCGCTATGTGGATGTGCTGGACATCCTCCGCCCCGGCGACACGCTCACCCATTGCTTCAAGCCCTTCCCCAACGCGCCAGTGACGGCGGATGGGCGGATCAAGGAGGCGTGCTGGCAGGCGCGCGAACGCGGCGTGATGTTCGATATCGGCCACGGGAAGGGCTCGCTCGACTTCGCCGTGGCTCGCGCCATGCTCGAAGGCGGCTTCCCGCCGGATGTGATCAGCTCGGACGTCCATGTGCTGTGCATCGACGGGCCAGCGTTTGACAATATGGAGACGATGTCGAAGTTCCTCGTGCTCGGCATGGAGCTTGGCGAGATCGTGCGTGCCGTGACCCAGACGCCGGCAAGGCTGCTGGGGCGGCCGGATCTTGGCGATCTGTCGGTGGGATCGACGGGAGACGTGACGGTGATGCGGATCGAGGAGGGGGATTTCACCTTTACCGATACCGTGGGCCAGACGATGGACGGCCGCCGGCGGTTCGCACTGGACAGCATGATCATGGCGGGCGCGCTCTGGCACAGCGTGTGAGCGCCGATCGGCGTTCTTCGCTCTCCGTGTCGCTTGCGCCCCCGGCGATCCATGGCGATCGTGCACAGCGTCACGCGGCCGAACTGCGCGGCATCCTGCTCACCCTGGCCAGCACCCTGCTGTTCGCTTGCACCAACGCTGCCGCGAAATGGGTGATGCAGGAGATCCCGGTGGGCGAGATGCTGTGGCTGCGCGCGGTCGCGGCACTCGCCTGCCTCACGCTGCTGATCCCGCGTTCGGACATCCAGGCGCTGTGGCGCACGAGCCGGCCGGGGCTGCATTTGCTGCGGGTCGCCTGCTCGGCCACCGAAGTATTCGGCTTCTATTGGGCGGTCGCGCGCACGCCGCTCGCCAACATGACGGCGATCTACCTCGCGGCGCCCATCTATGTCACCGCGATGGCCGCCGTCTTCCTGCGCGAGCCTGTCGGGCTGCGGCGCTGGGCCGCGGTCGGCGCGGGGTTCATAGGCGTTGTGCTGGCCGTGCGGCCGTCCGGCGAGGGGATGTCGTTCCCCGCCCTGGTCGCCGTCGGCGGGAGCGTTCTCTACGCCGTCTCGCTGGTGGCCACGCGGCGGTTGCGCGATGCGCCGAGCGCCGTGCTGGTTGGAACCCAGATGGCCGGGCTCCTGGTGGTTTCCACATTCACCGTGGCGTCGGGCTGGGTGATGCCGACCTCCTGGCAGTTCGTGGCGATGGCCGGAATCGGTGCGGCCTCCACCGTCGCGTTCTGGTGCGTGAACCACGGGCTGCGGCTTGCATCTGCGTCCGCGGTCGCACCCATCAACTACTCGTCGATCGTGTGGGCGACGGCGATGGGCTATCTGGTGTTCGGGGACGTGCCGGCGCTTGCGACCCTGGCAGGTGCTGCGATCATCGTGGCTTCGGGGCTTGCGATCGCGCTCCGCAGGTCCTGAAATCTGGGGGGCTTTGATGCGCAAGGCCGTTCTGGCGCTGCTGGCGGTTCTCGCGGGCCGGCCCGCTCATGGCGAGGTGCTGTGGCAGACCCTGCCGCCGACGCCCGAGATCGTGCGGGGCAAGCAGACCGGTGAGGTTCGCGTCAACGGCGCCGTGCTGTGGTATGCGACCATCGGACAGGGCCCACCTGTGGTGCTGCTGCATGGCGGCCTTGCCAACGCAGATTGGTGGGGGTTGCAGATCAGCGCATTGGCGCCCGGGCATAGGGTTATCGCGATGGACAGCCGCGGGCACGGCCGCAGCACGCGCGATGCGAGCCCGTTTGGCTATGACCTTATGGCCGATGACGTGGTGGGCCTGCTGGATGCCCTGCACATCCCGCTTGCCGATATCGTGGGCTGGAGCGACGGCGCGATCCTGGGGCTCGATCTGGCCATCCGCCATCCCGATCGCGTCGGAAAGGTGCTGGCGTTTGCCGCCAACACCAGCACGTCCGGCCTGCGCCCACATCCCGGGCAGAGCCCGGTCTTCCGACGCTTCTTCGAGCGTGCCCGCCGGGACTACGAGAGGTTGTCGCCCACGCCGCATGACTTTGACGCATTCGTCGCAGCCATCGACCAGATGTGGCGCACCGAGCCCAACTGGACGGACGCGCAGCTCCGCTCCATCCGCGCGCCGGTTCTGGTCGTGGACGGCGATCATGACGAGGCGATCCGGCAAGACCATACCCGCGCCATCGCCACAGCCATCCCCGGTGCCGAGTTGCTGATCCTCCCCAACACCAGCCATTTCGCGTTCCTACAGGATCCGGACCGTTTCAATACGGCGATGCTGCGCTTCCTCGATGGACCGAGGCCGCCGTTATCCCAATGACGTGATGCCGAATGATCGAGTGGCTCCATGGAAACGGCAGATAAAATCAATTGGTTCACTGAGGTCCGGAAGGCTATTGTCGCCCTGCGTACAAACGCATCGTAAATGCGAGGGAGAGGAAAATGGACACCACGAGCAAGTGCCCGATGTCGGGCGGCGCCCGTAAACCCACAACCGTTGGCGGCATGTCCAACCAGCATTGGTGGCCGAACCAGCTGAATCTCAAAATCCTGCATCAGAACTCGGCCCTGTCCAATCCGCTGGGCGAGATTTTCACCTATGCCGAGGCCTTCAAAACGCTCGACCTGGACGCAGTCTGCCAGGATCTTCGGGCGTTGATGACAGACTCGCAGGAATGGTGGCCGGCCGATTACGGCCATTACGGCGCCTTCTTCGTGCGCATGAGCTGGCACGCCGCCGGCACCTACCGGATCTCTGACGGCCGCGGCGGCGGTGGCACGGGTGCCCAGCGTTTCGCCCCGCTCAACAGCTGGCCGGACAATGCCAATCTCGACAAGGCTCGCCGCCTGCTGTGGCCGATCAAGCAGAAATACGGCCAGGCGCTGTCCTGGGCCGACCTGCTGATCCTGACCGGCAACGTCGCGCTTGAGTCGATGGGCTTCAAGACATTCGGTTTTGCTGGCGGCCGCGCCGATATCTGGGAGCCCGAGGAGGACATTTACTGGGGCCCGGAGGAGACGTGGCTGGGCGATGCCCGCTACACCGGGGACCGCGTGCTGGAGCAGCCGCTGGGCGCCGTGCAAATGGGCCTCATCTACGTCAATCCGGAAGGCCCGAACGGCAATCCGGACCCGCTGGCCTCGGCGCGCGACATCCGTGAGACGTTCGCGCGCATGGCGATGAACGACGAGGAAACGGTGGCCCTGATCGCGGGTGGCCACACCTTCGGCAAGGTCCATGGCGCTGCCTCCCCCGACCAGTATGTCGGCCGTGAGCCGGAAGGGGCGGATGTCGAGGAACAGGGCCTGGGCTGGAAAAATGCCTACGGCACCGGCAACGGAGCGGACACGATTTCCAGTGGTCTCGAAGGCGCCTGGACCACCAACCCGATCGCCTGGGACAACAACTACTTCGATAACATGTTCAATTACGAGTGGGAGCTGACCAAGAGCCCGGCCGGTGCCTGGCAGTGGACGCCGAAGGGCGGCGCCGGCGCCGGCACCGTGCCGGACGCGCATGATCCCACCAGGCGCCATGCCCCGATGATGCTGACAACCGATCTCGCGCTGCGGTTCGATCCGGCCTACGCACCGATCTCCAAGCGCTTCCACGAGGACCCCGAGGCCTTTGCCGACGCCTTCGCCCGCGCCTGGTACAAGCTCACCCATCGCGACATGGGGCCGATCTCGCGCTACCTCGGCAACCTTGTTCCCGCCGAAACCCTGATCTGGCAGGACCCGGTGCCGCCGGTTGCGCATGACCTGATCGACGCGGCGGACATCGCCACGTTGAAGGGGATGATCCACGCCTCCGGCCTCACTGTCTCCCAGCTCGTCAAGACCGCCTGGGCCTCCGCCGCCACCTTCCGCGGCACCGACAAGCGCGGCGGGGCCAACGGCGCGCGCATCCGCCTCGCACCACAGAAGGACTGGGAGGTGAACGAGCCGGCGCAGCTCGCCACCGTGCTGCACGCCCTGGAAGGGATCCAGGCGCAGTTCAATGGCGTGCAAACCGGCAACAAGGCCGTGTCACTCGCCGACCTGATCGTGCTCGCCGGTGGTGCCGCGATCGAGAAGGCCGCAAAGGACGCCGGCCACGACGTGACCGTGCCCTTCGCGCCCGGCCGCACCGACGCGTCACAGGAGCAGACGGACGTGCACTCCTTCGCTGTCCTTGAGCCGACATCTGACGGGTTCCGCAACCACGCGGCCAAGGCCCAGCAGCGATCCGCGGCCGAGCTGTTGCTCGATCGCGCCCACCTGCTGACGCTGACCGCCCCGGAAATGACCGTTCTGATCGGCGGCCTGCGCGTCCTCGGCGCCAACACCGGGCACTCCCGGCTCGGCGTGTTCACCCACCGCCCCGGCGTGCTGAGCCGCGACTTCTTCGTGAACCTGCTCGACATGGGGACGACGTGGCAGGGCTCCGCCACCGAAGACCACGTCTACGAAGGCCATGACCGCCACAGCGGCGCTTTGAAATGGGCTGGCTCGGTCGTTGATCTGGTGTTCGGCTCGAACTCCCAGCTTCGCGCGCTCGCTGAAGTTTATGCCTGCACCGACGGCGAAACCCGCTTCGTGGCGGACTTCGTCAAGGCCTGGACCAAAGTGATGTATCTCGACCGCTTCGACCTCGCGGCCTGAGTGCTGAAAGCAGGCCAGGGCTTTGCCCTGGCCTGCCCTGGCGTTGGCCCTACATGTTCGTTTGGACGAGCGTGTTTCCCCAAAGCGCAGTCTCGCCGGGTGGGACGATGCCCTCAACGACTTCGACTGCTGCTTGCCTTGCCGGCTCCGCCAACAGGGCCCGGATCTCCGGCCGGCATGAGCCGCAATTGGTGCCGGCGCGTGTGGATGTGCCGATGTCTGCCAGATCGACGCAGCCACGCCCCATCGCTGCTCGGATGTCTCCGGCGCCAACCCCGAAGCATACACAGACCGGGGCCTCCGGTGCGGCCCCAACGGTGGGTATGCCCGCGAGCAACGTCCGGCGCTCATCCAACCTGAGCGGTGCGGATCCGATCAGACCTGCCAGCCAATTGCGCGGCGGAAGGCGATGATCCGGCCCCACGAACACCGCGGCGCGCAGCACACCGTCACAGACGAGGGCGCCACGGTGAAGGCCGGTGGCGTGATCATGGATCTCCAGCCAGGCTCCTTTGTACTGGATGCGGGCGCGCAGAAGCTCGAACGCGACGGCCGCCGGTTCATGACCGGCAACCTCATGGCGCCACCCCTGCGCTGTGGGAAACAGCGCGCACCAGGCGGCAAGATCGGTGCCCATGCGATCCGCGCTCAGCACGAAACCGTGCCAGGACGCCGCGAACGGGGCGATGCGCACGGGGGTGTGCTTTAACTCAGGCTGCGCGCTGATCGGATCGATGCCGGGGGAGACGGCGGCGTTGATCAGGCCTGCGGGGCAGAACCGGTCGGTCCAGTGCATCGGCGCGAACACGCTGCCGCGGCGCTGGCCGGGATCGAGCCGCGCACGCAGCACGGCATGGCCTGTTTCCGTCTCGATGCGCACCAGTTCGCCGTTCTTTATGGCGCCGGAATCGTTTGGGTGGATGGCAGCGAATGGCTCTGGCAGATGGGCGTGCAGCCGGGTGGATTTTCCGGTGCGCGTCATCGTATGCCACTGGTCGCGGATGCGCCCGGTGTTGAGCACCAGCGGGAACGCGGCTGACACCGCGTCGAGCGGCGGGCGAAACGGTGTTGGGACCAGTTTCGCCTGCAGCCGCGCCGCGTCGTATCGCAGCTCACCCCAACGGGTCGGCGGCAACCTGTCGTAGCCGCTTGGATCGAGATTGGCGAGCGGTGTGAGATCGAACAGCCGCGCGCCATCATTCTCACAGGCCGAGAGCCGGGCATGTTCCTGGAAGATGTCAGCCGGGCCTTGCCACGCGAACGCCGCGCCGTGGCCGAGCCTGCGCGCAACCTCGGCGATCGCCCACCAATCCGGCTGCGCCTCTCCAGGCGGCGGCAGGAACGGGCGCTGCCGGCTGATGACGCGCTCGCTGTTGGTGACGGTGCCGTCCTTCTCGCCCCAGGCCAGAGCGGGGAGGCGGATATGGGCAAGATCGACACTGTCCTGCTCGGCCATCGCCTCGGAGATGATCACTGTCTCGCAGCCGGCCAGGGCACGGCGAACGCTGAAGCTGTCGGGCAGGGAGACCGCCGGGTTGGTGGCCATGATCCACACCAGCCGGATCTCGCCGCGCGCGATCGCGGCAAACA
>CAIQQQ010000109.1 GCA_903873995.1 uncultured Rhodospirillales bacterium
AGTCCCCCGCGTACATCCTCGCCCATACTGTACGTTAACTTCAATGCCGGCTCGAATCGCAGCTTGCGGCTCACATTTGCGGCCAGTCCTGTATTCAATATCGGGTTGAAACTAGCTAACCATTTCGCATCGCGGTAGCCAATGCGGACAGGCGGCGTGGATGCACTCGCCGCGCCGGTCGGCGAGCCCGCCGGCGGCGCCCGCGCCGAACAGTTCCGTGAACCAGCCGGGCAGGTCGCCGCCCTGGATGTCGCCGTCGGCCGTGACCGGCGCCCAGCGGGCGATGAGGCCCAAGGGGATCGCGGATTGCGGCAGGCTGCCGGCGGTGGCGGCGCCCACGGCATCTTCCAGATTGAGCAGGCAGAGATAGTTTTCGCGGCCCTTGCGGACCACGACGCGGCGGCGGCGCTCGGCGGCGTCCGGGTAGAGGCGGGTCAGCTCGCCGTCGATCTGGCGCTGGAGGTGGCGGGTGTAGGTCGCGATCCAGACGGTGCCCTTGTTGCGTTCGGCCCACAGGCTGGCGGGGGCGATGTAGCCCAGGGTCTTGCCGGTGCCGGTGCCGGCTTCGGCGAGGACCATGTGGGGGCTGCCGCGGAGTGCGCGGGGGGCAAAGGCCTCGGCGGCGGCGGCGGCGAAATCGGCCTGACCGGGACGTTGCTCGGAGTGCGGGCCGAGCATCGATGCAAGGCGGGTGCGGGCTTCGCCCGGTGCGACCGGGAGCGACGAGGGCGCGGGCGGGGCGGCCTCCTCCTCCCATTCGGGAAGGCGCTTCCAGACGCGGAGCGAATCGGCGTCTGGCCGTGCGTCGGGTTTGCCCAGCGCCATCAGCACGGCCTGCGCCCAGCCCCAGCCTGCGGCACCCATGCGGGCGGCGAGGGCGGCGGCGTCGCGGTTGATCGGCAGGTCGCGGCCGGCGGTGAGGTGGGACAGCAGGGCGCGGGCGATCTTGGGCAGGAGGCCGACATCGCCGTCCTTGGGGGGGAGGTCGAGTGCCACAGCGAGGCCGCGTGGCGTGGGGGCGGCCGGGCGGGCCGGGTGGACGAAGGCGAACAGCTCCAGAAGGTCAAGCGTCGGCATGCTGCGCAGGCCGAGGCGGCGCAGGGTGGCGGGGGTGTGGACCAGGATGGGCGCCGGGTCCTGGCGCAGGCGCTCGCGGGCGGCGGCCGCGTCCAGATCCATGAGTTCGCCGTCTTCGGTGAGCAGCCTCGCGCGGCCAATGCGCGCCACCAGATACGGGGCTCTGGGGAGCCATAGCGCCGCGGCACGTGATTCGGTCATGATCGCCCTTTATGCCGCGTCTTTATGCAGCCTTGGCGATTGACCTAGCCACCCCCCATTTCTAGCTTGAGGCCATGTCCGATACAGTCAGCAACACAAGCGTGGCGATTCCGAAGTCCTGGCCGTTCGAGGAGGCCCAGAAAGTGGCCGCCCGGCTTGCGGCCAGCGGGAAAGAGACCGCGCTGTTCGAGACCGGCTATGGCCCGTCCGGCCTGCCGCATATCGGCACGTTCGGCGAGGTGGCGCGCACGTCCTGGGTGCGGCATGCGTTCTCGACGCTGACCGGCAAGCCGTCACGCCTGCTGGCGTTCTCCGACGACATGGACGGGCTGCGCAAGGTGCCGGACAATGTGCCCAATCGGGAGATGCTGGCTGCATATATCGGCATGCCGCTGACCCGCGTGCCGGACCCGTTAGGCACGCATGACAGCTTTGGCGCGCACAACAACGCCGAATTGCAGCGGTTTCTGGATGGGTTTGGATTTGAATACGAATTTGCCTCGTCCACGCAATATTATCGCGAGGGCCGGTTCGACGCGGCGTTGCTGCGCATTCTGGCGCTGCATGAGGAGGTGGTGGCGACCATCCTGCCGACCTTGGGCGCCGAGCGGGCCTCGACCTATTCGCCGTTCCTGCCGATCAATCCGCGCACCGGGGTGGTGATGCAGGTGCGGGTGGACCGGATCGACACCGATGCGGGCACCATCTTCTGGCAGGATCCGGACGATGAGGCGCGCTATGAGACGCCGGTTGTCGGCGGGGCGGTGAAGCTGCAATGGAAGGCCGACTGGGCGATGCGCTGGGCGGCGCTTGGGGTCGATTACGAAATGTCCGGCAAGGACCTGATCGATTCGGTGCGTCTGTCTGGCAGGATCTGCCGCATTCTTGGGCAGACACCGCCGGAAGGTTTCACCTACGAGTTGTTCCTGGACGAGAACGCGCAGAAGATCAGCAAATCAAAGGGCAACGGGCTGGGGGTGGACGAATGGCTGCGCTATGCGCCGCCGGAGAGCCTGGCGCAGTTCATGTTCAACCAGCCGCAGCGGGCGAAGCGGCTGTATTTCGATGTGATCCCCAAGGCGGTGGACGAGTATCTGGCCAACGCCGCCAAGGTGCACACACAGGACGCGACGGCACAGATGGTCAATCCGGCCTGGCACATCCATGGCGGGCTGGTGCCGCAATCGGCGGACAGCCCGTTGTCGTTCGGCATGCTGCTCAACCTCGCTTCGGTGGTGAATGCCGACCGGCCGGAGATTCTGTGGGGGTTCATCCGGCGCTACAGCCCCGGGGCGAGCCCGGACGACATGCCGTTTCTGGCGCAGCTGGTGGATCACGCGATCGCCTATTACGTGGACCGGGTGCGCCAGACCAAGGTTTTCCGCCAGCCCAGCGATCTGGAACGCGCGGCGCTGGTGGATCTGGCGGCGAGCCTGGATTCGACCGATCCTGCGACCGGGGCCGAGGATCTGCAGACGCTGCTGTTCGAGATCGGCAAGCGCCATCCGTTTCCGGAGCTGCGCGCCTGGTTCGGCTGCCTTTATCAGGTGCTGCTGGGGCAAAGCGAAGGTCCGCGGTTTGGGCAGTTCGTGGCGTTGTACGGCGTGCGTGAGACCTTGGCCCTGATCGAGGCGGCTTTGGTTCGCGCGCCGGACCCGGCGCTCGAGCCGGCCTGAGCAGCCACACATGGACCTGTTGAAGAAGCTGCTGCGCAATCTTCCCGCCCTGTTGGGCCTGGCCCTACTGGGTGGGGCGATCTACGTCGTGCAGAAGGAGTTCCGCAGCCTCAAGATCAGCGAGATCGAGCATGCGCTGGCGGCGATCCCGCATATATCGCTGGCCGTGTCGTTCCTGTTGACGGTCGTGGCCTATGGCACGCTGACCTTTTATGATCGGCTGGGAACGATCTATGCGGGCAATCCGGTCAGTTATACGCGGGTCGCGTTCGCGTCGTTCTGTGCCTACGCGCTGTCCCATAATCTGGGTTTTGCCGCGGTTTCGGGTGCGGCCGTGCGGTATCGGCTGTATTCGCATTGGGGCTTGACCACGTTGCAGATCGGCAAGGTGGTGGCGTTCTGCTCGCTCACGTTCACACTTGGCGCGGGCGTCTTGGGCGGGATCATTCTGTTCAACGAGCCCAAGGCGGTGCCGTTCTTTGGCGACACGCTGCCGGTGTGGCTGCTGTACGGGATCGGCGCCGTGATGTGGGCGACGGTTGCGACCTACGTGATGCTCGCGAAGTTCCTGGGCAAGCGGCGTCTGTTCGGCCATGAGGTGGAGCTGCCGCATTGGCGCATGGCGCTGCTGCAGGTGCTGCTGGCGAGCGTGGATGTGGCGATCACGGCGGGCATCCTGCATGCGTTGCTGCCGGCGGCACCGGGGTTGAACTATCTGCGGTTTCTGGGGGTGTATCTCGCCTCGTATTCGGCGGGGCTGGTGGCGAGCGTTCCCGGGGGGATCGGGGTGTTCGATGCGGCGATGCTCCTGGGGCTGTCGCCGTATCTCGAGCCGCCGCAGATCCTGGGCGCGGTGGTGGTGTTCCGGCTGTATTACTACATCATCCCCTTGTTCATCTCCGGCGCGCTGTTCACCGGCAACGAGCTGCTGCTGCGCGGACGATCGGTTGCGGGCGAGCCGTCCCGGCTGGGGGGACGGCTTGATGGGTTGGGGCTCAGCGGCGTGTCTGTGCTCACGTCCGATTTCGCGGTGACGGCGGCGGCGGCGGCCGTTGGCATCTGTGGTGCCCTGCTGCTGTCTTTGGGGGCGGTGGGGGCACAGCCGGATATTTCTTGGATCGACCCCGATTTCGCCCTGCTTGCCAATCCGATCAGCGAGTTCGTGCCCTCGCTGTTCGGGGCTGCGCTGATTGTGCTGGCGCTCAAGCTGGGGCAGCGCGTGACGCTGGCGTGGGGCGCGGCGATCCTTGCACTGCTGGGCGGGGCGGCGTTCTGCTTTTTGGAAAGCGAGCCGCTGTGGATCGGCTTTGTGCTTGTTGTCACCGCATTGCTGCTGGCGCCGCTGCGGTCTGGGTTTTATCGCCCGGCCCGGGTGTTCAGCGGGCCGATGCGACTGTCCACGCTGATGACGCTGCTGTGTCTGGTGCTGGCGGTGGTGGCGCTGGCCGCGTTCGGGCCGAGCTTGCGCTCGGTTGATGATGACAGCTGGTGGCACGCACTGCTGCGCGCCGACCTGCCGAACTCGGTGCGCGCGTCTCTGGCGCTGACGGTGGGGATCGGGCTTACGGCCCTTGGGCGCCTTGTGCGGCCGGGGCGGGTGCAGGCGATGACGTGGAATGCGGAGGCGCGGCTGCGCTATGCGGGTCTCGGCGGGATGCCGCCGGCTCGGGCCGATGGACTGGTGTGGGGCGAGGGCGGGCGGGCCGCCCTGCCCTATCGGCGGTTTGGCTCCATTCTGCTCGCACTTGGCGATCCGGCCGGAGCACCTGGGGACCAGGCCTCGGCGATCTGGCGGCTGCGCGATCTGGCCGCGCAGGAAGGCCGGGAGCCGGCGGTGTGGGGGGCGGGGCCGCGGCTTTTGACGATCTATGCCGATCTTGGGCTGTCCGCCCTCAGGCTTGGCGTGGACGGGCGGCCGTTACCTGCGGACAGCGAGCCGGCCAGCAACACCGCGCGGTATCTGGTGTGCAAGGTGGAGCGGCATCTGCAGGCGCTGCTGCCGCATCTGCCGCCTGCCGGGGACCATGCGACGGCGGACTGAGCTTGGTTAGGGCTCTGGGTCCAGGCGGGCGTTGTCCAGAAGCTGGCGCAGGCGGGATTTATCGGCAGCCTCCTGCGCCTTCTGCGGCTTGGGGCGGCCGTGCAGGGCGCGCGCGGCGGCGGCCTCGGCGGCCTTGCGGTCGCGTTCGCGCTGCTTTTTCACCTGCTTGAGATTGATGATCTCGCCCATCGCGTCATCCTGCGCCACACTCGCGAAACGTCAAGCAGGAGCATGAAAATGGGTCAGTTCGTCACGTTGACCGCCACCGATGGGCATGCATTTCAGGCATGGACCGATGGCCCGGCGGATGCTTCCCGCGGGCTTGTGGTGATTCAGGAGATCTTCGGGGTGAACGGCCATATGCGCAACATGTGCGCGAAGTTCGCGGCCGAGGGCTATCGGGTGGTGGCGCCGGCGCTGTTTGATCGGGCGGAGCGTGGCGTGGAGCTGGGCTATACGGCTGACGACGTGGCGCGGGGGCGGACTTTGCGGGGGCAGGTTCCGGATGCCGGTGTGATGGCGGATGTGGCGGCGTGCGCTGCGTTTCTGGGCCAGCGCCCGCTTGGGATCGTTGGCTATTGCTGGGGCGGCACGGTGGCGTGGTGGGGTGCGACCCGGACCGGCCTGTTCGCGGCCGCGGTCGGCTGGTATGGCGGCGGGATCGCGGGGACGCGCGACGAGACGCCGCACGGTTCGGTGCAGCTGCATTTCGGTGAGATGGACAGCGGCATTCCGCTCAGCGACGTTGAGCTGATCCGCGCGGCCCAGCCGGATGTTGAGATTTTGGTTTATCCGGGCGCGCAGCATGGCTTTGGCTGCGACGAGCGCGCGAGCTTCTCGGCACCGGATGCCGCACTGGCGCAGCAGCGCACCGTGGCGTTTCTGGCAGCGCATCTGGGTACGTGATCGGTTCTTAACCGGTTGCGAAGCTTTCGGTGGGATGCTCCGTTTCGTAGAGCTTATACGAGGCGGCACATGCGTCTGCGAACAGTATTTGGCTTTGGTTTTCTGGCGATTGGCCTGCCTGGGATCTGCCTTTCGGCGCGGTCTGCCTGGCAGGCATGGGCGGTGTGGCAGGACACGGGGCTTGCCGCGCGCGGCGCCATGGCGATGGGCCGTCTGACGGCGGCGGCGGAGGCCGTGGCTGTTCAGCGCGGCGCGATGGTGCAGGCGTTGCAGCGGCGGGAACCATCTGGTGCGGCGTTGGACAGCCTGCTTGCGGGCGAGACGGCGGCACTGGCGCGGGCCCGTCAGGCGATGGCGGCGGCGGGGCTTGAAGTGGATGCAATCGCGTCTGTCGCACCGCGGTTGGGCGGGCTTCGCCAAGCGGTGACGTTGGCATTTGGCCAGCCTGTTGCCCAGCGGGACCCGGCCCTTCCGGCGCGGGTGATCGGCGAGATCAGCGGTGCCGTGGCCACTCTCAGCGCGCAGGTGGCCGCGACCGAGCGGCACGTGACGGCCCTGTCTCCCGTGATTGGCTCGATCGTGGACATGTCCGTCACCGCGGCGGCGTTGCGGGAGGCTGCGGGGCGGCGCAGCAGCTTGTTGCAGGCCTGGATCGGCGGGGCTGTGCTGAGCCCGGCCGAGCTTGACGAGCTGTCCTTCGCCACCGGCCGGCTGCTCGCGTTGAAGGAATTGCTCGCGACGCGGGCCGCCGCCACCAGCGCGAGCGCGAAGCTGCTGTCTGCGTTGACGGATCTTGAGTCCGGTTTCTTCACAACGGCGGAGCCCCGTTACCGCGCCTTGGCCGACGCCGCGCGGCACGGACGGCGCGATGCCGAGACGGTCGAGAGCTATCGCACATGGTCGGTGCCGGCGCTGGCGCAGTTCGCGGTGCTGCGTGAAGCCGTGATCGTGGAAGCGGAGCAGCGCGGCCGGGCGTTGACCGATGCGGCGCTGCTCCGGCTGGCAGCGTCGCTTGGCTTTATGCTGGCAACGGCCTTGATGGGCACGGCCGGCACGTTGCTGATTCTGCATCATGTGGTGCGGCCGCTCGGCTCGCTGTCGAGCTGGCTGTCACGGATCGCCGAGGGCAGCTTGGCAACGAATTTCTCTGCATCGTATCGGGCCACCGAGCTCAAGACGATGGCAGCGCAGTTGCTGGATCTGACGAACAGGCTCATCGGTGCGAGAGAGGCGGCGGCGTGCGAGCAGGTGGCGCAGGCTGTCCGGCTGGAGCGGGCGGACCAGTTGCAGGCACGTGCTGCTTCGTTTCGGGCGGGATCGGAGGCGGCGCTGGCCCGGGTGGGGGATGCGGCGCGGGTTGTGACGCAGGTGGCCGAGACGCTGGAGGACAGCGCCGGCCGGTCGGCACGGGAGGCGAGGCGCATCACGGAAGGTGCCGCCACGACGTCTCATGCCGTGACCAGCGTTGCCAGCGCGACCGAGCAGCTCTCGGGATCGATTGCAGAGATTGCACGGCGCATGGCCCTCTCGGCCGCGACGGTGCGCGAGACGGCTTTGGAGGCCCAGAGCTCCGCTGAGTCGGTGGCCAATCTGTCAGATGCCGTGCAGGGCATTGGCGTTGTGGTGGGGCTGATCGACACGATTGCGGCTCAGACCAACCTGTTGGCGCTGAACGCCACGATCGAGGCGGCGCGCGCCGGGGAGGCCGGGCGTGGGTTTGCGGTGGTGGCAGGAGAGGTCAAGACCCTGGCGGGCCAGACGGCAGCCGCCACGACGCAGATCCGCGCACAGATCAACGACATCCGATCGCGCACGCAGATCACGGCGGGCGGGATGCAGCGCGTGTCTGACGGCGTTGCCAAGGTCTTGGCGATCGCCGCCGGTGTGGGCGCCGCGGTGGCCGAGCAGGAAGCGGCGACGCAGGAGATTGCGCGCAGCATCCAGGTGGCGGCATCGGGGACCGGCGCCATCGCCGAAGGTGCCGTGGAGGTGCAGGGCCGCATCGATGGCACAAGCCGGGAGACCGGGCTGATGGTCTCCGCCACCACGCAGATGCAGACGGATCTCGGTGCCATGAACGCGACCGTCTCGGCGTTTTTGGAGGATCTGCGGTTGGTGGCGTGATGGGGGTGCGGAAGGAAGGCCAGGGCGCTGCGCTGCCTTCCTTCTCTACGCTACCCCAAAACGCGCCCGGCCACGGCGTCCAGCTTTGCCAGCACTGCGGGGTCGCGGTGGTCTGGGGCGGTGATCAGGGCGTGATCGAGGGCGCGGTCGCAGCCGGCGGGGCATGGGCCGCGGGGGGCGCCGATGATGGGGACGACTTCGCGCACGAGGGCGCGGGCCTTGTCGGCGTTGCCGAGGAGGAATTTCACGACCTGTTCGACGGTGACGGCGTCATGGTCGGGGTGCCAGCAATCGTAGTCCGTCACCATGGCGACGGTGGCGTAGCAAAGCTCGGCCTCGCGGGCGAGTTTGGCTTCGGGCATGTTGGTCATGCCGATCACGCTGCAGCCCCAGCTGCGGTAGAGCTCGCTTTCGGCCTTCGTGGAGAATTGCGGACCTTCCATCACAAGGTAGGTGCCGCCGCGGGTGACGGGGAGACCGAGCGTGTGGGAGGCGGATTCCAGCGCGTCTCCCAGGCGTGGGCAGACGGGGTGGGCGACGGAGACATGGGCGACACAGCCGGGGCCGAAGAAGCTTTTCTCGCGGGCAAAGCTGCGATCGATGAACTGATCGACGATCACGAAATGGCCGGGCGGCAGCTCTTCGCGGAGGCTGCCGACGGCGGACATCGAGAGGATGTCTGTGCAGCCCATGCGCTTCAGGGCGTCGATATTGGCGCGGTAGTTCAGCGCGCTGGGCGGCAGGGGATGGCCGCGGCCGTGGCGTGGCAGGAACACGCAGCGCACGCCGCCGAGCTCGCCCGCCAGCAGCTCGTCTGACGGATCGCCCCAGGGCGTGGTGATCTTGTGCCAGGTTTTGTTCTCAAGGCCGTCGATGTCGTAAAGGCCTGAGCCGCCGATGATGCCGATCACGGGCTGGATGTCTGTCTCTGCGGTCACGGCGCGGTCTCCTCACGGTCAATGCGGATGCGGTCAAAACAAAACCGCCGCGCCCCGACATACCGGGAAACGCGGCGGTCTGCATCAGGCCAAAGCTTGATCAGTGATGCACGTCAGACCAGATCTGGCGCTTCACCACATAGGTCAGGCCGGTCATCATCGCGAGGAAGAGCACGATCTTGATGCCCATGCGCTTGCGCTGCTCCATCTCGGGTTCGGCGACGAACTCGAGGAACGTTGCGACGTCCTTGGCCATCTGGGGCAGCGTGGCCTTGGTGCCGTCGGTGTATTCCACCCGACCTTCGGAGAGCGGGGCTGCCATGGCGATCTGATGGCCGGGGAAGTATTTGTTGTAGTTCATGCCGTCGGCCATCTTCATGCCGGCGGGCGGCTCGGTGTAGCCGGTCATGAGCGCGTAGATGTAGTCCGCACCGCCCTCGCGGGCCTTCACGATCACCGATTGGTCGGGCGGCAGGGCGCCGTTCTGGGCGGCGCGGGCCGCCTTTTCATTGGCGTAGGGCACCTTGAACTTGTCCGACGGCAGGCCCTTGCGCTCGGCCGGCTGGCCATCGTCGCCGATGGTCGGCACGTCATACGAGGCGGCGAGGGTCTTGATCTCAGCGGCACTGAGGCCGATCCCTTCCAGGGTGCGGAAGTAGACCTGCTTCATCGAGTGGCAGTTTGAGCAAACCTCCTTGTAGACCTGATAGCCGCGCTGGGCGGCGGCCTTGTCGATCGATCCGAACGGGCCCTTGAAGGAGAAGGCGACGTCCGGCAGTTCGATCTCTTCGGCGGCGGCGAAGGCCGGGGCCGCCAAAGGGGCGCTGAGGAGGGCGCCGAGCATGGCGCCCCTCAGAAGGTTCAGGATTGGGTTCAGGTTGCGCATCACATCTTCTCCATCGGCTTGGCGGCGGCACCCGACGGCAGCGGCCCGCCACCTGGCGGCAGGACCGGCATGCTGATGCTGTCCGGCAGCGGCAGCGGCTTCTCGAGCTTGCCCAGCAGCGGCAGCAGGACCAGGAAATGCAGGAAGTAATAGGCCGTGCAGACGCGGCCGATCACGACCCAAATGCCCTCGGGCGGCTTGCCGCCGGCGATGCCGAGCAGGATGCAGACGAACACGAACACATACATCAGCTGGCGGTAGATCGGGCGGAACGTGGCACTGCGCACAGGCGAGGTGTCGAGCCACGGCAGCACGAACAGGATGGCGATCGAGCCGAACATCAGCAGCACGCCGCCGAGCTTGGACGGAACCGCGCGCAGGATCGCGTAGAACGGCAGGAAGTACCACTCCGGC
>CAIQQQ010000110.1 GCA_903873995.1 uncultured Rhodospirillales bacterium
ATGCCGGCGTCGAAATGCGCGCGCACGCCATCCGGAACCAGGAACGTCGCGTCTTCTGCCCAACCATAGCTGCGCTTGGCCAGCCTGACCTCTTCCTCGCCCAGCGGTTCGCCATGCGCCGCACTGGTATCGTGCTTGTGGGGCGCGCCATAGGCGATATGGCTCTCCACGATGATCAGCATCGGCACGCTGGTGGCGGCGCGAAACGCCTCGATCGCCGCCGCCACCGCGTCCGTGTCGTTGGCGTCGGCAACCCGCTGGACGTTCCAGCCGTATGCGAGGAATCGCGCAGCCACGTCATCGCTGAAGGCGAGGCTGGTATGCCCCTCGATCGTGATGCCGTTGCTGTCATAGATCCAGCACAGATTCCCGAGCATGAGGTGGCCGGCAAGCGACGCCGCCTCGCTGGTCACGCCTTCCATCATGTCGCCGTCACCGCAGAAGGCGAAAACGTCGTAATCGAAAACCGCGAAGCCAGGACGGTTGAAATGCTGTGCGAGCCATTTCTGCGCCATCGCCATGCCGACGCTGGTGGCACAGCCCTGGCCCAACGGCCCTGTGGTGGTCTCAACGCCTGCCGTGCGGCCATGTTCGGGGTGGCCCGGGCATTTGCTGTCGAGCTGCCGGAACGACTTGATGTCGTCGAGCGTGACCGCAGCCACCCCTGGCTGCCCATCGGCCGAGGCCGCCTCTCGCACGCCGGCAAGATGCAGGACCGCATAGAGCAGCATAGAGGCGTGCCCATTGGACAGCACGAACCGGTCGCGGTTCGGCCACGTCGGATCCGCGGGATCGAACAGCAGAAAGGTCTGCCACAGCGTGTAGGCCACAGGGGCCAGCGCCATCGGTGTGCCGGGATGGCCGGAATTTGCCTGCTGGACGGCATCCATCGACAGGCAGCGGATCGTGTTGATGCACAGCTCGTCCATGCCCCGGCGATCGGGCCCGCCATCCGTTTCGGGCTGCCCCGACAGGGGCAAATCGACCTTCCCACCTGCCCTGTTCGAGGTCGCGACGTTCAGGACCGTCGTTTTGCCATCTTGGTGCGCGCGAATCATCTTCAGGCTCGCTTCCTTGGAACATTCGACTGTGCCGGAGGTAGGCGTCCGTCAGACGCAACCGTAGACCCTGAAAATACTCAGAGCGGTTCAAGGCAGGAGATTCCGGGGCTTCTACCCGGCCTGACCTGCCCGCTATTGAGTCTTTGATCGTTTGCGGGACCGCGCAGGATTGCCCGTGGTGTGACGCCGCTGGGCCTGAGATCGATCAACACGGAGCCGATGATGACAAGACAGGTCAGTCCGCAGGCAGGCAAACAGCTCTCACGATCGATGCTCGTCGATGTAACGCGGCTGGTGGCCGCCTATCACAACCGCACACCGGACCCTGCAAACCCTGCGCAGCGCGTGGCGTTCGGCACATCCGGCCACCGGGGATCGTCCTTCGACGGCGCCTTCAACGAGGCGCATATCCTGGCGATCACCCAGGCGATCTGCCAGCACCGCGCGGCGCACGGCGTCACCGGCCCGCTGTTCGTGGGCATCGACACGCATGCGCTGTCAGCACCCGCGATGGCGACCGCGCTGGAGGTTCTCGCAGCCAACGGCGTTGAAACCATGATCGATGCAACGGGCGGCCCTACACCGACGCCGGTCATCTCGCACGCGATTCTGGCGTATAACCGCAACCGTCAGACCGGCCAGGCCGACGGCATCGTCATCACGCCCTCGCAAAACCCGCCCGAGGACGGCGGCTTCAAATACAATGCACCCAATGGCGGGCCCGCCGACACCGATGTCACCGACTGGATCGGTCGCACCGCCAACAGATCGCTCGAGAACAGGCTCGCAGATGTGCGGCGGCTTCCTTATGAACGGGCCATCAGATCGCCGTATGTCCACCGCCACGACTACGTGACCCCTTATGTCGCCGACCTTCACAACGTTGTGGACATGGACATCATCAGGGGCTCCGGCGTGACCATCGGGATCGATCCGCTGGGCGGTGCCGCGGTGCATTACTGGCAGCCTGTCGTCGCGCGCTACGGCATCGCCGCGACCGTCGTCAACGACACCGTTGATCCGACATTCGGGTTCATGACGGCCGATTGGGATGGCAGGATCCGGATGGACTGCTCCTCCCCCTACGCGATGACGCGGCTCATCGGGATGCAGCGCAGCTTCGACATCGCCTTCGCCAACGACACCGACGCCGACCGGCATGGCATCGTCACACCTGGCGCCGGCCTGATGAACCCCAACCATTATCTGGCCGTTGCGATCGATTATCTCTGCCGCCACCGTCCCGATTGGCCAAGCGGCTGCGGCATCGGCAAGACCATCGTCAGCAGCAGCCTGATTGACCGCGTCACCGCCCGGCTCGATCGCCGGCTGGTTGAGGTCCCGGTCGGCTTCAAATGGTTCGTCGATGGGCTTGGCAGCGGTTCGCTTGCCTTCGGCGGCGAAGAAAGCGCCGGTGCCTCGTTCCTGCGGCATGACGGCACTGTGTGGACCACCGACAAGGACGGCCTCATCATGGGCCTGCTGGCAGCCGAGATCACCGCCCGAACGAAGCGGGACCCGGGGCAGGCCTATCAGGACATCACCGAGGCGCTCGGCGTTTCGTTCTACGAACGGATCGACGCACCGGCCTCGGCCGAGCAACGCCATCGGATGAAAACCCTGGCGCCGGAACAGCTCGCGATCACGACGCTCGCCGGGGAGACGGTCTGCGCCACGTACACCAAAGCCCCTGGCGACAACATGCCGATCGGCGGGCTCAAGGTGGTGGCCCCCGGTGGATGGTTCGCCGTGCGGCCGTCCGGGACGGAGGATGTTTACAAGGTCTATGCCGAGAGCTTCCGCAGCGCCGAGCATCTGCGGCAGATCCAGCAGCAGGCACAGACCGCTGTCACACAGGCGCTGGCCGCACCCTGACCGACGGCGCCGTCGCGGCAGGCCGCCATCCCACACTCGTCCGTTGGCAAGGTGGGAGACGCTCGATCAAGCGCGCCAGCATCAGAGCGTGACAGACGTCGCGGTGCCGGCGGTCCAGCCTTTCGCGGGCGACAGATCGACTTTCGTGTCCACCTGACCGAGCATCGCCGGAGTGGCATTCCAAAGGGCGATCACCCGGTTCTCCTGGTGCGCCGGATCAACTTCGAGAATGCCCATCGATGCCGTGCCAAGTACAAGATGCCGTCCCTCTGGCACCGGCAGACCGATCCAGCGCACCGCCAGCACCCGGCTCATATGCCCGTGTGAGAACAGTGCCACCGCGCCATCCAGGCCGGTGAGCCTGGCGATCAGCCGATCGGCGCGCGCCGCGATGTCGGCGGGCTGCTCCCCGCCCGGGCATCCGTCGCGAAAAATCTGCCACGTGGGCCGAGTAGCCTTGATGTCCCTCGCAACCTGGCCCTCGTACGCGCCGTAATCCCACTCGGCCAGATCCGGCTCGATCAGCATCGACCTGCCGAGGCCGGCCAGTACACAGGTTCGCTGCGCGCGTTGCATCGGGCTGCTGAACACGTGCGCGAACCGGACGCGATCGAGCCACGGTGCAAGGTCGCGTGCCTCGTCCTCGCCATGCGCGGTCAACGCGATGTCGGTGCGGCCGGTGTGCTGACCCGAGATAGACCACGCGGTCTCGCCGTGCCGCAGCAGATACACGCGCAACGGCCGAGGCCGTCGGTCAGCCGACGGGCCGGATGTGCCGGTCATACCGACGTCCCGTGGCCGAGAGTCACCTGCACGTCATGCGAGGCCCCGTCATCGACCAGTTTGACCGGGTCTGTGGCCGACAGGCTGACGCCATCGAGGCTGATCGCCGCCACACCTTGGCCGGTCTGGTCCGGGTTGCTCACGACGATGGCGTAGCGGGAGGATCGCCAGGTGAGCGTGACGCTATAGCCAGGCCAGAGCCGCGGCACGCAGGGCTGGATGTGCAGACCGTCCCGGCTGATGCGCACGCCGAGGATTGATTCGATGCCAACCCGCTGCATCCACCCTGCCGATCCGGTGTACCAGGACCAGCCGCCGCGGCCGACGTGAGGGGCGGTGGAATAGATGTCGGCCACCGCCACGTAGGGCTCAACCTGATAGACCGCGACATCCTGTGCCGTCAGGGCATGGTTGATCGGGTTGATCATGGCGAACAGGGACATCGCCTTGTCACCTTCGCCCAACCGGGCAAAGGCCAGCACCGCCCACAAAGCCGCATGGGTGTACTGCCCGCCGTTCTCGCGCAGCCCCGGCGGGTAGCCCTTGATGTAGCCAGGATCATGCGCGGTCTTGTCGAACGGCGGATCCAGCACGAGCAGCAGCTGCTCGTCACGGCGCACCAGATGCTCTTCGAGCGATGCCATGGCGCGCTCTGCCCGGTGTGGCGGCGCCACGCCGGACATCACCGACCAGGACTGCGCGATAGAGTCGATGGCACATTCGGCGTTGGTGTGCGCTCCAAGCGGCGTTCCGTCGTCATAATAGGCACGCAGATACCAGTCTCCGTCCCACGCCGCTTCGAGAGCCACAGCCAGGCGGTGCGCATGGGCGCGCCATGTGTCGGCCCGCACGGTCTCGGAACGCGCGGCGGCGATCGTGGCGAAGCTCTCCAGCGCCGCGTGCAGAAACCAGCCGAGCCAGACGCTTTCGCCCTGCCCGCCTTCGCCCACGCGGCTCATTCCGTCATTCCAGTCGCCGGTGCCCATCAGCGGCAGGCCGTGGCGGCCGACAGCCAGACTGTGCTCGAGCGCAAGGGCGCAGTGCTCGAATACGGTCGCGTCGGCATCGGCGGTCTCTGGCTGGAAGAAACGGTCCGTCTCCTCAGGCTCGAGCACCGCCGCCTGCAAGAAAGGCACGCGTTCGTCGAGGATGCCGGTATCGCCGGTGGCCGTCACATAATGCGCAACGGTGGTGGCCAGCCAGGCGCAATCGTCCGAGATCCGGGTTCGAACGCCCAGGCCGGTTTCCGGCAGCCACCAATGCTGAACATCGCCTTCGCGGAACTGCCGGCTCGCGGCGCGCAGCAGATGGGCGCGCACAAGATCCGGGCGGGCGGCGGTGAGCGCCATGCCGTCCTGCAGCTGATCGCGAAATCCATAGGCGCCGCTCGCCTGATAGAACCCGGCCCTCGCCCAGACCCGGCAGGCCAAGGATTGATAGAGCAGCCAACCGTTCAGCATGATATCCGCCGAACGGTCGGGCGTCGTGACGACGACTGCGCCCAGAGTGGCGTCCCAACGATGCGAGACCTCTGCCAGCACGGTGTCAAGATCGGCGGCACGATAGCGTGCGATCAGGTCCTGCGCTGCCTCCGCGCCGGCGGCCGCACCCAACAGCACCACGATCTCGGTGCGTGCGCCGGGTTCCAGCGTGATGGTGGTCATCAGCGCGCCGCACGGGTCCAGACCGGCGCCGACGCGCCCGGACAGCTCCCCTCCGTCAGAGACTGCCATGGGCGCCGCTTGTGACCCGTTGCGACCCAGAAACTCCCGGCGGTCTCCGGTCAGGCTGGTCTGCTGTCCGGCCATGTCGATGAAGGCGACCTGGCTGCTGAACGCCGGGTTCCTGGGATTGCGCGCGAACAGCGCGCCGGTGGTCTCGTCTCGCGCGGTCTGGATGAAGGCGGCATTGGTGCTCTGCGCCGCTCCGAGTACCCACTCGGCGCAGGCATAGACAGAAATCGTGCGACTGTCGGATCCGGTGTTGTGCAGCTGCAGGCGCGAAATCTTGATCGGATCGTCGGCCGGCACGAACTGCAACAGGCTGCTGGCGATGCCGTGGGCGATGCGGTCGAACCTGCTCCAGCCGCGTCCGTGACGCGTGACATAGGTTGCCTTCGGGTCTCGCCCAGGAAAGGCCGTGGGGCGCCACTGTGCGCCCGACCGGGTGTCACGCAGGTGGAAGGACTCGCCGGCCGGATCGCTGATCGGGTCGTTCGACCAGGGGGTGAGCTGGTTCTCCTTGCTGTTGCCGGCCCAGCTGTAGCCGCTGCCTTCGGACGCGGCCTGGAAGCCGAAGGCCGCATTCGTGATAACGTTGATCCATGGCATCGGGGTGACCTTGCCGGGCGCCAGGACCACGACGTAGCAACGCCCGGAGTCCGCGAAGCCGCCCAGACCGTTGAAGAATTCGAGTGGCGGCACCTCTGGAGGCCCCTCCGGAGCCCCTTCTGACGGCGAGTTGGGCGGCGAGTTGGGCGGCATCGCAGTCGCAGGTGGCACCGGCAGGGTGCCGGCAGGCTTTGGCCGACGCGTCGCGCGTTCGGCGCGACCAAGCTGTTCGGCCAGACTGCCGCGGTTGGACACCAGCACCACACGGGCGACCGAGATCAGCTGGTCTCGCACCGCCGGCGGCAGCAGATCCGCGCGCAGCGTGTGCACCGCCCCGGCGCCGGCAACCGCCTTCGGCAGCTGGCGCGCCAGGCCGTCAAGCGCCCCTTGCAGGTCCTGCGCGTAGGACGACGGATGCTCGTTGAGGATCACGACATCGACCTCGAGCAGCTTCATACGGAAATACGAATGGGCCTTTACGATCTCGCGGGCGATCTCGATGTCGTCGATCGTATCGATGCGCAGCAGCAGGATCGGCAGGTCACCGGACAAGCCTTGACTCCACAACCCCGCCTGCGGGCCGCTGCCGCGCTGGATCAGCTCCGACGGCGCGCGGAAAGCCGGGCCGGCATACGTCAGATGCGTCGCAAGACGCTGGAACAGATCGGCCTGAGCCGGCTTGATCTTGAGGTAGCGCAGCTGCACCTGCGCCGTCGTCCATGCCAGGGTCGAGGCACGATCGAAGCCGTTTGCCACAAGGTGCTTGTCAACGCAGCTGACGATCGCCTCGCGCGAGGCCGCGATCATCGTCCAGAACACCACCTGGGCTTTGCCACCGGCCGGGACGGTTACACGCCGGCGGATTGAGAACACCGCGTCAAGCACCGTGCCGGTGGTGTTGGACAGCCCCGTTCCGCCCGCCATGGCGGCCGGGTCAACAGCGCTGTGGCCGCGGCCGATGAAGCGCGCGCGGTCCGTCTCCACATCACGGTCACCATCGGCGACCGCCACATGGGCGGCCCAGACCTCCGGCTCGCCCTGTGTGCGGCGCCGCCGTGTCGCCAGGATGGCCCCGGAATCGGTGAGATATTCGGTCTGGATGAACATCTTGGCGAAGGCTGGATGGGCCAGATCGGTCGCCTGGGGCGCCAGCACGATCTCGCTGTAGGACGTCAGATCGATCACCCGCGCCACATCGCCGCTGTTCCACAGCGTCACGCGGCGGACCTCCGCGTCGTCCTCGGCGGAGATCAGCACCTCCATGGTGGTGGACAGCTTGCCGTCGCGGCGGCCGAACTCGACCCGGTCCTCGCTGAACGCCACCTCGTATTCATCGGGCGCTACCCCGGTCGGCTGTATTGCGGCCGACCAGGTCTGGCCGCTGTCGGCATCGCGCAGGTAGATAAAACTGCCCCAGGGATCGAGCGTGGGATCCTCGCGCCAGCGTGTCACGGCCAGTCCCTGCCAGCGGCTGTAGCCCGCGCCGGACGTGGTCAGCATCACGGAATAACGCCCGTTGGACAGCAGTTGGGATTTCGGCGTCGGGCTGTTGGCTGTGATGAAATGGCGCCCGGCGGCCAACGGCGCATCCGTGACGGAATTGCGCGGGGCGGGGCGCGCCGGTTCGCGGAGCGCGACCGTGGGATTGCGCGGCGCACGTTCCTGCAGGAGCAGCTCTGTCGCCCCGATCATGGGTTCGGCGTGAAACCGCTGACGCAGGATACCATCCAGCACGGCATCGGCGATGGCGGCGATCGTCATGCCCTGATGATGGGCCATGAACGCGCGCACGACAGCGAGCTTGGCTCCGGTCGGCAGGCGTGAAGCGGTATAGTCGAGCGCTTCATAGAAGCCGAAGCGGCCCTTGCCGCCTTGACTGGCAAGAGCCGCGAGATTGGCGACAGCCGCCTTGGGATCGACCATGGCGGCGAGCGCCGTGGCATAGGGGGCAACCACCAGATCCTCGTCCAGCCCGCGCTTGAAGCCGAGCACCGGGATACCGAAATTCGAGTATTGATAGGTGTATTCCAGGTCGCGTGCGTTGAACGCTGACTCAGAGATACCCCAAGGAACCTCGTGGGCCTGACAGTAAGCGATCTGGCACCGCACCATGCGGCGGTTGCTCTCGTCCAGCAGGCTGTCGGCCGGCGCGCGCATGATGAGCGAAGGCATCAGATATTCGAACATCGAGCCGGACCACGACATGAGGGTCGCATCATGGCCCATCGGTGCCACGCCACGGCCCAGGCGAAACCATTCGCGGGCCAGCACGTCGCCCTTGGCGATGGCGATGAAAACCGCAAGGCGCGCCTCGGATGCGAGCAGGTCATAGCAATTGGGGTCGAGCATGGCCTCGCCGACCAGGTAGCCGATCGAGAGCAGCTTGCGCTCCGCATTGCGCAGAAAGCCGAACTCCATCGCCATCGCCATGTCGCGCGCGCGCCTGGCGATGGCCTGCAGACGGGCCGGCTGGGCGGCCTGGGTTGCGGGATCGGAATCGCGCCGGTGGCTATCCCAGGTCCGTGCGACGGCCTGCGTCCAGAACGTCAGATCGGCGCAGGCGCCGAATGGCGCTGCAGCGTCCGTGACGGCGGCAACCCGTGCCGCGCAGCCCGTTGCGTCGCGGGTATGCAGCAACTCCGCCAATGCCGCCGCCAGTGGCTGCGCAGCCGAAGCGGTCAGGGTTCCCTCCTCGCGCAACCGCGCCAGCTCGTGCTGCGCAAGCCGCGCCGCATCCGCGAGCCCGGCGGCCAGGGCGGTGCTGTCGTTGGCCGGGACGCTCCATTGCAGGCAGGCCTGGGCCAGCGTGATGAGGTGTCCGGCAAGATTGCCGCTATCCACGGTGGAGACGTATTTCGGATCAAGCGGGCGCAGGTCAGCGGTGTCGTACCAATTGTAGAAATGCCCGCGAAAACGCTCCATCGCCTCCATCGTCGTGAGGGTCGCCTCGATGCGGGCGGCGGTGTCGTTCAGCCCCTCCCACCCGAAATCATGCGCGCAGACCGCCGATACCAGGTAGAGCCCGACATTGGTGGGCGAGGTGCGGCGGGCCAGCACGATGGCCGGATCCTCCTGCAGATTGTCGGGTGGCAACACATGGTCCGCCTGTGTCACGAAGGTCTCGAAATACCGCCAGGTCTGCCGCGCCGTGCCGCGCAGCGCAGACGTCTCTGCCTCGTCCAGCATGGCCTCGCGTGAGGTTGGCCGTTGCTGGCTCAGCCAGAAGGCGATCAGCGGCGAGCCGATCCAGGACAGGCAGACCGGCAAGGCCAGCAGCCACACCCAGGGATGGCCGGCCAGCGCGACGCCAAACACCGCAACACCGATGACAGCTGCCCAGGCCATCCGGCGTGCGTAGCCCAGCCGGTCCAGATGCGGCGCGTCGCTGGTCTGCGCCGCCGTGACCCACTGCAGCATCAGCCGACGCGAAACCATCACACGAAACACGGTTCGCAGGATCGCGTCGGCCATCAGGCTGGCCTGATGGGCAAGCAACACGAGAATCATCGCGGACAGGCGCGCGGCGCGGAAGATCTCCAGCGCGATATCATCACGATAGCTCCGCCACGACACCCAGCGGGCCCGTGGCAGGGAGGCGCCCAGCACGGACAGCAGTGACGGGTAGGCGATGGTCAAAATGACAAAGCAGGTCCAGATGCCGGCGGGACCAACCGGCAGCAGGAAACCCGCCGCCAGCGCCGTGACGGCAGCCGGTGCCGAAAGGCTGCGGCGCAGATTGTCGAACATCTTCCAACGTCCGATCGAAGGCACGCCGTGGTGGCGGGCCACACCGTCGGCCTCCTGCTGGCTCCAGGGCATGATCCAGGGCAGCAGCTGCCAGTCGCCGCGGGTCCAGCGGTGCTGGCGCATGGCAGAGACGGCATAGCCGGTGGGAAACTCCTCGACCACCTCGATGTCGGACGCGAGCCCGGCGCGGGCGAAGATGCCTTCGAGCAGATCATGGCTCAGCAAGGTGGATTCCGGAATGCGACCGACAAGCGCGGCCTCGAAGGCGTCGATGTCGTAGATGCCCTTGCCCGCGAAGGAGCCCTGGGCAAACAGGTCCTGATAAACGTCAGAAATCGCCCCGGCATAGGGATCGATGCCGTCCGCGCTGGAAAAGATGGTCTGGAACAGGGTGTTGCGCTTGCCCACCGGAAGCGAGGGGGTGACCCGTGGCTGCAGCACGGCATAACCCTCGATGACGCGGCCGGATCCGGCCTCGCTCAACGGCGCATTCAGCGGATGTGCCATCTTGGCGACCAGGCGCCGCACCGTGTCACGCGGCAGACGCGTGTCCGAATCCAGGGTCACCACATAGCGTACGCCACCGGGCAAGGGGTGATCGGACCTCAAGGTCACGAAGCTGGTGTCAGTGGCACCACGCAGGACGCGGTTGAGTTCATGCAGTTTGCCGCGCTTGCGCTCCCAGCCCATCCAGACGGACTCAGACTCGTTCCACAGGCGTCGTCTGTGGAGCAGGATGAACCGGTCCCCGCCCGGTGCCGGACCGTAGCGGCGGTTCAATCGGGCGATACCGTCTGTGGCAGTCGCCAGCAGCGCCTCATCCCCCGGGGCGTGCTCGGTCGGACTGTCCGTCCAGTCGGACAGCAGGGCGAAATGCAGCTCACCGTCGGGGCTTGCGAGGTGATGGAGCTCAATCTGGCGCAGCTGGTGGGCGATTGCGTGGCTGGAGGTAAAGAGGATCGGCACCGCGATCATGGTGCGCGATGACGCGGGAATACCGTCCCGGAACTCCATGGCCGGCAGTGAACTGGCGCCGAAGCCCCAGAAGGACAACCAGTTGACGCAGGCCACTGCTGCATCCGAGGCAGGAACAACGCCCAGCACGGTGAGCACGCAAAGCCAGCCCCAATCCGTGCCGGCAGCACGCAACGCCCAGATCGGCAAGGCGAGGAAGCCAAGTGCGACGGCGATAACCATGCTGCCATAGCCGACGATTCCGAGGCCGCGAACCAACCGGCCCAGCCGCAGCCATGGGCGGGGCCGGAAGCCGATTGCGGCCTCAAGAGCAGGCCGTCCGCCGGCGATGAGATAGTACCCGCAATCACCCGCCCGGCCGGCCCGCCCTTCGCGCTGACGTGCGGCGGCGGCCAAGGCGGCGGCGCGTGTGGCAACCTCCAGCTCTGCCACACCTGAGCCGCGCGCCAGCTCCTCGATGGCGGCGCGATAGAGCGTCCGCGTGGCGAAATCCATGTCGGCGAAGTCGCCGTCGGCGGACAGCACGGCATCGAGCGGACAGAGACGCTCGAAGATGTCGCCCCAATCGATCCCGGCGATCAGGCGCAGGCTGGTGATGATGTTCTGAATGGTAGCAGTCGACCCGCCCTGGCGCTGCAGCTCCTCCTGCACCACGCGGTCGGTCGTGGTGTCTCGGCGTTGCAGGCGCGCCTCCAGCCAGGCGAGCGGCGCGCTTGGGTCGGTGTCCAGGCCGCGCAGGCGGTAGATGAACTGCGCTGCGAAGGCGTTGGTGACACTGGGCTGTTGCAACGTTGGGAGGATCTCCGCCCAGGTCTCGCCCGCCCGGCCCGGACCGCCCAGGAGCCGGTCAGCAACGTCATCGGCCTGCTCACGCGCCTCGCTGTTGTCCAGAATCGTCGCTGACACGCGGCGCAGATTTTCGATCAGGATGATCCGCAGCGTGATCGGCACCGCCCATAGCTCGCCGATCGAAAGCGGCTGCACCTGCTGCCAGGCGATGAGATAGCGCTGAAGCGTGTCCAGATCGATGCGACTGTCGCTGTGCGCGATCAAGAACCAGGCCGCGCCGAATACCCGGGGCAGCCGGGCGAAGGGCCCGTCCGCCAGCTTCGGCAGCAACGCGTAATAACTGGGAGGCAGGTCCACACCGATTTCGCGGACCTGCATCTCCACAAGGTGATAATTGTCGATGAGCCAGTTGGCCGCAGGCGTCGTCTGGTGACTGTCTGCGGCGCGCTGGGCGATGGCAAAGGTTGCCTTCAGGAGGAAGGCGGCGTTGTGAGTAAGACGGTCGCTCAGTCTGTGTCCCGTCGTGCCAGTCGGCGCCAGCCGGTAAGAGGCCGCCAGTATCCTTGCTTGTTCCTCCAGACGATCCACGCCGAGCAACTCGTCTCGGATCAGCGCAGTGTCCTGCCACAGGGCAGGAGGCGGCGGCTGACGCAACAGTCGCGCCCACTGCAGCACCGCGCCAACCCGCGAAGGCGGCATCACCTCCGGAACAGACTGCGGCGATACTGGGGTCTTTCAGCGTGGAGCCCTGCAAGCGGCGAGCGTGGTTGATATCCCGTGTCCAGACCGTCCGAGGTGTCCTCGGTGACGTCTTCCACGTCTCTGGTATCACGTGAGTCGCGCTTCATCGCCTCACCCGGCATATGTGTGGCCGAGATATTTTGCATCAACTGCATGACAACCCTTTCGGATAATAAGGGCGACGACATATCGCCCGTGGCGGGTCGTAAGAGATAGACCCGCCGGCAGCAGTATGGGGAGGTTCGGAAAACGCTCAACTTCCGTGTGTTCTGGCGGAAAATTTACAGATGCAAAATCTATAAAATTAATTGCAATTTTATTTTTCTTGTTTCATGAAATTGTATTCATCTGATGCGACCAAGGGTGGAACGACGCTACTGCTTGTCCGTAGTCGCTCGCTTCCATCGCGTTGCACTGTCTAAGTGAGAGTGGATTGAGCGGCGAAAGCTGGATTTTTGGAAAGCGAAATTAAATCAATACTGCCCGTTGGGGTGGGGTGGGCGTCGATCATGCGAACAGCGAGGGCAGTGCGACTGCGACCGGCTTCGGTCAGGCCGGCACTGCTCGCCATTTCAAGCGCTTCGAGCGGGTTCATCGCCTGCTTTTGCAGACGAACGTCCTGAAATCGCTGGTCGTGCCGCCCGGACTTCCCTCCCTGGACGAACGAACAGGTTAATGCCATGCAATCTGCGACAAAGGAGGGCGGGTGCGTGCTGAGAGGGCTGCCGTGGTCTCGTTCTGCGTTGGTGGTGGCGCTGTTGGCCTTGGGCGGGTGCGCCGCGGGAGGGGGGGCTTCCGCTGGCAGGATGTCGGCGCCTCCGCCTGATCATGCGCAGATGGTGGTCACGGCCAATCCTTGGGCAACGTCGGCCGGGATTGAGATGTTGCGCCGCGGTGGTTCTGCGGTGGATGCGGCCGTTGCGGCGCAGGCGGTGCTGGGGCTGGTGGAGCCGCAGGCGTCTGGGATGCTCGGCGGCAGTCTGATTTTGCTGTGGCAGCCCGGCGATACGGCGGTGACGAGCATCGATGGGATGCCTTCGGCGCCGGCGGCCTCGACACGGGCTGTGATGCAGACACGGCAGGGCCAGTTGCTCGATCCACGCGAGGTGGCGTTCAGTCCGCGTGCGGTGGGTGTGCCGGGCACCTTGCCGGCGCTGTGGGCGGCGCATAAGCGGGCGGGGAAGCTCACGTGGGCGAGCCTATTCGAACCCGCGGTGCATCTGGCCGAGGCCGGGATTCCGATGCCGCGCCAGTTGGCGTCGTTGCTGGCTGAGCCTGGCATGGTGTCGGCGCTGGGCGATGTCGCGGCACCCTATTTGGGCGCGGATGGGCTTCCGCTGGCCGAAGGCGCCCGGTTCTTCAACCGGCCGGCCGAGACGGTGCTGCGCCGGATCGCGGCGTTGGGGCCGGACGGGCTATATGCCGAGGGACGGCTCTCGGCGATCATGGCCGCGTTGCATCGCGAGCCGCACCCGTCGCTGATCACGGCAACTGAGCTGACCGACGCCACGCCGCGCATCGGGACCGCCTTATGTAAGCCCTATGCGGGTGAGACGCTGTGCACGGCGCCGCCGCCGTCGATGGGCGGGATGGTGATGCTGCAGACCTTGCTGACGGTGCCGCCGGGGGATCCGGCGGATGCTTGGTTCATGCATCGGTTTTTGGAGGCCAGCCGGCTCGCCGAGGCGGATCGGCGGCGTTATCTGGCGGATCCGGATTTCGTGCCGGTGCCGGTGGAGGGATTGCTGGATCACGACTATCTGGCCGGGCGCGCGGCGCTGATCACGCCGGGGCAGACAATCGAGCGGCCCCGGCCGGGAGAGCTTGCCGACGAGGCCAAGGCGAGCGATCCGGGCGCACCGCAGGCCGGCACCAGCCAGGTCGTGGTGGCGGATCACGCGGGCATGGTGGTGTCGATGACCAGCACGGTGAACCTACATTTCGGCGCCCGCCGCGCGGCACTGGGAATGGTGCTGAACAACGCGCTGATCAATTTTGCACCGCCGCCCCCCACCACCTTCACCGGTCAGGAAGATCATTACGCCAACGAGATGGCGCCGGGAAAGCGGCCGCTGACGCCGGCGGCCCCGGTGATCGTGCTGGATGACGCTGGCAGGCCGGTGTTGGCGGGGGGCGGTGCGGGGGGGCCGGCGATCCCGGACACCGTGGCGCTCGCGGTGATGGATATTCTCGCCAATCACCGCGGCCTCCCCGAGACGCTGGCGGCCGGGCACGCGCATGCCGCCGATCCTGACCATATCGTGCTGGAGGAAGGTACCAAGGCAACGGCGTTGCGGGCACCGCTGGAAGCTGCCGGGCACCGGGTGGAGGTTGAGCCGGTCTCGACCGGAAACGCGTTCATCCAGCGCACGGCGCATGGCTGGGTGGGGGCGGCCGATCCGCGGCGCGACGGCACGGCTTCGGGCCTGCCCTGACGTGAGCATGAGCTTGCGGCAACAACTGGTCGATCTGTACCGGGCGCTGGCCGCGCGGGACATGCTGATCGGCAGCAGCGGCAATGTGAGTGTGCGCACGGCCTTCGGCATGCTGATCACGCCGACCGGCTGCGACGCTGCGACGCTGACCGATGATCAAATCGTGGCGATGGACCTTGACGGGCGTTGGCCGGGCGGGCTGCAGCCGTCCTCCGAATGGGAGTTGCACGCGGCGATCCTGCGCGCCGATCCGAATGCCGTGTGGATCGTGCACACGCACAGCGACCATGCGACGGCGCTTGCCTGCCTCAACCGCCCGCTGCCGGCGTTTCATTACAACGTCGCGGAGTTTGGGGGAGACGATGTTCGGTGCGCCCCTTATGTGACATTCGGGACGCCGGAACTGGCGGTATTGGCCGCGCGGGCGATCGCGGGGCGCAGCGCATGCCTGCTCGCCAATCACGGCATGATCTGTCACGCTGCCACGGCGGGGGCGGCCCTTTCGGCTGCGATCCGGCTGGAGGCGCTGTGCCGGCAATATCTGCTGGCCCTGGCGGCCGGCCGGCCGCGGCTCCTGACGCGTGATGAGATGGACGACGCCATTGCCCGATACGGGCGCTATGGCCAGCAGGAGAGTATGACATGACGCAGATCGAGGCGGTGCTGGCGCAGGCGGATGCCGGCGATGATCGGGCCGTCAGGACCTGGATGGACTGGCTGCGCATCCCCTCCGTCTCGGCCCAGCCGGCGCATGCCGCCGATTGCCGGGCGGCCGCGGAGTTCGTGCGCGCCGAACTGGCGGCGATGGGATTCGAGGTTTCGATCCGTGAGACGGCGGGCCAACCGGTGGTGCTTGCGCATCACGCAGGCCCGGGCGAGGACGCGCCGCATCTGCTGTATTACGGACACTATGACGTCCAGCCGCCCGAACCGCTGGCGCTGTGGACCAGCCCGCCGTTCGAGCCGGTGGTCGTGGACGGGCCCAACGGGCCGCGCGTGGTGGCGCGCGGTGCCACAGATGACAAGGGCCAGGTCTCGATGTGGCTCGGCGCGTTCCGCGCCTGGTTCGATGCGACGGGCACGATGCCAGTGCGCCTCACCGTGCTGATCGAGGGCGAAGAGGAGATCGGCAGCCCCAATCTCGAACCGTTCGTGGCGGCCAACGCGGCCGAGCTTGCTGCCGATATCGTGGTGATCTCGGACACCGGCATGTGGGATGTTCGGACACCAGCGCTGACCACCAGCCTGCGCGGCATGGTCTATATGCAGGTGGATCTGCGCGGGCCTTCGCGCGACCTGCATTCCGGCAGCTTCGGCGGTTCGGCGCTTAACCCGATCAACGCGCTCACGCATGCGCTCGGCGGCCTGCATGACGCGGCCGGGCGCATCCAGGTTCCGGGCTTTTATGACGGGATCGCCGACATCTCGCCCGAGCTCGCCCAGCAATGGGATGGGCTGGGGTTCGACGAGGGCGCGAGCCTGCGCGAGATCGGGTTGACGACGCCGGTGGGTGAGACCGACCGGACGGCGTTGGAGCGGCTTTGGGCGAGGCCAACAGCGGATATCAACGGCATCTGGGGCGGCTACCAGGGCGCGGGCAGCAAGACCGTGATCGCGTCGGAGGCTGGCGCCAAGGTGAGCTTCCGCCTGGTCCCCGGGCAGGATCCGCAGGCGATCGCGGCTGGCTTCGAGGCGTTCGTGCGGGCGCGGCTGCCCGAGGGTGCGCAGGCCCGCTTCACCGTACTCGGCTCGGCGCCGGGGGTTGAGATCGCGACCGATGGCATCTTCGTGGCGGCGGCGCGGGATGCGATGAGCGAGACCTATAGCAAGGACTGCGTGATGATCGGCTGCGGCGGCTCGATCCCGATCGTGGAGAGCTTTCGCCGGATGCTGGGGATCGACAGCCTGTTGATGGGCTTTGGCCTTGCCGACTGCCAGGCGCACAGCCCCGATGAGAACTTTGATCTGGTGTGTTTCCGCGGCGGGCTGCGCAGCCATGTGCGGCTGCTGGGCAAGCTGGGCGGGTCAGAGAACGGTTAACGGTTGGTTCATCTATCCGCGCCTATGATCCGCTGTGGTGGTCGGGGCGCGTGCAATGTCGGGACGGACGGATCAAGAATCACGCAGGCTCGAGACGCTCGATCGCTACGACCTGCTGGACACGCCCGACGAGGCAGCGTTTGACCGGATCACGCGGATTGCCGCCCAGCTGATCGGCACCCCGATCGCGCTGATCTCGCTGGTGGATCAGGACCGGCAATGGTTCAAATCGCATCATGGCCTGACGGCGCAGGAGACCCCGCGCAGCCTGGCATTCTGCTCGCACGCGATCGCGGATGCCGCCCCGTTCGTCATCAACGACGCGCTCACCGATCCGCGCTTTCGCGACAACGCGTTGGTGACCGGGGATCTGCATCTGCGGTTTTATCTCGGCGTGCCGTTGCGCATGCATGACGGGCAGATGGTGGGCACCCTGTGTGCCTTGGATCAGGTTCCGCGAAAGCCGTCTCCTGAGCAGATTTCTGGCCTGGCAGACCTGGCCCGGGTCGTGGTGGACCAGATCGAGTTGCGCCACATCGCCACAATCGACACCACCACCGGCGCGTTGACCCGCCGCGCGCTCGAGGCGTGGACTGGCGTGGAGATCGAGTGCAGCCATCGCGCCAGCACCCCAATGAGTTTCGCGGTGATGAACCTCGACCGGTTCGCAGCCATCAACGACACCTATGGTCACGGGGCGGGCGATGCGGTGCTCCAAATGGCGGCAAGCGCCGTGATGGCGGACCTGCGCACGGTGGACGTGATCGGCCGGGTCGGCGGCGATACGTTCCTGATTGTCATGCCGGGGACCGGGCCAGAGCTCGCCATGGCCATCGCGGACCAGTTGCGCCGGACGCTTGAAGCGCTGCGGATGCCATTTGCTGGTGAGGAACTGCGTATCACGGGAAGCTTCGGGGTCACGGGCCTTGCCGCCCGCGATCATCGTCTCGGCGTGGTTCTGGACCGGGCCAACCAGGCGCTGGTGGCGGCCAAGACCGAGGGCCGCAATCGTGTTGCACTGGTTTCGCCGGACTGAACGTGCAGGCGTCCCTCGCCGGATGACGGCGCCTTGCTGCGGTGGTTCAATGCCGCGGGAATGACACCGGATTATCGCATGACCACCGACACGGGCCTCATCCTGGCACTTGACCAGGGCACCACCTCCACGCGCGCCATCGCATTCACCACCCCGGAGCTGCAGCCGATGACGACGGCGCGGCGCGATCTGGCGCAGCATTATCCGGCGTCGGGCTGGGTGGAGCATGATCCGGAGGATCTGTTCGCCCACAGCGTGGCGGTGCTGCGCGAGGCGGCGCAAGGACGGCTGATCGCGGCGATCGGGATCACCAACCAGCGTGAGACGACGATCCTGTGGGATCGCCGGACGGGGCAAGCCATCCACAACGCCATCGTCTGGCAGGATCGGCGCACCGCGTCTGTTTGCGCCCAGCTGCGCGAGGCGGGCCATGAAGCGATGGTGGCCGAGCGCACCGGCCTGCTGCTCGATCCGTATTTCAGCGCGACCAAGATCGCCTGGCTGCTCGACCACGTGCCCGGCGCGCGGGCGGCCGCCGAGGCGGGGCATCTGGCGTTCGGCACCGTCGACACGTGGCTGGTCTGGCGGCTGACCGGCGGGGCGGTGCATGCGACGGATGCGACCAACGCCAGCCGCACGGCGCTGCTCAACATCCACACCGGCCAGTGGGACCCGGAGCTGCTCGATCTGTTCAAGGTGCCGGCCTCGCTGTTGGCCGACGTGCGGGATTGCTCGGGCCCGTTCGGCGTCACCGCGCCGGGGATTTTGGAACACGAGATCCCGATTTTGGGGGTGGCGGGCGATCAGCAGGCGGCCAGCATCGGGCAGGCCTGCTTCGAGCCGGGCATGGCGAAATCGACCTACGGCACAGGCTGCTTTCTGCTGATGAACACCGGCGCAACGCCGGTGACCTCCCGCGCCCGTCTTTTGACGACGATTGCGAGCCAGTTCGGCGGCAGGCGCAGCTATGCGCTGGAGGGTGCGATCTTTGTCGCGGGTGCCGCGGTGCAATGGCTGCGCGACGGGCTTGGGTTGATCGAGGCGGCCCATCAGGCGGGCGAGCTCGCGTTGCAGGCGGACCCGGCGCAGACGGTCTATCTGGTGCCGGCCTTCACCGGGCTTGGCGCGCCGCATTGGGATGCAGACGCGCGCGGCGCGCTGTATGGCATGACACGCAATACCGGCCCTGCCGAACTGGCGCGCGCGGCGTTGCAGAGCGTGGCGTTTCAGACGCGCGACCTGGTGGAGGCGATGGCGGCGGATTGGCCGGGAGCGTCGGCGCGCGTGCTGCGTGTCGATGGTGGGATGGTGGCGAGCGACTGGACGATGCAGTTCCTGGCGGACCAATTGGCGGCCCCGGTCGATCGTCCGCGCGTGCTCGAGACGACCGCGGTGGGGGCGGCCTATCTTGCGGGCCTCGCCGCGGGGCTGTGCCCGGAGCCGGACGCGTTCGCGCGCGGCTGGTTGCTGGACCGGCGCTTCACACCGTCCAATGACGGCGTGGCGCGCGAGATCCTCTATGCCGGCTGGAAGGATGCCGTCCGACGCACCCTGAGCTAGTTAGGCCAGTTCGGTCTTCTTGGCAGGTGTGCGAGTGATGGCGCGGATCTCTGGGCGCGGCTTGCCGGAGGCGAGTCCGATCTCGTGGTCCTGCGCCTGGATGATGGCGCGGGCTGGCTCGTCGCCATCCAGGCCGCCCAGGGCGGTTGCCGGCACCTTGCGATTGGAGGAGCGGGTGCCATCGACATAGGCAACGTCGAAGAAGACGAAGCTGGTCTCGATCCTACGCCTTGGGGGTGCCATCGATGCCTCCCTCGTTCAGTTCGACGCTTTCGGCGACCGTGTCCGTGTGCGCCTCGCCGAGCGGCGGCAGGCCGGCCTTGCGGCGGGCCACCTCCTCATCCCGTTCCTTCTGCTTTTCGACTTTCCGCGCGGCTTTCGCGCGGTCGCGCTCTGCGCGCTGCTGGTTGTAGTTCACCTTGAAGGCCATGGTCGTCCTATCGCGTATCGTGCCTGCCGATCCCCAAAAGGGGCGATCAGCCGTGGCGCAGTTGACTTTCGCGGACCACACGCTCGTGGCTGTCACGAGCCGATTTGATCCGGTATTGCGGGTCTGGCGTCTCGCTCGGCATCAGGCGCGCGATGGTGTAGTTGCCGCGCGGAACATTGCCGTCAAACCGCCCGGGGGTGAACTCCACCCGCTCGCCGATGATGAATTTGTGTTTGGTCACGAAGTCATAAGGTCACAGTTCGCGCCCAGACGCCAGTCTCGAATTAGGATCGCTTGGCGCGCGTCACAATCTGTGTGGGGTTGACAAACCGCAATGCGAGCAGAAGCCACGCCAACGTCGTGACCATATACACAACCGCCATGGCATCGACTGACTGGCCAGCGCGTACGCCTGCGGCGAAGACCGCGTAATACAGCGCCACGACCAGGGTCTGGCTGTCGGGGCCCGCGGTGAGGAAGGTCAGTTCGAACATCGCGATGGTGCGCACGAGCACCAGCAGCAAGGCCGCGAGGATGCCGGGGGTCAAAAGCGGCACCAGCACGTGGATGAACAGTCGCAAGGTACCGGCGCCAAACACGCGACCCGCCGCTTCCACCCGCGGGTCGATCTGCTGGATGAACGGGATCATCACAAGGATCACGAACGGCACGGTGGGCACGAGGTTGGCGAGGATCACGCCCCAGACCGAGCCCGCGGCGCCGACCTTGTAGAGGACGGTGGCGAGCGGAATGCCAAAGGTGATCGGCGGCACCAGCATCGGCAGCAGGAACAGCAGCATGACGAAGCGCTTGCCGAAAAACTCGCGCCGCGCCATGGCGTAGGCGGCCGGCACCCCGAGCAGCCCCGAGATCAGCACCACGGCGCCCACCACCTCGAACGTGGCGACCAGCACATCGGGGAGCTGAAATTCGTCCCAGGCGGAGAGATACCATTTGGGCGTGAAGCCCACCGGCAGCCAGGTGGTGAACCAGCGGGTGGAGAAGGAGTTCACCACCACGGTTGCGATCAGACCCAGCAGGTTCGCGATGAACAAGCCGACCAGCAGCCAGACGGCCCAGACCCAGAGCCTGCCGCCGATCGTCTGCGTGCGGATCATCCCTTGCCTCCCCCAGCCGGCCCTCGATAGAGCAAAGACTGCGTGCCGAGCAGCACCGTCACGACCGCGATCTGTGCCGCGGCCATGATCATCGCGATCGCAGACGCCATGGACGCATCATATTCCTCGAATGCAGCGGTGTAGGCGGCAATCGAGATCACCCTTGTGTCGCCGGCGGGCACGCCGAGCAGGACGGCCGACGGAAACACCGAGAACGCCTGCACGAAGGACAGGCAGAAGGTGATCACAAGGCCAGGCAGCAGCAGCGGCAAGATGATGGTGCGAAACCGCTGCCATCCCTTGGCGCCCAGCATGGCTGCGGCCTGCTCCAACGCGGGGTCGATGCCAGTGACATAGGACAGGGTCAGCAGGAAGGTAAACGGGAAGCCGGTGATCACCAGCGAGAGGAATACGCCCCAGTAATTGTGGATCAGCTTCACTGGGTTGTCCGACAGGCCGATGGCCATGATGACGCGGTTGAACCAGCCGCGCGGGCCGAAATAATTCAGCATGCCCTCGGCCACCAACACTGTACCAAGAGTGATCGGGATCACCAGGATCGTGGTCAGCAAACGCGGGTTGCGGAGGAGGCGCACGCGCAGCGCCACCGGGACCGACACCGCGAGGTTGAGCAGTGTCACCGGCACGGCGATCCACAGCGTCTTGGCGAGCGTGTCGTACAGGAACGGGTCAGAGAAGAAGCGGTGGTAGTTGGCCAGCCAGGCGCCGGCCTTGGGTTCGAACGACAGCACCAGGCCGTAGAGGAACGGATAGATGAAGAGCAGCAGGATGAAGACGATGGCGGGCAACGCGAGCAACGTCACGCCGTCGATCCCGCGCCGTGCGAGGCTCGCGCGCAGGCTCATGCGGCATACACCAGGACGCGATCCGGATC
>CAIQQQ010000111.1 GCA_903873995.1 uncultured Rhodospirillales bacterium
CCGACCGGCTCCGGCAAGACCCTGCTGGCCCAGACGCTGGCGCGCATGCTGGATGTGCCGTTTGTGATGGCCGACGCCACCACCCTGACCGAAGCTGGTTATGTGGGCGAAGATGTCGAAAACATCGTCCTCAAGCTGCTGCAGGCGGCGGATTACAATGTCGAGCGGGCGCAGCGCGGCATCGTCTACATCGACGAGGTCGACAAGATCAGCCGCAAATCCGACAACCCCTCGATCACGCGCGATGTCAGCGGGGAGGGCGTGCAGCAGGCGCTGTTGAAGATCATGGAGGGCACTGTCGCCTCCGTGCCGCCGCAGGGTGGGCGTAAGCATCCGCAGCAGGAGTTCCTGCAGGTGGACACGACCAACATTCTGTTCATCTGTGGCGGCGCGTTTGCCGGCCTTGAGAAGATCATCTCGGCGCGCGGGAAGGGGTCGGGCATCGGCTTCGGCTCTGAGGTGCGCAGCCAGGACGAGCGCCGTACCGGTGCCATCCTGCGCGAGGTCGAACCCGAGGATCTGCTGCGCTTCGGCCTGATCCCCGAGTTCATCGGCCGCCTGCCAGTGGTTGCGACACTCGAGGACCTTGATGAGCCGGCGTTGATCGAGATCCTGACCAAGCCGAAGAACGCGCTGATCAAGCAGTATGGCCGCCTGTTCGAGATGGAGGGGGTGAAGCTCACCTTCACAGAAGATGCGATGGCGTCTGTTGCGAAGCGCGCCATCCAGCGCAAGACCGGCGCGCGGGGGCTACGCTCCATTATGGAACAGATCTTGCTCTCCACCATGTTCGAGCTTCCGGGCCTCGACGGGGTCGAGGAAGTGGTCATCAACCGCGAGGTTGCCGAGAACCGTGCCCAACCGCTGTTCATCCATGGCAAGGAGCGTTCTGAGAACAGCGCCTGAGTTTGCAGGTCTGACCCCCTGCAATGCCCGCTGCAAAGCCTCCGATCAGCCCCTTGTGGCGAGACGGGCCGGGGGCGATATCCGCTCTCTCTACCGGGCGGGCACAGCTTCATGTGACGCCCCACCCCAAGGCTCGCGCCAGTTTTGGGCGGGCCTCTTCCAGACTGTCCTTTAGGAGGTCACCATGACGGACAAGAAACCAGCAACGCGGCGCGTTCGCGTTGAGGATCACGCAGCCACCGAGCTTTTGCCGGTGCTTCCGCTTCGCGACATCGTCGTGTTCCCGCACATGATCGTGCCGCTGTTCGTGGGCCGCGAGAAATCCGTCCGCGCGCTTGAGGCGGTGATGAAGGAGGACAAGCAGATCCTTCTCGTCGCCCAGAAGAACGCGGCGCAGGACGATCCGTCGATCGAGGACATTTATCGCGTCGGCACCGTGTCTACGATTCTACAGCTGCTGAAGCTGCCGGATGGGACCGTGAAAGTGCTGGTCGAAGGCACGCGGCGCGCTCGCATCGTCTCGTTCAAGGAGACCGAGGCGTTCTTTGAAGCCAATGTCGAAGCGATGCCGGAGCAGGACCAGGACAGCAAGGAGTTGGAGGCGCTCGGCCGTACCGTCGTCACCCAGTTCGAGCAGTACATCAAGCTCAACAAGAAGATCGCGCCGGAGGTGCTGGTCTCGCTCAACCAGATCGAGGAGCCGAGCAAGCTCGCCGATACGGTCTCCAGCCATCTCAACCTCAAGATCGCCGAGAAGCAGGAGCTGCTGGACATCGCCCGCGTGGGCGAGCGTTTGGAGCGGGTGTTCGGGCACATGGAGTCCGAGATCGGCGTGCTACAGGTGGAGAAGCGCATCCGCAACCGCGTGAAGCGGCAGATGGAGAAGACGCAGCGTGAGTACTACCTGAACGAGCAGCTCAAGGCGATTCAGAAGGAGCTCGGCGAGGGCGAGGACGGGCGAGACGAAACCGCCGAGCTGGAGGCGCGCATCAAGAAGACGCGCCTGTCCAAGGAAGCCCGCGAGAAGTCGTTGGCCGAGCTGAAGAAGCTCAAGACGATGAGCCCGATGTCGGCCGAGGCCACCGTGGTGCGCAACTATCTCGACTGGATCCTGTCAATCCCGTGGAAGAAGCGGAGCAAGGTCAAGAACGACGTGGTGGAGGCCGAGGCGGTGCTCGATCTTGACCATTATGGTCTTGAGAAGGTGAAGGAGCGCATCACCGAATACCTGGCCGTGCAGAGCCGCAGCCAGAAGATGCGCGGGCCGATTCTGTGCCTGGTGGGCCCGCCCGGCGTTGGCAAGACCTCGCTCGGCAAGTCCATCGCCAAGGCGACCGGGCGCAGCTTCGTGCGCATGTCGCTCGGTGGCGTGCGCGATGAGGCGGAGATCCGCGGCCATCGGCGCACCTATATCGGCTCGATGCCCGGCAAGGTGATCCAGGGCATGAAGAAGGCCAAGACCTCCAATCCGTTGTTCCTGCTCGACGAGATCGACAAGCTGGGTGCGGATTGGCGTGGCGATCCGTCGTCCGCGCTGCTGGAGGTGCTGGACCCGGAGCAGAATGCTACCTTCGCGGACCACTATCTCGAAGTGGATTATGACCTGTCGGACGTTATGTTCGTCACCACCGCGAACTCGCTGCGCATGCCCCAGCCGCTGCTGGACCGTATGGAGATCATCCGCATCCCAGGCTACACCGAGGACGAGAAGGTCGAGATCGCCAAGCGCCATCTGATGGCCAAGCAGACCGAGGCACACAGTCTCAAGCCCGACGAGTGGTCGGTCAACGAGGACGCGCTGCGCGACCTGATCCGCTACTACACCCGCGAGGCCGGCGTGCGTTCGCTCGAGCGCGAGATCGCGAACCTCGCGCGCAAGGCGGTGAAGGAGATCGTCACCAAGAAGTCCAAGAAGGTGACGATCACGCGGCGCAACCTCGAGAAATACGCGGGCGTGCAGAAGTTCCGTTACGGCGATCTCGAAGATTCCGACATGGTCGGCGTTGTTACCGGTCTTGCCTGGACCGAGGTGGGCGGCGAGATCCTGACGATCGAATCGGTGCTTCTGCCGGGCAAAGGCAACGTCAAGCACACCGGCAAGCTGGGTGACGTGATGCAGGAATCGGTCTCGGCCGCCCTGTCCTACGTTCGCAGCCGCTCGATCACGTTCGGCATCAAGCCGACGCTGTTCGA
>CAIQQQ010000112.1 GCA_903873995.1 uncultured Rhodospirillales bacterium
GCGAAGACACTCTTTCCCTACACGACGCTCTTCGATCTCCTTCTCCGGGGCGAGGAGGTCTGCCGCCTCGGTCCCGATCACGCAGAAGCCGCGCGGCTTGTCGCGGCCGGCGGCGATCTTGGCCATCAGGCGGTTCGCAGCGAGCCCCACCGAGATCGTGACGCCGACCTCGCGCTCCACACGCAGGGCGAAGCGCGCCAGCATCTCGGCCGGTGATGCGCCGTGCAGCGCCTGGGTGCCGGAGAGATCGAGCACCGCCTCGTCGATGGAGAGCGGCTGCACGAGGGGCGTGAGGTGGGCCATCAGGGCACGGATCTGGCGGGAGGCGGCGGAGTATTTGGCGAAGTCGGGCCGGATCACCACCGCGTCCGGACAGGCGGCGAGGGCTTTGAACATCGGCATGGCACTGCGCACGCCGTGGATGCGGGCGACGTAGCAGGCGGCCGTGACCACGCCGCGCTGGCCGCCGCCGACGATGACCGGGCGCGAGGCGAGCTCGGGTCGGTCGCGCTTTTCCACGCTGGCGTAGAACGCGTCGCAATCGACATGGCCGATCTGGAGCGTCAGCAGTTCCGGATGGCGGACGATCCGCCGGCCGCCGCATCTGGAGCATACCGGGGCTTCTGTCCCGGTCATCCCGCAGTCACGGCAGAGCGAGGTCATCGCGGGGCGTTCATCCCGGCGGCCAGAGCCAGGCGGCGCCACGCACGCCGGACGAATCGCCGTGACTGTTGCGCACCACCGGGGTCGAGACGAAATCCGAAAAGACGTAGCGCTTCATCCGCTCCGGCACCGCCGTGTAAAGGTGGTCCATGTTGGACAGGCCGCCGCCCAGCACGATCACGTCCGGGTCCAGCACGTTGACGATGACGGCGAGGCCGCGGGCGAGGCGGTCGACATGGCGGTCAAGGGCGGCCTGTGCCGCCGCGTCGCCGGATGCGGCGCGGACGGGGAGCTTTGAGGCGTCGGTGGCACCGGGCCCATCGCAGTCCCGCGCGAGGCTGGGGCCGGCGACATAGGTCTCCATGCAGTTGCGCTGGCCGCACCAGCATTGTGTTCCGGGCAGTTCGGACGGCAGCGGCCAGGGCAGCGGCATGTGACCCCATTCGCCGGCGACCTGGTTGCGGCCGGCCAGGATGCGACCGCCGGCGGTGATGCCGCCGCCGCAGCCGGTGCCGATGATCACGCCGAACACCACATCGGCCCCTGCCCCGGCGCCGTCCGACGCCTCACTGAGCGCGAAGCAGTTGGCGTCGTTGGCAACCCGGATCTCACGGTGAAGGCGGCTTGCCAGATCGGCGTCAAAGCGCTGGCCGTTGAGCGCGATGGAGTTGGCGTTCTTGACGAGGCCGGTGACCGGGCTGATGACGCCGGGAATGCCGATGCCGACGCTGCCACGCCCGCCGAGGCGACGCTCGATGTCCTCGACAAGCGCTGCGATGCTCTCGATCGCGGCTGGGTAGCCGGCCGGCGTCGTGATGCGTTCGCGCAAGGCGAGGGTGCCGTCCGGCGTGAGCGCCACGGCCTCGATCTTGGTGCCACCGAGGTCGATGCCGATGCGGAAATCGTGATGGGTCATGGCATGCAATGTGCCTGTGCCGCCCCTCTTGCTCAAGCCGGGGTCGCGCACCAGACTGCCGGAATGAGCGAGACCGTGTTGGATGTGAAGGGCCTGAGCTGCCCGTTGCCTGTGCTGCGCGCCAACAAGGCGCTGCGCGGACTGCCCCCTGGGGCGCGCCTGCGTCTGCTGGCCACCGACCGGGCGGCGGTGGCCGATGTGCAGGCGTTCTGTCGTGAGACCGGCCACGGGCTGATGGCGTGGAGCGAGGAATCGGGCGTGTTCAGCTTCGTGATCCGCAAGAAAGAATCCTGATGACCACGGCGCTGATCACCCACCCGGCGTGCCTGGAGCACGACACCGGCCCCTGGCATCCCGAATGCGCCGACCGGCTGCGCGCGGTGCGGGCGGCGCTAGAGGCGGAGGAATTCCTGGGGCTGCTGCGCGAGCTGGCGCCGCTGGCCACGCGCGAGCAGCTGCTGCGCGTGCATCAGGCCGTCCATGTCGACCGCATCCTGTCGATCGTGCCGGAGGGGGACGATCTGGTGGAGCTCGATCCGGACACGATCATGAGCCATGGCAGTGCCGAGGCGGCCTTGCGGGCGGCGGGCGGGGCGGTGATGGCGGTTGATGCGGTGATGGAAGGGTGGGCCCGGCGCGTGTTCGTCGCCACCCGTCCGCCCGGGCATCACGCCGAGCGGGACCGTGCGATGGGGTTCTGCCTGTTTGCCAACGCGGCCGTCGCGGCGCGCCATGCGCAGGCGGCGCATGGGCTGCAGCGTGTGGCGGTGGTGGATTTCGACGTGCATCACGGCAACGGCACGCAAGATGTGTTCGAGCGGGACGATACGCTGTTCTACGGCTCGTCTCACCAATATCCCTGCTATCCGGGCACCGGGGCCGCGTCGGAGACCGGGGTGGGCAACATCGTGAATGTTGAACTCGCACCCGGCAGCGGCAGTGCGGCGTTTCGCGCGGCGTGGGCGGACGTCATCCTGCCGGCACTCGATGCGTTTCGGCCCGAGCTGATCATCGTCTCTGCCGGGTTTGACGCCCACAAGGCCGATCCGCTGGCGCAGCTGCGGGTGGAGACGGCGGATTTCGTGTGGCTGACGCGGGAGCTGATGGCGATGGCGGATGCGCATTGCGCGCGGCGGATCGTCTCGTTGCTCGAAGGCGGCTACGATCTGCAGGCGCTGGCTTCCTGTGCGGCGGCGCATGTGCGGGCCTTGATGCAGGGCTGAACGGTTTCGCGATGGCTTGCGGCACGGGCGTCCCGATAAGGGGTTGGCGCGCGGCGCGGTTGGCCTTACCAGACAAGCCCTCGCGCGCGCTGCTACTCGCGCGCACCGCAACCAGACGGGAGGCCCGGCATGTCCGGCCCATCGAAGACCCAGGCCGATATCGCCACGCTGTCCTTCGAGGATGCGCTGGCCGAACTCGAACGTATTGTGAAGGGCCTCGAAGGCGGCCAGCAGAAGCTGGAGGACGCCATCGCCGCCTATGAGCGCGGAGCGGTGCTGCGGGCCCATTGCGAGGCCAAGCTCGCCGAGGCCGATGCCCGCGTGCAGGCCATCGTGGCCCACGCCGATGGCAGCCTCAGCCTCAAATCCGCGGATGCGACATGACCGAGATGACCCTTTTGGCTGAGGCGCTGGCCGGCATCGCTGCTGAGGTCGAGCTGGCGCTGGACGAGTTGCTGCCACTGCCGGAAGGGCCTGAGGCCCGCGTTGTGGAGGCGATGCGCTATGCGGCCCTCGGCGGCGGCAAGCGGATGCGCGCGTTCCTGGTGATGGAGACCGCACGGCTGTTCGGCGTGGACCGGCGCTGTGCGGCGCGCGTGGCGGCCTCGGTGGAGATGCTGCACGCCTATTCGCTCGTGCATGACGACCTGCCGGCGATGGACGATGACGACATGCGTCGCGGCAAGCCCTCCACCCACAAGGCGTTCGATGAGGCGACGGCGATTCTGGCCGGCGATGCGCTGCTGACGCGGGCGATGGAGCTGCTGGCAGAGCCGGACACGCATGACAGTGCGGAGGCGCGTTGCGAGCTGGTGATGGCGTTGGGCCATGCCTCCGGCGCGCGCGGCATGGTGGGTGGGCAGATGATCGACATCCTGGCCGAGGGCGAGACGCTCACGGCCGAGCAGATCGGACGCCTCCAGGCGCTCAAGACCGGGCGCCTGATCCAGTATAGCGCCGAGGCCGGCGGCATTCTGGGCCGCGCCAACCTGCATCAGCGCCACGCGCTCATGGCGTATGGGCGCGATGTGGGGGCGGCGTTCCAGATCGCGGACGACCTGCTCGATGTCGAGGTGTCGTCCGAAGAGGCTGGGAAGGCCACCGGGAAGGACGCCGCGGCCGGCAAGGCGACGCTGGTTTCGATCCTGGGTATCGATCGCGCGCGGGCCCAGGCGGAGGCGCTGTCGGCGCAGGCGGTGCACCATCTCGACAGTTTCGACGACAAGGCGTCTCATCTTCGCGCGCTTGCCGCCTTTGTTGTCGCCCGCCGGAGCTGACCGCACGTTATGAACGCCCCGATCGTCCCCACCACCCGCCCGACAACCCCGCTGCTGGA
>CAIQQQ010000113.1 GCA_903873995.1 uncultured Rhodospirillales bacterium
CCAAGGGCCCCCGGCCCTTGGCGGGTCCAGGGCAGAGCCCTGGCCTTACTTTCTCCCGCCATCCAGGGCATAAGGCGCCATGAGCACAGATGCTGTCACTGAGATTGCGCGTCGTCGCACGTTTGCGATCATCTCTCATCCGGATGCCGGTAAGACGACGCTGACCGAGCGCCTGTTGCGCGCGGGCGGTGCCATTCAGTTGGCGGGGAACGTGCGCGCCAAGGGCGAGCGGCGGCGCACGCGGTCGGACTGGATGGGGATCGAGCGCGAGCGCGGCATTTCGGTGGTGACGTCGGTGATGACGTTCGAGCATGCCGGGTGCGTGTTCAATCTGCTGGACACGCCTGGGCACGAAGATTTCTCGGAGGATACGTATCGCACGCTGACGGCGGTGGACGCTGCGGTGATGGTGATCGATGCTGCAAAGGGCATCGAGGCGCGGACGCGCAAGCTGTTCGAGATCTGCCGGCTGCGCGATATCCCGATCCTGACCTTCATCAACAAGATGGACCGTGAGGCGCAGGACCCGTTCGCGTTGCTGGACGAGGTGTCCCAGGCGTTGGCTTTGGACACGGCGCCGGTAACGTGGCCGGTGGGGCGGGCGTCGGAGTTTGTCGGCACGTATGACATCCGCAAGCGGACCTATCGCACGACGGTGGAGCTGACCCAGTCCGACCCCCGCATGATTGCGATGGGCGAGGAGCTGGATCTGGTGCGCGGCGCGCTGCCGGAGTTCGACGAGGCGAGCTTTGCGGCGGGGCATCTGACGCCGGTGTTCTTCGGCAGCGCCATTCGCGACATCGGCGTGGAGGATCTGCTGGACGGTCTGGCGGAGTACGGCCCCCGCCCGCGCGCGCAGCCGGCCGACACGCGGGTGGTGGAGGCGAGCGAGGCGAACCTCACCGCCCTGGTGTTCAAGATTCAGGCGAACATGGACCCAAACCACCGCGACCGGATCGCCTTCGCCCGCGTCTGCTCCGGCCGCCTGGTCCGCGGCATGCGCCTGAAGCAGGTCCGCACCGGCAAGCTTATCCCGCTGCACGCCCCCCAGTTCTTCTTCGCCCGCGACCGCCAGATCGCCGACGAGGCGTTTGCCGGCGATGTGGTCGGCATCCCCAACCACGGCACGCTCCGCATAGGCGATACGCTGAGCGAGATCGAAGACCTCAACTTCGTCGGCGTTCCGTATTTCGCCCCCGAAATCCTCCGTCGGGTGCGGCTGTCGGACGCGATGAAGGCGAAGAAGCTGCGCCAGGCCCTGCAGGAGCTGGCCGAGGAGGGCGTGGTGCAGCTGTTCCGACCGCAGGACGGCTCGCCCCCGATGGTCGGCGTGGTCGGCACCCTGCAGCTGGACGTTCTGGTGGCCCGCCTCGCCGGCGAATACGGCGTGCCGATCGGCTTCGACACAACGCCGTTTCAGATGGCCCGCTGGATCTCCGGCGACCGCGCACTGATCGACAAGTTCAGCCAGGAACAGCGCACGGCGATGGCGGACGATGTGGACGGCGACCCGGTGTTCATGGGCACCAGCGCCTTCATGCTGCGGCGGACCGTGGAGCTGAATCCGGGGCTGGTGTTCCGGGATATCAAGGATTTCCGGGCGGAGAAGACGGCAGCGTAAGGAAGTGGTTCTTTTTTGAAAAAAAGAACCAAAAAACTTTTTACGATCGTACGTGGCTTAGCATGATTGGCAGAAACAAATAATAAAAAGTCTTTTGCTTCTTTTCTTCAGAAAAGAAGTCCTTCCTTTCTCCCTCAATGCGAAGCTGGCGCCCCCGGCTGGCGCAGCGGCAACGCCCGTTCGATCTCCGGCAGCGCCAGACACGCGGCTACGATCCCGGCAATGGTCGGAAACTGCGCGATATCCACGCCGAACCCCTTCGCCCCCATCACCTGGCTCATCAGGCACAGATCGGCGATCGACACGCTGTCGCCATGGCAGAACCGCCCGGTCGCGGCATTCCCCGCCAGTTGCGTCTCACCGATCCGCAGCCCCTCGCTGAACCAGTGCCTGATCCACGCCGTGCGCCCGGCCTCGTCCACGCCCAGTACATCGCGCAGATAGGTGCGGATGCGCGGCACGATCAGCGGGTGATGATCGGCCACCCAGATCTGCGACAACGCCCGCACCCGCGCGCGGTCAATCGGATCGGCCGGCAGCAGGGCAGGGGTGGGATGCGTCTCCTCCAGATATTCCAGAATGGCCACGGACTGTGTGAGCCGCGTGCCGTCCGCAAGAACCATCGTGGGCACCACCGCCTGCTTTTGTCGGATTATCATTTGCCTGTTAATATCGGCAATCCTTCCGAGATCA
>CAIQQQ010000114.1 GCA_903873995.1 uncultured Rhodospirillales bacterium
CGAGCCGTCGCACGAAGCCGAGCCGTCGCACGAAGCCGAGCCGTCGCACGAAGCCGAGCCGTCGCACGAAGCCGAGCCGGTCGTCGCGGCCGAGCCCGCCGCCGAAGCCGAGCCTGTGCACGCAGAGGCGGCCGTGGCACACCAGCATGCCGCCGCCGTTGAGCCGCCCGCCCATGCCGAGCCCGGAGCCGAGCCCGGAGCCGAGCCCGGAGCCGAGCCCGGAGCCGAGCCCGGAGCCGAGCCCGGAGCCGAGCCCCTGGCCCACGACACGCCCGCGCCGGAAGACGATGCCCCGCGCACCGGCCCCGCCATGCCGTCCAGCATCCCGGACGACGCCCGCTACGGCGACGCCGATGCCGTGCCCGCCGAACCCGCCCCCACCGGACCTGTGTCCGACTACCACGCCCCCACCCCCGGCATCGTCCTCGCCGGGGACGCCGACGGCGCGGTGGACGACGACGTGCCCAACGAGGACCTCATCGAGGTCTCCGAGCCGGACGCCCCGCCGCCCGAGACCATCGGCGGCGACCAGGACCAGTTCGAAGGCAACGGCGCCGAGGAAGCCAGCCGTCGTCGTTCCTCGCGCATGCTGCGCAACTACCGCATCCAGGAGGTCATCCGCCGCCGCCAGATCCTGCTGATCCAGGTCGTGAAGGAAGAGCGCGGCACCAAGGGTGCGGCGCTGACCACCTATATCTCGCTTGCCGGCCGCTTCTGCGTGCTGATGCCCAACTCGCCGCGCGGTGGCGGCATCTCGCGCAAGATCACCTCGTCGGCTGACCGCAAGCGCCTCAAGGAGATCACCGCCGAGATGGAGATCCCGAAAGGGATGGGCCTGATCGTGCGCACCGCCGGCGCCAACCGGCCCAAGCCCGAGATAAGGCGTGACTGCGAATATCTGATGCGCCTGTGGGACGACATCCGCGACCTCACCATGAACTCCATGGCCCCGGCGCTGATCTACGAGGAGGCGAGCCTCATCAAGCGCTCCATCCGCGACGTGTATTCGCGCGATGTGGACGAGATCATCGTGGACGGCGAGGCCGGCTGGAAACAGGCGCACGACTTCATGCGCATGCTGATGCCGAGCCACGCGAAGAAGGTGCAGCTCTGGCGCCCGGCCGGCGTGCAGGTGCCGTTGTTCGCCAAGCACCAGGTCGATCTCCAGCTCGACGCCATGCTGTCCCCCACGGTGCAGCTCAAATCCGGCGGCTACCTGGTCATCAACCAGACCGAGGCGCTGGTCGCGATCGACGTCAACTCCGGCCGCTCCACCAAGGAGCGCGGCATCGAGGAGACGGCCCTCAAGACCAACCTCGAGGCCGCCGACGAGGTGGCGCGTCAGCTCCGCCTGCGCGATCTCGCCGGCCTGATCGTCATCGACTTCATCGATATGGAGGCGCGCCGCGCCAACGCCATGGTCGAGAAGCGGCTGAAGGACGCGCTAAAGAACGACCGCGCCCGCATCCAGCTCGGCTCGATCAGCCATTTCGGCCTGCTGGAGATGAGCCGCCAGCGGCTGCGCCCATCCCTGGCCGAGACCAGCTTCGTCACCTGCCCGCATTGCAACGGCCTCGGCCATGTGCGCGGCGTGGAAAGTGCCGCGGTGCATGTGCTGCGCGCGGTGGAGGAGGAGGGTGCGAAGCTGCGCGCCGCCGCCATCATGCTGTATGCCGCCGGCCCCGTGGTCATGTACATCCTCAACAACAAACGCGATCGCCTGGCCGAGATCGAGACGCGCTACGCCATGCGCGTGGGCTTCGCGGTGGACGACACCCTGCTGCCGCCCGCCGTGCGCATCGATCGCCTGCGTCCGCAGGTGGCGGAGGCCGAGCGTCTGCTGAGCGCGGCACCGGCCGCAGCGATGCCGATGCCGTCGGCGATCGACGAGGTCGAGGAGGAGGAGGAGCCCGACGTCCTGCTCGACGACGCCGAGCCCCCGTCCCAGAGAGCGTCCCAGGGAGCGTCCTCGGGCGCTGCCGCGCAAGGTGCTGCCACACCGACCGGCGAGACCGCCGCGCAGCGTGAGGAATCGGAGCAGCGCAAGCGCCGCCGGCGCCGGCGGCGGGGTGGCCGGCGGGACGGCCAGCCCGGCGAGACCGGTGCGGCTGCCGGTGAAGGCGAGGAGGATGCGGGCGGTGACGAACTGCCCCCCGATGCCGATGCCATTGCCGACGTCGCCCACACCGGCGATCAGGACATCTCCCAGGCTCCCAAGGCCGATGCGACGCCGATCGACGCCGAGCTGCTCGACACCGTCATCATCGCAGCCACCGGCGGCGAGATCCCGCAGGACGGCGAGGCACCGGAGCTGGACGAGAACGGCCAACCCAAGGCGCGCCGCCGCGGCCGCCGCGGTGGCCGCCGCCGGCGCCGCGGCGAACCCGCCGAGGAGGGCAGTGAGGCCGAGGCGATCGAGGCCGAACTGACCGCGCCGGCCCCAGCCGTCACGTCTACGTATGTGGCCCCGGTATTCGTCCCCCCCGTTTTCGTTCCCCCCGTCTTCGTTCCCCCAGTCTATTCCGGCCCGACGCCGGCCGACCCGTTCGGCAACACCTACGACATCTTCGACATGCTGGAGCAGGTCGAGCAGGCCGCGCTGTCGGCTCAGCAAGCCCCCCCGCCCCAGCCGGCACGCCCGCCGGTGCCGCAGCCCGAGACTCTCGCCGCAGCCGAGCCCGCCGCCAGTCCGGCAACACAGCCGGCGCCATCGGCGGTTGCCCCGGTCCCTGAAGCTGCGGTGTCTGAAGCTGCCATCCCCGAGGTGACGCCCGAACCCCAACCCGCCCCCGAGCCCGCCCCCGAGCCACTGGTGAAGCCGATCATGATCGGCGCGGACGACGCCCCGGCAGCCGCCCCGAAACGCGGCTGGTGGCGCAGATAAAGCGGTTCGACGGAGCGGGGTTGCTGCCCCGCTCCGTCGACCTTGATCTCGGCGCGCCCGCTGCTATGTTCCGGCGCGCCGAAAGACGGAGGGTTGGCCGAGTGGCTTAAGGCGCACGCTTGGAAAGCGTGTGTACGTGAAAGCGTACCGTGGGTTCGAATCCCACATCCTCCGTGTCCCCCTGTGGGA
>CAIQQQ010000115.1 GCA_903873995.1 uncultured Rhodospirillales bacterium
CTCGCCAAAACAAAGGGCTAGAGTCGAGGTCGAACGTCTATCAGTTCGGCTTCGGCTCTAGTTAAGGAAGGCCAGGGCTCTGCCCTTTGCGGGTCCAGGGCAGCGCCCTGGCCTTCCTTCCTCACCGTATCCGAGGCGCCCAGCAGATGTAGTCGTATCGAACGGAGTTGCGGGCGCATCGGTTGGTGCTGGCGAGTTGGGGCAGGAGGCCGCGCCGGGCGCAGAAGGCTGCGGCGGTGTCTTCGGCGTCCTCGAACTCGGCGTCGGTCGTGCTGCGGCAGATCGAAACCTGATCCGGCATGCTGCTGCTGATACGAACCGGCTCCTTGTCGCAGCCGGTGAGGCAAATGGCAGCGAGAATGAGCAATATGTAACGCATGGCGAGACAATCCTGCCGTCTGAGGCGGCAGTGTACCGTAACGGACCAAGATAGTCACGCAATCGGGTGGGTTCCGAGCCAGTCGGCGTAATCGGTGTAGGCGGCTTCAGGAGTGAAGCGAGGGGTCCAGCCGGTGGATTGGATTCGGGCGATATCCATCCGGCCGCGCGGCCGGGATTCGCTGAAAGGGATGGTGATGTCGGCGGGCGATGCCGCCTGGGACCAGGTGAAGCCGGGGTGGCGTGTCGCGAGAAGGTCGGCCCAGTGTGTGATGACATCGCCCCAGTTGCGGCCGGAGCAGAGGTTGAAGACCCGATCGGCGGGGTTTGGGAGGTCGAGCAGGTGCAGAAGGCCTGCGCCAGCGTCGCGCGCGTAGATCCAGGCGTAATCTGGGATGGGGGTCGGCAGCACGGCGTGCTCGCCAAGGCGGGCGGCGCGGGCAAGGGCCCAGTGGGGGGTGAGCAGGTCGCGCAGCCCGGTGTCGCGCTCCCAGGGTCCGAAGACGGAGCCGATGCGGGCGACCACGATGTCCATATCCCACAAGGCGGCGAGGCGAAGGGCGCTGCGTTCGACGGCGTATTTGGTCACGCCGTAGATGCCGGTGGGGATGCAGGGGGTGGCGGTCTCGTCCAGCAGGGCGTGGCGGTAGAAGCTGTCGCCATAGACGGCGCCGGACGCCGGAGCGACAACGCGCCTGACACCAGCGGCGCGTGCGGCGCGGAGCTGGGCGATGAAGCCGAGCAGGTTGACCTCGATCACCGCCTCCGGTGCTGCGGCCTCGCGGCGGGCGCCGGAGGTGATGGCGGCGAAGGGAAACAGACGATCGACCGCGTGGGTCCGCATGATCCCGGTCAGCGTTGCTTCGTCGCGGGCGTCGCACCTGGTGGCGGTGAGTTGGCCGGGCAGGCGGGCGAACATGGCAAGAGCCTCCCGCGGCACATCGTCGAGGGCTGCGATGACAACGCGCTCGCCACGCGCCAGCAGGGCCTCGGCGAGGTTCAATCCCACAAAGCCGGTGCCCCCGGTGATCATCACGGCCATGGTGCGAACCCTATACGCTCTGTGCGCGCCAGCTTTCGGCGCCCTGGCTGGTGAACTGCACGGCGTTGGCCACGGTGCCGGCGTCCTTCAGCGCCGCGATCAACTGTGTGCGAAACTGCGGCGGCACGATGAACATCATGAACCCGCCGCCGCCGGCGCCGGAGACCTTGCCGGCAAGCGCGCCATGCCCCATCGCGGTGTCGTAGAGCGTGTCGATCAGCTGGGTGCTGACGCCGCGCGCGGTGCGCTTCTTGGCCTCCCAGGAGCGGTTGAGGATCTCGCCCATGTGGCGGATCTCGCCGCGCAGCAGCGCCTGCTTCATCTCCACCGCATCCGCCTTCAACTGGTGCATGCTGTCCATCGCCGAGCGGGCGTGGTCGGTCATGCCCGTCCGCTGCTCGTTGATGATCGCGTCTGACCGGCGCGAGACGCCGGTGAAGCAGGTGACGAGCGACGCCTCGAACTCGCACAGCACGGCGCGGCTGACGCGCAGCGGGTTCACCACCACGCGGTCATTGGCCAGGAACTCGATGAAGTTCGCCCCGCCGAACGCCGCCGCATACTGGTCCTGCTTGCCGCCAGCGAGAGCGAGGTCGATGCGCTCGATCTCGAAGGCCAGATGCGCCACGTCGTAAAGGCCCAGCGGCAGACCCAGAAGCTCGCGAAACGCCTCCACCATGGCAACGCACAGCGCCGAGGAGGACCCAAGTCCGGAACCTGCCGGCGCGTCCACATGGGTGGTGATGCGCAACGGCATCATCCTACCATGGGCATGATCGCGCATCATCCGCCGATAGACGCCGGCGTGCAGCACCAGGGCCGCGCCATTGATCCCGGCCGCGTCCGGCGTCATCGACTCGGCCACGCCCAGATCATGGGCCACAAAATGCACCAGTCCGTCCTGGCTCATCTCGATGAAGCAATAGGCATAGCGGTCGATCGTGCAGTTGAGCACGGCGCCGCCGAACTCGTCGCAATACGGGCTGAGATCCGTGCCGCCGCCGGCAAGGCCCAGGCGCAGCGGCGCGCGGGCGCGCACGACCTGATCCGGCGGAAGGGTGAAGGTCGCGGTCATGTTGTCTCCGGTACGATCCAGTGCGTCAGGCAATGCGCGCTTATCGCATGCCGGGGCAACCCTCTCTTCACGCGGAAGCGGATAGCAAAAGATTGAACGGTCCAAGATAGCCCAGTTCGTCCGACCAATACTGGTGCGCCAGCGCGCGCGAAAAACCCGCCGCGCGCAGCCGCTCCAGAATGTCCCAGCCGACCTCGTGGATCTCGCCGCGAAACTCCGCCGGCAACAGCCCTCCCTGACGCGGCACATGTCCCAGGCGCGAGACCGTGGCGTGGGCCCGGTAGCGCAGCGGCAACGTGAAAACAAGTTGGCCGCCGGGCGCCAGGATCCGGCGCAGCTCCGCCAGCGCCTCGTCCAGCGGTGGCACGAATGTCAGGTGATCCCAGCTCACTGCGATATGAAACGCCCCGTCCGGCGCATCCAGGCGCCAGCCGTTGCTGGATGCCTCGCCCGCCTGCGCGCGCACCAGGCGGGCGAGGCGGGTGAAGCTGCCGTGCTGGTCGCGGCTCGCGGCAAGCTTGCGGTCGATCAGCCCCGGCGGTCCGAAGGAGGCGATGCGCGACCAGGACGCGAGCCCGCCTTGTGCCTCCATGAAATGCAGCACCGCCCGCGCCCGGTTGCCGAGCCGGTCGGCGCAGTCGCAGAACTGCCCCTCGCGCCAGTCAATCGCTGCTTCGGCCGCCGGATCGGCGGGGAGCGGTGTGGCAAAGCGCGCCGGGCGCAGGCACGGGGCACAGGTGCCCGCGCGGGTCAGTCCGGCGGTCCCCGGGTTGGTTTCCAGCATCGCCGCCGCCTCCCGGCCGATCGCGGCCTCATGAACAAAACGCGCGTCGATCGTAGGCTGCTGATCGCGACGATGGGTATCGAACTCGGCCTGGCTGAGAAAGCTCTCGCCGGGGAAGCGGACGGCCAAGGCGCTCATCGATGCATCTCCTGCTCAAGACCCAGATCGCCCCAGCGCGCCCGGAACAGGGCGGAGGCCTGCCACGCGGCGTCCGGCGGTGCCTGTGGCCCGTCTGGCACGGGACCGCCTGCCAAGGGCGCATGATCAAGGCCAGCAGCATCAAGGCCAGGGCCCCATGGCTCGGCCACGCGGCCGATCGGGCTGCCGAGCAGCCACGCTTTCAGGGCGGCATCGGCGCATTCCAGGCCCGCCCCGTCGGCCAACGCCGGATCAAGGCCGCCGATCTCGTCCCACAGCCCTCGCCGCAGCGCGATCACAAGGCCGATGGAGCCCGGCAACACAGCAACAAGATCCTCCTCCGCCTCGTCGGCCGGATCGGGCACCGCGTCTTCAAGGGCTGCGCGATCCGCCTGAGCGAGTCCCCAGCGCGCCAGGCTCGACCGGCCCAGCCCCCCCGGCAGAACATGATCGGGATGGGCCTCGATGAGCTGCAGGAGGGCTGCGACCGACGCTGGGGAAGGCGGCCTCGGGCCTGCCGCGAGGGCGATGATATGGGCGCCGCGCGACAGCAAGGCAGCCTGGCAAATCGCGGCGGCCGCGTGCGCGGCGTCGCTGCCGCCTGCTGGCGTCGCAAGCGCCGGCGGTGCCGCCACGCGAAGCCGGTTCACGAGGGTATGAAGCAGCGCGGTCCGCGGCTCCCGCCCGTCATCGGCCAGCA
>CAIQQQ010000116.1 GCA_903873995.1 uncultured Rhodospirillales bacterium
GAGCTCGGTGCGAAACCCGTCCTGATACCCCGCCTCCGCCAGCAGCGCCCGCGCGCGCGCGCGATCGAACGGCACCGGCAGAGCCGCCTGCGCATCGCAGCCGAACTGGGTCGGATAGCACGGCGCCTCCGGCACCTTCGCCCCCCCCTGCACGAGGTTGCGCGCCAGGCTCACCCGATCGATCGCTGCCACGATCGCCCGGCGCACCTTCAGGTTGGAAAGCGGCGTCTCGCCCGACCGCCCGGCTGCATCCATCGACAGATAGCCCACCCGCATGCTGTCGCCGCGCAGTTCGACCAGCGCCGGATCGCGCGCGATCTCGGCCGCCTTCTCCGGCAGGAACTGCCAGATCCAGTCCGCCCGCCCGGATTTCAGATCGCTGAGCTCCGTCTCCCCGTCCCCGCCCTCATGGATAACGATGTGCTGGATCGCAGGGCGGCCCTTGGGACTGTCGGCGTAGTAGCCGTCGAACCGCTCCATCTCGATCAGCTCCGGCTCGGCCCGCACGATGCGATACGGGCCGGCGCCCACCGGCGCGCGTGAATACCCCTCTGCCCCCACCGCCTCGCGATAGCTCTGCGGCAGGATCGGCAAGGTCAGCGCCAGAAACTCAAGGGCTGCCGGAAACACCCGCTTCAATCGCAGCCACACCTGCAGCGGCCCCAGCTTCTCAGCACCTTCCAGCCAGGCGTAGTTGTTCGGCACGGCAACCGTGGGGTCCGAAATCGCCTGGTTCACGGTATAGACCACGTCATCGGCCGAGAACGGATCGCCGTTGTGAAACGTGACGCCGGCGCGAAGCTCGAAATCGATCGTCGTGTCCGAACTGTATTTCCAGCTGGTCGCCAACAGCGGCTTCAGCGCGAAGGTCTGCGGATCGCGCGCGATCAGCCCGTCCCACGCCTGAAACGCCACCACCAGCCCGTTGCGGGTGCTGTTGCGATAGGGATCGAGGTCCGGCACCGCCTCGCGCCAGGTGATGCGCAGCGTGTCCGCCGATTTCTGCGCCCAGGCCGACGACATGAGCGCAGGAGGCGCAAGCATCAGAAACACCGCCACCAGCAGGCGCAGCATCACCCTCTCCTCACCCCATCGTCGAGTTGAACGCCCCGCCATCGAGCAGCAGGTTCTGCCCCACGATGAACCCCGCCTGCGCGCTGCACAAAAACACGCAGGCCGCGCCGAACTCGGCCGGATCACCCACCCGCCCCGCGGGGGTCGCCTTGGCCCGCTCCGCCAGCAGCGAATCCACATCCTGCCCCGAAGCCTCTGCAGCAACTCGCGCGTTGCTGCGCAGCCGATCCGTCAGGAACGGCCCCGGCAGCAGCCCGTTGATCGTCACGTTGTGCCGCGCCACCTGCCGCGAAAGCCCGCCCACGAACCCGGTCAACCCGGCCCGCGCCCCGTTGCTGAGCCCCAAAGTCGCAATGGGAGACTTCACCGAGCCCGAGGTGATGTTCACGATCCGCCCGAATCCCCGCGCGATCATCCCGTCCACCACCGCGCGGATCAGAAAGATCGGCGTCAGCATGTTGGCATCCAGCGCCGCCACCCAGTCATCGCGCTCCCAGGTCCGGAAATCCCCCGGCGGCGGCCCACCGGCATTGTTCACCAGGATATCCGGCGCCGGACACGCCGCAAGTGCGGCCGCCCGCCCCGCCTCGCTGGTGATGTCGCCGGCCACCGTGGTCACCACAACGCCGGTCGCAGCGCGGATCTCAGCCGCCGTCGCCTCCAAAGCCTCGGCACCGCGCGCGGTGATGGTGACATGCACCCCCTCCTGCGCCAGCGCCATCGCACACGCCCGCCCGAGCCCCTTGCTCGCCGCACACACCAACGCCGTCCTGCCGGCCAGACCCGTGTCCATCACTGCCCCTCACATGATCGATTCAAACGCGAGCCGCTGCGCCGGCGGGATCGGCACCGGCCGCATCGTGGCCCGTGTCACATACACATGCACGAAGAACCCCTCGGCCGAGGCGACATCCTCATCCGCCCGAAACACCGCCGACAGATACCGAACCGAAGACGTCCCCAGCCGCTCCACCCGCACCCCCACCGTCACCGGGTCCGGATAGGCGATCTCGCGCAGATACCGCAGGTTGGTCTCGGCCACGACGCCCACGATCTCGCTCGCGCCCAGCTCCAGAATCCCGTTCTGGATCAAAAAGTTGTTCACCGCCGTATCGATCCAGGAATAATACACCACGTTGTTGACATGGCCGAACACGTCATTGTCCTGC